>JAQBUE010000187.1 GCA_027624045.1 Acidobacteriota bacterium
GGATGCGGACCCGCATGTCCGGTGGTGTGGGAGGGGCGGAGTCGTGAGGCTTCCCCCTATCCCGATCCCGACTTTCTGCCAACAAGTTGACAGTACCCGCCGCCGCACGGTGTGTGACGATCGCTGCGATATCGATCTCGTCACACGCCTGCAGCCGCGTTACCACATCATCACGGCTGTCGACCCGCTGGCGTTCGACCAGTAGAGCCGGATCCGCAGCATGTATTCGCGGCCGGCGACCAGGCGCGTGTCGAACTGGGCGTTGAGGGCTTCGCCGGAGTCGTCGTCGCCCTTGACGTAGCGCCACTCGCCGTTGCGCTTCTCGAACAAGACCATGACGGTGTCGGTCTGGCCGAAGGTGCGGAAGGTGTAGGAGCGGGTGGCGTCGGGGTTGACGAGGAAGTCGGCCTGCTCGCCCGGCAGAAGATTCAGCGCGGCGGACTGGAAGGGCTGAAGCTCGGTCGTCTGCGGGCTCAACTCGGGGTAGAAGGTCTTGATCCATTCGACGTCGCGTGAGGAAAGACCGGGCGCCGGCCTGAGGCCGGTGCGGAAGCGGGCCGGCTCCTGGATGAGCCCGGCGTCGAAAGGATAGTGCATGACCGAGTCCGGATCCCAGTTGGATCCTTGCACGGTATCGGGGTCGATCTTGCGAATGATGTTGTGGAAGGTCTTCTCGCGCGGCCAGAAATTGGGCGAGCCGGCGAGCGTGGCGTAGACGGCTTCTTCGTCCCAGACGATGCCCGCGTTGGGGTTCTGGTGCTCGTGGGGCAGGCCGAGGGTGTGGCCGATCTCGTGGATGGCGGTGTCGATCTCGCCTGGGCGCGTGAGGTCCCAACCGAAGTTCATGGTGCGCTGGTCCTGGCCGATGTTGAGCACGTATGTTCCGACGTAGGACCACGCCCCGGCGCCCTGTTGGAAACCGATGCGGATCTCGGCCTCATCGCGGTCGGTGACCTCGTGGAATTCGAGCCCGATGCCAAGCTCTTTCCAATTGGCGAAGGCCTCGCGCACGACGTCTTGCTGAGCCTTGGAGCCTCCCCACGGGCCGCCCGTGAAGAAGTAGTAGTGCAGTTCGGTGCCGTTGACCCATTTGTTCTCGTTGACGAGTATGAGCGCGGCGCGATTGGGGTCGACGTTGGGGCCGAATTCGCGGGGGGGGGAATTACGGGAGCGGAGCAATAGTTGTGCTTGTAGGGCTTGGCTTGAGGGGCTATCTTCGGCGACTTCTTTGCGGCGGCTTTGGTGCTGCGTTTCGTCGAAGCGGATTTGGAATCGGTGCTTTTGGCCACGGGGGGACCTCCGAGCATGAAGAACGGGCGCAGGTTCGAGTATACAATCGAACCGGGAAAATGCAACAGGTATTTTCTCACTACTGTCCGGCTAACGAGTTCTCGTGAGTGGGTAACGGCGGCACGTCACTCAGGGGCACGCCGGTCCCGTTGGGTCGCCAACACTCAATGACGGAAGCACCATTCGATGAGGCAGCGGAAACGGCGACGGGTGCTCAAGTACGTCCAGGAATGCGCGCAGAGCAAGTATTGTGCTCGTTGGCCGGCCAGATTGCCGGGAACGCCCAGCACGACGACACCCAAAAGACCGGATCGTAAACGAGTCCGGTCTTCTTTTTCGATCGGCCACGAAGTTTTGGCGAACCACAACGATAGGCGAGTGCAACTGGCGGCGTAGCAACCCTCGATGACGGAAGGACCGCGGCTGATGGCCCGTTCTTTGAACGGATTGCGCCTGATGATTTAGGAGGATTCGAGCGATGTTAACAGTACGACGAAGCGTACGAGAACTCAAGAAAGCATTAGAAGAGCCAATGCGGGTCTTTCCGCGAGCTGAAGCTGGGGCGGTTCCGCCTCAGCAGTCGCACGGCGAAATCGCGACGGGTGAGCCCACAACAGACCCGGGCAAGCCCACCGGATTCATCGTAGTACGACTCGGCGACATTGCTGAGTCGCGGGAAGCAGACGAGGCCAAATCCCTGGCCGAACTGGCGAAACGCCTCGAGTTGACCGGTCTTCTCAAGCTTATGGATGCGATGGACTTGGGCCAAGGGCGGCGCCTCGTCACATCGGTCGGTCCAGGGCGTATCCGCGAACTCGAGGACCAGGCGCGGAAGTCCGAACTGCCCCCTCTGCGTAGCCTGCTCACCTACTGGATGCTTGATGCGCGCGCACACGCCGAAGAGCTCGCCGAGATCGTCAAGCGCTTGCGCGCACAGCCCGGTGTTGCCGATGCCTACCCGCATGTGGAGGGGCGGGACCCCGCACTCAACCCAGCGAACGACCCCTACAACGGCCAACAGAACTATCAGGACGCGGCCGACGACGGGATCGACGCACGCTGGGCCTGGACCCAGCCGAACGGCTGCGGCGCCGGAGTGGCCGTCACCGATATGGAACAGGGCTGGCGTTTGACGCACGAGGATCTGACGCCAGCCGGCCCGACACTTATCTTCGGCGACAACCAACCCACTAGCTTCGACCACGGATGTGCCGTGCTTGGCGCGATGGTCGCGAGCGACAATACCGTGGGCGTCGTCGGGATCGCCCCGCAAGCGGGTCCGGTCCGCTGTAGCAGCCACTTCGATTCGAGCATCCCCCAGAACGGTTTCGTGGCAAACGCAGTGCTCGCGGCGGTGGATGTTATGGATCCGGGTGATGTGCTGCTAATCGAGGTCCAGACCAGCTTCCTGCCCGCCGAGATCATCGACGACTGGTTCGATGCCATCCGCCTAGCCTCGGCCGTGGGGATCATCGTCTGCGAGGCCGCAGGCAACGGAAACGATAGTTTAGACACTTTCACTAACGGAGCGGGTCAGCAAATCCTAAATCCCGGCTCGGCCGATTTCCGGGACTCCGGAGCCATCATGGTCGGCGCGGCGCTGAGCCCTCTACCGCATAACCGCAAACAAGCCAGCAACTTCGGCGCACGCGTGAATTGTTACGCCTGGGGCGAGGACGTAGTGACCACCGGATACGGCGACCTGGACAACGGCGGTGGTAATGCGGACCGCGAATACGCCGGCGACTTCCAGAACACGAGCGCCGCAACGCCGCAGATCGCCGGTGCGGCTCTGATCGTCCAGGGTATGCACGAGGCCAATACCGGCGTGCGCATTTCTCCGGCGCAGATGCGGATGATTCTGTCGAACCCGGCGACCGGTACTGCACAGGGCGGCGGCGTGGCCGGCAACATCGGGATCATGCCCGACCTGCGCCAGATCATTGAGGACGTACTCGGCCTAAATCCGGACGTTTACCTGCGCGACAACGTGGGCGACGACGGTAGCGTGCCTACCGCGGGCGGCATCAGCGCCAGTCCGGACATTATTGCCAGACCGGTCGCGGTACCGAATCCGCAGACAGCGTTCGGTGAAGGCTCAGGGACAGAGAATTCCAACACGCTGGGATTTAAGGTGGAAGCGGGTCAGGATAACTTCCTCTATGCCCGCATGAAGAATCGCGGAGCGGCCGCGGCCGCGGGCGTGACCGCGCGCATTTTTTGGAGCGAGGTGGCGACCTTAGTGACTCCGGCGATGTGGAACGAGATCGGCGTCACTTCTACCGTCAACGTCCCCGTCGGTGACACGCTCGTGGTAACCGATCCACTGACCTGGCAGAGTGCTGACATCCCCGCGACCGGGCACTACTGCTTCGTGGGGATCCTAGACCATCCGGCGGACCCGGCTCCGGTACTGCCATCCCCGACTGATTTCGACGGTTTTCGTGCGTTCATCCGCGGTCAAAACAACGTCACCTGGCGAAATTTCAACGTGGTAGATGAATTGACCGATCCGGCCGCTGATCCTTCGGATCAGCCGTTCCTGATCGTCAACTTTCCCGACCGGCGGCGGTACTTCGAATTCGTCATCGAACGTCGTATCCCGGCCGAAGTTGAGGTTTGGCTGGAACTCCCGTTGGAGATCGCCAGTGCCTTCTGTGGGCAGTTGGATCTTAAGTGTAAACTTGATCGCAAGAAGCGGACAGCGCAAATCCTGCTGCCAGCCACGCCACGAGTAGTAGTGCCCAGGGTTTTGCTGCCGGCGAAGGCGCGACTGAACTGCCGGTTCATTCTCAAGAGCCTGTCGAAACACGGAAATCCCGGCAACATGCTGTCCATCGGTCAGCACTTTGAGGGCGAGGAACTTGGTCGCGTAACCTGGCGCTTCGACGCCAAGCGCGATCCCAAGGATCTCTGCTAGGCAGTAGAGTAGGCTCCGATCCGCGTCGGGAGCACCCGCAGGCCTGTGGCTGGCGAATTCATAAAAACTTGAGATCGCCCGCCATTCTGACCGTGTTGAGGATGACTCCGGCTCAGGCGACAAGAACAGTGGGCGATCTCTCAAGTTCTTGCGAATTCGCCAGCCACACGCTCCGCAATCGGGGGACAAGCATATGAAAGTACAAGACGTATTGCTGAAAGCCATGGCCAAGGGACTTACTTGCTTGGTCCTATGGTTAGGGGTTTGTCGTAGCCGGTCATTTCCAGATAGCCGGTTGCTGAGATGGGGCGGCCTTCCCTGTGGCCTTTGAAGTTCATGGCGCCTTCCCAGTAGCTGGGGCCTAGTTGTTTGCGGCTTACGACTTCTTGATCTTCGAGATCGGTTGCGCAATCCAGACGGATTTCGAGGTCGGGTATTTCTACCTGCCACTTGAGGGGATAGAGGCCGCCGGTGGCTGGGCTTTTCCAGTGGGAGCCCTCGATGGGGGTCATGCGGATCTGAGCCCAGTCGAGGTGCTGGGCGCGGCCTTTGGGGTCGATGTAGGTGCCGGAGGAATAGGGGTCGGTTGAGCCGTCCGAGCGCCTCATGCGGTAGAGCATTAACTCGGATTGGTCGTCGAGTTGGATGCTCATCCAGTCCCAGCCGGTTTGGTTGGGGCCTAGGCTGTCAGTCGAGAATTCGTGGTCCATCCAGGCTTGGCCGGTAACGGGAAAGTTTTGATTGTTCAGTGCAATAGATCCGGTCACTTCGAGTCGTGTGAAGGAAATGTAGTGCGAGGCTTGGCCTTCGCCGGCAGCTTTCTGGCTGACGCCGTTCAGGCCGTGAATGACGGGCGGTTTGGCGGGCGTGAGTGTGAATTCCAGGGAGAAGTCGTCGGCATAGGCTTTCAGCCGTTGCGGACTTTTGTCTGAAGCGGGGTCGAGCCACTGGACTTCCCAGTTGCCGTTCCAGATGCGGGCCTGCTCGGTGTCGGCTCCGGCTAGGCCAGGGCCTTGGCGGTTGAGGCGATCGGTCTTGAAGAACTTGCCGCCGTCGATGTCACTGAGCGTGAGGTGGGCTGGGTAGATGTCGCGAATGTCCCACGCGGAATCGCCGCCTTGCTCGTTGATGGCGTAGCGGAAGAAGGTCAATTCGAAACCGAAGCGGCGTCCCTCGGCTGTCTGGAGATTGCCGGTGTAGTACCACCACTCGGTCTTGAAGGTGGAGTGGCTGAAGTGGTCACGCGGGAATTCGTATTGATAGCCGGGGCGAGCGTGGTCGAAGGCCGCCGCGGTTGCGGCGAGCAGCAGGCAGACGGTGGCGAGGATGGCGGACGGGGATTTCATTCTTCGTGGACCACCTCGATCGGGTTCAAGCGGACCGCGACGCGCGCCGGATAGATGCCCGCAAGGATGGCGGCCACGTAGATCAAAGTCAGCGCTCCGAGCAGCAGAGCTATGGGCCAGTGAAACTGGATCGTCCAGCCGAAGGACTGCTTGTTGACGACGAAGATGAGGATCAACGAAAGCACTGTGCCGAGCGCGAGGCCAATCGTGTTTGAGAATAGGCCGATCAGGCCGGATTCGAACAGGATCAACTGGCGGATCTGTCCGGCGGATGCGCCTAGAAAGCGGAGTACGCCGAGCTCGCGGCGGCGGTCGATGACGAGCGCGACGAGCGCACCGGCCATGCCGAGGATGGCGACGAGAATCGCGATGACTTCGAGTGCGTATGTGATGGTGAACGTGCGGTCAAAGACGACGAGAGCGCGTTCGCGAAGAGTGCGATGGTCGGCCAGCGTGACGCTGAAGCCGCTGGTTGCGTTTTCAATGGCAGCGCGGGCGGATTCGGGATTTGCGCCGTCGGCCAGATAGATGGCGAGATTGCTGGGCGAAGGGTCGGAGAGGTATTTGAGCATCGTCTTGCGATCGACGATAGCCGCGCCGCCTTCGCTCGAATAGTCGTAGTAAATTCCGATGATCGCGAGATCGACGAGTTGGCCGCCGAGGGGAAGCTGTAGCGTGTCGCCGACGTTGAGCCGGTGGTGGTTGGCGAAGGTTTCGGTGATGATGACGTGGTCGCTGCTCCCTAGTTTGGCAAGGACCTGTTGGGGCGGGGAACCGTCGAGGAAGCCGAGGTTGCCGAGACGGCTGAGGACTTCGCTTTGTCCCGCACCCAGGATTGAGGGGCGGCCGTTGTAGTAAACCGGATAGCCTCGAAAACGATCGACGGCCTGGACTTCGGGCAAGGCCTCGATGCGGTCGGCGATGGCGGGGTCAATGGTTGGGTACTGGCGGGCTTCGCGCTGCCCGGCGGCTTGGATGTAGAAGTCGGCTTGCAGGCGTTCATTGAGCCAGACGATGACGGTGTCGCGATAGCTGCCGACCATAATGGCGACGCTGACGAGCATGGCGACGGCGGTTGATAGCGCGGCGACAAGAACGGATGTCCGGGCGAGTGAGGCCGAGAGACTACGCGGGGCCAGAATCCCTTGTGCGCCGAACGCGGCGCGGAGAACAGGCGAGAGCCATTGCGCCAAGCGATCGACGATGGCAGGCGTGGCGCAAGCGGCGGCGGCGATGATCAGCAGAGCCGAGAGATATCCAAACAGCGGCATGCCGCCGATGGGTTCGAGTTGCGCGGCGCCCCAGGATGCCACGGCGAGAAGGCCCGCGTAGATCAAACGGCGGCCCGTTGCGAGGCGCGCAGCGGTTTCATGGCGTCCGCGAGCCATCGCCTCACTGGGAGGAACGCGGGCGGCCTCGCTGGCGGGTGCAAGCGCGGCCAGCAGAGAGACTCCCATGCCGGATACGACCGCCACAACAACGACGTCGGGCGTGAAGAGGATTTCACCCGGAGTGCTGCTGACGTAGAGCGAGCGGACGGTGGCGGCGAGCATCTCGACAGTGCCGTTGGCCATGATACGCCCGAGGAGTAGGCCGAGCGCGGTCCCCATGGCGCCCAGAAATGCGGCTTCGGCGAGAAAGGCGAGTGTCACGGCGGCGCGGCCTGCTCCGAGTGCCCGCATGACGCCGATTTCGCCGCGCCGGCGGACGACGGAGATCGCGATGGTGTTGTAGATGAGGAACGCGCCAACGACGAGCGAGATGTAACTCAGCACCTGGATGTTCCAGCGAAAAGCGCTCATCATGGTGCGGTTCTCGGTGGTGCGCGAGCCCTTCGGTTTGAGGGTGACTCCGGCGGGCAGCGCGGCCGAGATGAGCGCTTCCCAGTCGCGGTCGTTGCGCCGTCTGTCATCACGTTCAGGGAGAAAGACTTCGATGCTATCGAGACGACCTTGTTTCGAGAAGGCTTTCTGCGCCGCGGCGATGTCCATCACGATGAAGTTGGGACGCGGCGCGCCTTGGCTGCTTGTCGTTTCGAGGATGCCGCCGACGGTGTAGGTTGCGGTCTGATCGTTGATCGTGAGCCGAAGTTGCTGACCTTTTTCGGATGCGACGCCGGAGCCGGCCCAGATGATGTCGTGGCGGGTCAGCGAGTCGAGGTCAAACGACTTGGGTGGGGCCATGGATTCGAGCGAACGGTCGCCGATGAGGTCAAAGCCGAAGACGGGGATGCTGACTTTTTGCGGCTCGATCATGGCGAAGCCTTCGATGCGCGGCGAGAAACGAACAGGATAAGGAAGGGCTTGCAGGCTGGCGAGCAGCGCGTCGTCGAGTCCGCCGACGGTGCTGATTTCTAGGTCGGCGTCGCCGGTGAGGGTTTCGAGTGATGACTGGAACGAACCGGTGGCGGCGGTGCCGGCGAGATGGATGGCGACGACGACGGCGACGCCAAGCGCGATGGCGAAGATGGTGAGGGCGGTGCGTCCGGGCTCGCGGCCGAGCGGGCGAACGATCAGGCGAATGAACAGAGTGAGCGCGGCGGTCAAGGGCGCCGGATCTCCTCGATGCGTCCGTCGCGGAGTGCGACGATACGGTCGGTGATACGGGCGGCTTCCTGGCTGTGCGTTGCCATCAGGATGGTGGTCTTCAACTCGTCGGCGGTGCGGCGCAGTAGATTCATGACGATTTCGGCGCTAGTGGAATCGAGGTTGCCGATCGGCTCATCGGCGAGCAGCAGCTTGGGCGAGTGAACGAGGGCGCGCGCGATGGCGACGCGTTGCATCTGGCCGCCGGAGAGTTGATGCGGAAGGCGCTTGGCATAGTCGGCCATCTCGACCCATTCGAGCCGCTCGATTGCCTGTTGAGTGTTGGCTGTCTGACCGGCGAGCAGCAGCGGAAGCTCGACGTTTTCCCGTACGGAAAGAGTGGGAAGGAGCTGGAAGAACTGAAAGACGAAGCCTACATATTTGCGGCGGATGGCGGTGAGTTCGGCATCGGCTAGGCCGGAGGTGACGACGCCGTTGATGTGGACGCTGCCGGCGGAGGGAAAGTCCATCGCCCCGGCGAGGTTGAGGAGGGTGGTCTTGCCGCAACCGCTGCGTCCGACGATGGAGAGGAATTCGCCGGGTTCGGCGTCGAGGGTTACGGCGTCGAGCGCGACAACGTCCTGGTTGTCGGCGCGGTAGTGTTTTGTAACGTTGTCGAGGCGCAGCAGCGGCATCGGGAGGGCACGGGGAATCTCGGCGGGCGAAGGCTCTGCTTTGAGTTTATCGAAGGGCGCGGGCCTTATCTGCTGAAATAAGCGCATGGTGGGTCGCGAGTCAACAGCGAGGGTGTCCGTCGTGATGCCCGCGTATAATGCCGCGCGCTTCCTGCGCGATGCGATCGACAGCGTTCTCGCCCAAACTCTTGCTGATTTTGAATGCCTGATCGTTGACGATGGCTCTACCGACGAGACCGCCGCGATCGCGGAGGAAGCCGCGCGAGCCGATCCGCGGGTCCGAGTTGCGGCGCGGGCCCATCAAGGTCTTGTCGCGGCGCTCAATGAAGGTTGCGAGCTTGCCGCCGCGCCCTATATCGCCCGCCTTGACGCGGATGACATTGCGTTCCCTGACCGGCTCGAGCGGCAAGTTGCGTTCCTCGACGGCCATCCTCAAGTCGCGCTGCTCGGTGGCGGCATGCGCACGGTCAATGAAGACGGCGACAGGCTCGGCGACTACGTCCCGCCTCTCGAACACGCGCTCATCGTGCCGAGGATGGCCGATTACAATTGCTTCCACCATTCCTCGGTCATGTTCCGAAAGAGCGCTTGGCGGCAGCTTGGCGGATACCGTGCCGCGGTTATCCATGCCGAAGATTACGACCTGTGGTTGCGGATGTCGGAGAACTACGAAGTCCGCGGTCTGACGTGGCTGATGGGCTGCTATAGGGTTCACTCGGATCAAATTAGTGCGAACTATTCGCGGCAGCAAGCCATTTCGGCCAGCGCCGCGAGGGCCGCCGCCCGATTGCGGCGATCCGGCGCCTGCGATCCTCTGGACTCGGTGGAGGCGGGTGATCAGCCGGAGGCTCTGCTTGACCGGCTGGCGCGGTTTCCCTAAAATCGGGGTGGACGGCGCTATCGTCTAAGGGTTAGGACGGAGCCCTCTCAAGGCTCAAATACGGGTTCGAATCCCGTTAGCGCTACCAATATTTCAACAACTTACAGCGGTCTTGCTCACACTTGCTCACACAAATCGGGCGTGAGCTGCCTGACGCAACAGGTAGAGGGGCGTGGTGACCGGGCCTAGAGCGCCACAAAAGCCCAGTTTGAAGTTCCCCCAACGAAAGACGACGTGCCTCTACCGCCCGACAACCCGCAATCACCATGTCCTCGTTTGTTCTAAGATGTCATAACCATGCAGTTCAGCATTGAGAAACGCGCCGGCCGAATTTCGTTATCAGGAGGATAGCAGCCTGTGGTGGAAGTCCCACATTGAAACAAGAGTCGATAAACTTGTTCTATGGCAATGGGACG
>JAQBUE010000188.1 GCA_027624045.1 Acidobacteriota bacterium
CCCTATGAATAAAGACGCTGAAGGCCGCTGGAAGGTCGGGATGACGAAATCAAATTGGAAATGCGGGTTCAGAGGCAATGGATGAGGAACTCGGCATCAAGGAGCACAATCCGGCGCTCTATGAGATCCTCGTTGATGCGATGCTAAGGGATACGCTGTTCCTGATCCCACCAGAGAGCGGGAGCAGCGTGTCGGCAGTGCTCATCGACCCGTCAAGCGGTCGTATGGCGTTTCCTCGTTACTCTGAAACGAGGGGGGACACAGATGCCTTCATTGGCGACATTCTTGAGCACAATCAGTAGGTACCTCCCCGCCCCTCCGGCGCGGGTCGAAGATGCCATCTCCAAGCTGAATCCAGACAAGATCTATCTGGAGAACGTGAGGAGTGCTCTTGGCGTCTCGACTGAACAGGCGCGCCGAATTTGCGAAACCGCCGTTCGCCAAGGGTTATTCCGGCAGGCTGTTGAAGTGGCCTGCCCAGATGGTTCAGTCGCTGCCTCAGCGTCTCGTGAGTCAGACCTTCCTGAGACTGTACGCTGCTGGACCGGGGAGGGTGAGCACATCGAAGAGGTTCAGCTAGCAACTGCCGACCTCAAGAAGACGCTCTTCTACCAGCTAGTATGAGCAGGCCCGACCATAAGATCACCGATAGGCAGCTTCGGGTTTACTCGGGCCTTCAGAAGATACTAATGGCCTGGGTTGCATTGATAGCGGTAATCGTTCTCTTCTCCGGCGTGCTCATTGCACTGCTATGGTCGCTCTTCATGGTAGAGGGGGAATCTGTAACCAAGATCATCCTTGCCGTTATCGACGGGACACTTGGGCTCGCCTTCAAGGCGGTGTATACACACCTATTCCCGCCTATCACGCCGTCCGACGCACCCAGGACTGGAAGCGGTTAGGCCTCAAGAAGTTCCCGCACGGTCCAAGCGTGATCGGTCACGCCGGCAGCCATCGCTGGTGTCACGCGAAGGGACTTGTGAATCCTTCCGAAGTTGTACCGGCAATACCACAGCGAAACCGCTGCCCAGTGGTTCTCCCACTTTTTTGAGAAGGCATTGGTCAACCGTGTGAACCTGCGGGTAGACATCCTCAGGCTGAGATTGGACCGCTCGACTATCGAAGTGCAGATGCGCTCCGGGTCGGGCCGACCCAGACGTGGAACTCGATGAGGCCTGGAACTCAGCCATGCCTCTTTCGCACTTCTCGCCAGCGAGTACCAGCAGTTTAAAGGTGTCTAGTCCTTGCGCGGCTTTGGCTGTGCGGGCCAGAACGGACCCGATGGAGATTCCAGTCTCTACCGGTTTTTTTTTGCGTTCATAGACACGGTGTAATGCTTGCTAAGCAAGCAGTAAATAAAAAAGTTGAGCAAGCATATCAATCTCGTGTTAGAGTATGCGTAATGAGCAAGCACAACGACAGTTCTCCACAGTCGAAAGGCGGCACCGAACGGGCTCGCCGCCTTAGTTCAGGAGAGCGCAGGGAGATTGCGCAGCGGGGGGCAGACGCCCGTTGGGGAATCGATCTGCTACAGGCCACGCACGACGGACCGCTAGAGATCGGCGATGCACTCCTGATGGCAGCAGTTCTTCCAAGCGGCAAGAGGTTGCTGGCGCAGGGTACGCTTCTTCGAGCAATCGGTAGATCACGTACGCCGAAGGCCGGAACAGGCGGGTTATCCACTGGCGACGACCTCCCCTTCTTTTTGAGTGCAGACATACTTAAACAGTTCATTTCAGACGAGTTAAGATTGTCGACCACTCCCATCCTTTTTAAGCTCAAGAGTGGCCAAAGGACGGTCGGTTACGACGCGATGCTTCTTCCGATGGTCTGCGAGGTCTACCTGAAACTTCGGGATGACCTAAACGCCAAGATCGCGTCTGGCAAGCGATCCGAAAAGAAATCCGCGAAGTCAGCGCTTAAAAGGTATGAGCCGATCATCGACGCTTGCGACAGGCTTACTCGTGGTCTCGCACGACGCGGCATCACAGCGCTGGTAGATGATGCGACCGGCTACCGAGCCAACCAAACCAAGGAGGACATGCTCCGCGTCATCGCGGAATACATATCCCCGACCCTTCTGTCCTGGACTCGCAAGTTCCCGCCCGAGTTTTTTGAACAGATCTACCGACTCCATAACTGGGAATACAAGCCTGGGAGTGTGAGACGCCCCTCCTACATCGGCAAGCTCATAAACAAGTACATCTACGAGCCGTTGCCGCCTGGGGTTCTAGAGGAAATGAAGCACAAATTACCGAAGAACCCGAGTGGGAATCGCAGGGCTAAGCTGTGGCAGACTCTCAGCATCGATACCGGCGTGCCCCACCTAGACAGACAGATCGCAGACGTACTGATGATTATGCGCCTGTCAGAAGACCTGAAGGGGTTTGAACACAACTTTGACAAGATTTACGGTAAGCAGCTTCAACTCCGGTTACGGTTCATGAACGAGATCAAGGCGTTGTCGGCGTGATCCACTGGCGGCCCGCTCTCGCGAGGCCGCCACCAAGAGAGCAACACAGATTTAGGTGACTACATGCTCTTGAGACCGCCGAGTTTCAGATCGAACTATTGTCGGGCTTCTCAGCCGAGTTGCAGCGTTTGTTTTTGATGTCGACGATTCAGGAAATGGACAAGCTGCTCGGCATGCTTGATGACCTGACCGCGGCGTGGAAACGGGGCGATGCCGCGACGCTCGATCGAATGCTTGTCGAGTCGCAGCGAGGCGACGAACGGATGCGGCCGGTTTTTCAGAAGTTGATCCACGACCGCAACGTCTCAATGGCGGCCGGCCTTCGACAACTCCTGCAATCGGAAGGAACGCTGTTTGTCGTCGTCGGCGCCGGCCACGTAGTCGGTGAGGGCGGACTCGTCGACATCTTCAGCAATGACGAGAGGTTTGAGGTTCGACAGATGCGCCGGGCGCTAGCCGCGTCTTTACCCTGAGAGCCGCTCGTAGACCTTCATCAACTCCGCCTTCGTTTCGATGCCGATGCCCGGCGCTTCCGATGCCCTTACCTTGCCGGCCTGAACCGGGATATCGTCGGCAAACCCGCCAAACGGCTCGAAGACGCCAGGGTAAGATTCATTGCCGCCCAGGCCGAGACCAGCGGCGATGTGCAACGCGAACTGATGTCCGCCGTGGGGTACGCAGCGCCGCGTCGACCAGCCGTTCTCTACCAGCATGTCGGTCGTGCGCAGGTATTCCACGAGACCGTAGCTGAGGGCCGGATCCATCTGCAGAAAATCGCGCTCAGGCTTCATCCCGCCGTAGCGGATCAGATTTCGCGCATCTTGCATCGAGAAAAGATTTTCACCGGTCGCGATCGGTGTTGCGGAGGCGGCCGCTACTTCACGATTCAAATCGAAATCGAGAGGATCGCCAGGTTCCTCGTACCACTTGAGGCCATAGGGTTCGAGCGCGGCTGCATAGGCGAGTGCGGTCGCCAGATCGAAGCGGCCGTTGGCGTCAACCGCCAGCGCGCGGCCCGAGGGTAGCAGCGCAAGCACGGCTTCAATCCGTTTCAGATCATCGGCCAGGGGTGCGCCGCCGATCTTCATCTTGACCGTGTCGTATCCCAGATCGAGATACCGCTTCATCTCATCCCATAGCGCCGTCAACTCCTTGCCGGGGTAATAGTAGCCGCCGGCGGCGTAGACGTAGACTTCCGGTTGCGCCGCGCCGCCCCGAAAGCGATCGGCGAGTAGGCGATAGAGCGGCTTGTTTTCAATCTTCGCAACCAGGTCCCAGAAGGCCATGTCGAGCACGCCCACGGCCACGGAACGTTCGCCATGCCCGCCGGGTTTTTCGTTAGCCATCATCGCGTCCCAGGCCTTGAACGGATCGAAGTTTGAGCCGTCGTCATTGAGCAGCGCTTCGGCCTTGCAACGCCTGAGACGCGGGATCAGGCGGTCGCGGATGATCCCGCTCTGGGCGTAGCGCCCGTTGGAGTTAAAGCCATAGCCAATCACAGAGCGCCCGTCGCGGACAACGTCCGTGATCACCGCAACAGCGGAAACGGTCATTTCCGCGAACGAGATGTAGGCATTGCTGATGTCCGAACTGATAGCTACGGAGGCTTCGCGGATGTCCAGGATTTTCACAATAGGTTAGTCGCGGGCGGGCCGGCGTTTGCGTAGCCCGCCAAGTCAGGTCCACATGCTCTCAGATCGGTCCGCCGGTATTTCCGTGTCGAGCGCTGTTTCTAATCGAACTCGCCATCTTCGGTCAGCATCTCGACAGCTTGCTCAAAGGCTGACAGCGTGATATCAACATCTTGTCCGCTGTGGACGCCGGAAACAACACCGCCCGGCCACCCGGTAACATCGGCGCCGCCGACAATCATGGCCTGCCGCACTTTGTGTCCGAGCCCGGGCGGCGTAGCTTTCGCGAGAACGTTCCACGGAACTTTCCCGGCGTAGATGTCTTCACGAGACACGGATTGACGCAACGGGTTGGTGAAGATATGAATGCCCGAGAATTCGCCGTAGGCACACCAGGGGGCGCCATGCTTCCTCAAGATGTCGTCGATTCCATTGCGGATGCTTTCAGCGCTTTCGTTGGCCCGCGCGATATAGTCGCCGGTTTTCAGGAGCTTCAGCGTCGTGATGCCGGCCGCCGCGCCCACCGGATAGCCATTGAAGGTCCCCTGGTGAGGAATCCGCGGCGGCGCAATCCCTGCTTCGGTTTCCACGAACGCAAGCAGGTCGATAATGTCAGCACGCCCGACGACAGCTGCCCCCGGATAACCGCCCGCAACCACCTTGGCCAAGCTCGTCAGATCGGGCATGACCTGATAGTGAGCTTGCGCTCCCCCGCGGGAGACGCGAAAGCCTGTCACAACCTCGTCAAAGATCAGAATGACGCCGTGTTCCGCCGTTACATCCCGTAGCTGCCGCAGGAACTCGCCGCTCGTCGGTACATGGCCAAAACCCGCGCCTGTCGGTTCAAGGATCACCGCCGCGACGTCATCACGGTCCGCCAGAACCTGCCTTACATTTTCGATATCGTTCGGCGGCAATACGATCACGCCGTCCACCACTGCCTCGGCGATGCCCTCCGGCTTGTTCACCTCGGGAGGTGCGGCCGTGAAGGCCACATGATCGTGCCAGCCATGAAAATGAGCGCCGAAGCGGATGAACTTGCTCTTGCCCGAGTATGCCCGCGCGAGACGAAGCGCCATTTGTGTCGCCTCGGTCCCGGATCCGACGAAGCGCACCTTCTCGGCGCACGGAATCATCTCTTGAATCATCTCCGCCCACTCCAACTCGAGTTCGTGTTGGGCGCCGTAGTGGGTCCCGAGCGGGGCCTGCCGACAGACAGCTTCCACGACGGCCGGGTGCGCGTGCCCCAGTAGCAGAGACCCGTGCCCGCCGACGTAGTCGACGTACTCGTTTCCGTCTATGTCCCACTTCCGCGATCCCAGCGCCCGGTCCACATAGATCGGGTGGGGGTTAAGGAAACGCGCGACGTGCGTGGTGCCGTTAGGGAATATTTTCAACGCCCGCGTGTGGCGCTCGGCCGACGCAGGCGTTTTCTTGACGTAGGCTTCGAGGATTTGAGAGGCGGTTTCAGTTTTGACGGCCATGATGCCATTCAGAATAGCGAAAACCTTGGCCTTGGGACAGTCCCGTTGACAGTCGCGTTTGCCCAGCCCGCCCGGCGCCGAACGCGGATCGCTAATTGTTCCCCGGCAGTCGGCCGATAGCCTTCAAAGACAACCTCGTGCCTCCCTCCGATACAGCTTTGCTGGCCACCGGCGAGAACGCCGAGATCCTGTTTCCCGAGGGACTTCCAGGCTTCGTGGGTTCGGGACGTTTCGTGCTTGTCTACTCAAAAGAGTATGCTCCGGTGTACTTCTTGCAATCAGCAAGCCAGCCCGAAGTCAGCCTTCCCGTTGTTCCGGTGCAGGCTGTAGACCCCGACTACAACCTTGCAATGTCAGCGAGCGATTGTGAGCTGCTGGGATTGCGCGAACAGCCCTGCCTCGGCGGCAATGTGCTGTGCTTCGTTGTGCTGGTTCTGGCCTCCGGTGATAAACAATCGGCCTGCAACCTGATGGCCCCCATCGTCGTGAATCCGGTGACTTCGTTGGCGAAGCAGATCGTCCAGTTTGAAAGTGATTACCCGAGCGTCTTTCCGCTCGCGTCTTTCCAATAGCTGTGCTAGTTCTTCGCCGCAATCAAGGGCAGTCATTCACCGTCGGGGACGCCGTCGAGGTGCGCGTGCTCCAGATCGGCCGCGGTTTCGTGAAGATCGGTATTATCGGGCCGCGCGAAATCGAAGTCGTCCGAACCGAGATCGCGCGCTTGAATCAGAACGCTCTCTGGAAGGCTTCCGGCGAAAGCGACGAAACCCTCAAGGAGCTGGTGAGCCACCTACGGCTGCCCCGCAAAGCCAAGTAGGCCCTGCTCGTGGACCGAAATCATGTCGAAGTACGGCGACAGATCGGCCCCGGCCCCGGCCGCGCCGCGCTAGCTGCTTTCAAAGGGTCGGGAGCACGACGCACACCCAGCCCGTCCGATTGTGTAAACTACAGTTCTTACGCCTCTCTTTCAGAAGGACCACGAAACCGCTCCATCCGCCCTCCGGAGAAGCGCCCCGTTCTTCTGTTTCGAAGACTAAAATCCATACCTGGAGTAACTTTTCGTGTCTGTGCGAGAAACACCTAAAATCGCGCCCGCCGAAGGCAAACTTGGAGTTCTGTTGCCTGGCCTGGGCGCCGTCAGTACCACGTTTATAGCGGGTGTGGAAACCATTAAGAAGGGTCAAGCGGCCCCCATCGGTTCGCTCACCCAACTCGGCCGCGTGCGCCTCGGCAAGCGCACCGATGACCGCAATCCTCTGATCAAGGACGTCGTTCCGCTCGCCGATATGAACAACCTCGCCTTCGGCGGTTGGGACATCTACGACGCCAACTGCTATGACTCGGCCGTAAACGCGGGCGTCTTGCAGCGCGATCTGCTCGACGGCGTCAAGAGCGAGATGCAGGCGATCACGCCGATGCCGGCCGTTTTCGAACACCGTTACGTCACGCGCATCGACGGGCCCAACATCAAGAAGGGCGCCAACAAAATGGAGTTGGCCGAAGCCCTGATCGACGACATCCGCAACTTCAAAGAGCGCACCGGCGTCGCCCGCGCCGTCATGGTGTGGTGCGGTTCAACCGAGATCTATCAGAAGGCGAGCGATGTCCACCAGAGCGTGGCGTCATTTGAGAAAGGCTTGGGCGAGAACAACCCTGAGATTGCGCCGAGCCAGATCTACGCCTACGCCGCGCTGAAGTCAGGAGTACCGTTCGCGAACGGCGCGCCGAACCTCACGGTCGATATCCCGGCGATCATGGAACTTGCCAAGACGCAGGGCATGCCGATCGCCGGCAAAGACTACAAGACTGGTCAAACGTTCATCAAGACACTGCTTGCCCCCGGCTTGAAATCCCGGCTGCTCGGACTCGACGGCTGGTTCTCCACCAACATCCTCGGCAACCGCGACGGCGAAGTGCTTGACGATCCCGATTCGTTCAAGACGAAGGAAGAGAGCAAGCTTTCCGCCCTCGACGTCATCCTCCAGCCGAAACTCTATCCGGACCTCTACGGCAAGTTCGATCACAAGGTGCGGATCAATTACTACAAGCCGCGCGGCGACAACAAAGAAGGTTGGGACAATATCGACATCTTCGGGTGGCTCGGCTACCAGATGCAGATCAAGATCAACTTTCTGTGTCGCGATTCCATCCTGGCCGCCCCGCTGGTCCTCGACCTCGCACTGTTCCTCGACTTGGCGCAACGCGCCGGCATGTCGGGCATCATGGAGTGGCTCTCGTTCTACTTCAAGTCGCCCATGGCGGCCCCGGGCCTCTATTCCGAGCACGATATCTTCATCCAGTTGATGAAGCTCAAGAACACGCTGCGCTGGATGAAGGGTGAAGATCTCATCACGCACCTTGGCCTCGAGTACTACGATTAAGCAACCCGATCGCGCGCTCGTCATTGGCGGCACGCTCTTCATCGGACGCGCGCTCGTGCGCCGTCTACTCGCCCGCGGCGACAACGTCACGATCCTGCATCGTGGCAAGCACAATCCCTTTGCGGGCCACACGGCGGACATTCACTGCGACCGCAACGACCCCAAAGCAATAGCTCAACAACTCAGCGGCCAACAATTCGACGTCGTCTACGACAACGTTTACGACTGGCAGCGCGGCACCACCGCCGAGCAAGTCAAAGCGGCGGCCGTGGCTACTTCCCAACGCCTTCGTCGCTACGTCTTTACATCCAGCGTCGCAGCCTACGGCGACGGCCTCAATCACTCTGAGGACGACCCACTCGCGCCACCCGATCACCCCGAAGCCTACGTTCGCAACAAAGCCGAGACGGAACGCATGCTCTTCGCCCTCCATCGCGAGCAGGCGTTTCCGGCCGTCACTCTGCGTCCACCGTACGTCTATGGATCCGAGAACCCGTTCTACCGCGAAGCCTTCTTTTGGGACCGTCTTCTCGCCAACCGCCCCATCCTGCTTCCTGACAATGGCGAGCGCCTCATGCAGTTCGTCTTGGCCGACGATCTAGCCCGAGCCGCGATTCTGGCCGCCGACACGGATGCAGCCACCGGCAGCGCCTACAACATAGCCCACGAATCTCCGATCACGCAGCGCAGCCTCGTCGAGGCCTTGGCGGCCGCCGCGGGCAAACAAGCCCAGCTCGTTCCGGCGCCCCGCAAGCGATTGGTCGAACTCGGCGGCAACTTGTTCGAGCCGCCATTCTACTTCGCGCAGTACTACGACATGCCGCCAATCACTCAGAACACAACCCGCGCTCAGCAAGAACTAGGTTTCGAACCGACACCATGGGAAGAAGGTTTGCGGCGCAGTTTCGCATGGTACAGCGGGCAACAGCGTCCACCAGCGGACTTCTCTTTCGACGACAAGGTACTCGCGGCGCTGTCGTAGCCCCGAGAACACGATCGATCGGCGACGAGTCGAAAGTCTCAATCCGCCCCCACCTAGCGGCCATCTTCTAGCCGCGCCGTGCACGAAGTAAGCGGTCCGACCCAAGCCGAACCCGCCGCCAAACCAAGCACCGTTTTGACAAAGCCACTGCGTGAACGATACAAAGAGTACTTACCAAAAAGAAAATGGAGTGTGAAAGGAAAACATGAAAGGCGATCCAAAGGTTATCGAAGACCTCAAAGAGGTTCTAAAAGGCGAGTTGACGGCGATCCCCCAATACTTCCTGCATTCGGAGATGTGTGAGAACTGGGGCTATCTCGCTCTGGCAAAGTACATGAAGCGCGAGTCGATCGAGGAGATGCAACACGCTGAGGTTCTGATCAAGCGAATCCTCTTTCTCGAAGCAATCCCGAACCTCCGCGAGATGTTCCCGCTCCGCATTGGCAAAAACGTCAAGGAGCAGTTCGAGAACGACCTCGCACTGGAACTCGAAGCCATACCGCGTCTCAACGCAGCCATCAACAACGCCGTCGCCAAGGGTGACAACGGTTCACGCGACCTCTTCGAAAAGATCCTGGTCGACGAAGAGCATCACGTTGACTGGCTCGAAGCCCAAATCGACATGATCGAACAGATGGGCATCGGCGTCTACCTCTCGCAGCAGATGGGCACAGCCGAAGGCGCCTAGCAAGCTCCAAGGCCACACCCACCGCCAAACCGAACCCGGAACGCAAGTGACGGGTTTGGCCACGGAACAGTCAAGCAAGGTAACCAGGCCACCCGTGCCTGCGGCCCCACAGTAGCGACCGGCACTCATGCCGGTCCAAGCCCCAAAGCTAGTAGCCAGGACCCAGGTTTTGACGTCAGCGGCCTTTCCATCGGTCCGCTAAATCAACAACAACGAGCAAAAAAGGGCCCCACAATTCCAACAGCACGTCGCGACTCCGACGCCGGGAACCCCACTCACGATTCTTCTTCGCAACTCGGCAGCCTTCAAACAGGCCCGTTCACGGGCCTTGCCTTCAACTAGGCCAGGCGTGACTTCGGTACTCTGAACTGGCCCCTTTCGGCAGTTTGAATTGGCCCCCCTAAAACAGGAGACCGGT
>JAQBUE010000012.1 GCA_027624045.1 Acidobacteriota bacterium
GTCTTCAGGATCATCTTGTATTGGAAACACTCCCTCCTTTCAGGATCATCTTGCATTGGACAACTCTACATAGGGCACATTGGAGATTAGAATCTGACCAGTGGTGCTTTTTTCAGCAGCGGGGAAGAAAGCATCCGTCTGTCCATGAGCGTCGACAACAGTAAAGGAAGAGAACGTCCGGGCGAGCCCCGGAATCCCTTCCTGCCGAACCCTCGAGAAGCCCGCCTTGGTTCCCGCGGAGGGCGCGGGGAAGGCCGTGTGCCGCTTGGCAGTACGAAGAAACGCCCCGGCGATCCTGGCGTTGGCTCGATACGCCCCACTGATTTCGCGAGTCACAACGTCATCCTTCCCAATCCCCGTCTGACTTCCACGGCCTTGACCGGCGCGGAGCGAGTGCATCGGGAACGGGCAGGGATGCCGAAATTCGAGAGCAGGCAGCCTGCTGGTTCTCAACAGGGGCTGAACGATAGTTCACGCCCTCGTTCAGGTTCCGGCGCCTCGGACACGGGCCGCCCATCCTGGACTGAAGTCGTCAGCCTCGAAATCGCGTCGAAGCGCCGCGTTAGCTCATACGACCCGTCACGCGAGTGGGAGCGGTCTGAGATGGCCGGCGACCAAGCCGGGCGGAAGCATGGTTCTCGCAAGCGTGACAACGAAATTTCTGAGAACTGGGAAATCGATAGCCCGCTCCACTACCGCCGCATCAACGATTCGCGCTCATCAACGGTCGCCTTCCTGAGAGAAGCTCTGCGCAAGCGTAGGACTTCGCAAGCGGCCTTCGTCGTGATCGCCCTGATCTTCGTGGCGACTCTCGATGTTCCGTGGAGCCGCCTGCTCGACGCGCAGGCAGTCATGAAGGACAAGTTCGTCGCCGCGGCCAACACTTTGAGCAGGCCCATCGAAGAGCGCGCTGCCTTCTTCATAGCCGATGACTTCGACAGTGATGTCGATGAGTGGGTGAGCCGGGGCGCGGAGGGGTTAGCCGGAGGCTCGGTTGCGCGAGTCACACCCGGCAGCATGTTCTTGCGGCAGGATACTCTGCAGCTCGCCAGCTACCGTATGGACTTTGATACCAAGATCCAGTCTGGAGCGGTGGGCTGGGCTGTTCGGGCGTCCGACTTTGAAAACTATTACGGCTTCAAGCTCGTTGAGTCGCAGGCGCTCCGACAGAGCCGATTCTATCTTGAGCGCTTCACGTTGAGGCGTGGAAACAAACTCGCTTCGGGAGAGCCTTTCCGCGTCGAGTTGCCTGGTGACCTCGCCCGGTCTGGAGCGTTTAATCGTATTACGGTGCGAGTGCGCGGTGAGCAAATCACCACGATGGTCAACGGGTTCGGTGTGGACTACTGGCGGGACTCACAGTTCAATCGCGGCGGCATCGGACTGTTTGCCGATGGCAGCGAATCGGCGCTTGTGCGGCGCATGACCGTATCCGAAAATGATGATTCCTGGGGTTTGTTCTTGTACGGGACGATCGAAACGTTGCGCTCTGTTAGAGAGCGCGTCTCGCCGAACGCCGCCATGATGCTTATTCCTAGCCCGCTTGTAACGGCGAACCGCGACCCCTACGCGGCGCGCTTCGCTTTTTCCCGCTAACCCCAACCTGCTGCTTCGGATCGGTCGGCGTGGGTGCCGCCGAATCCACATGGGGCGCTCCGTCCCTGTGGTGGGAGCTGCTGGCGGCGGGCCCTGTTCGATGATCGTCGTTCAATCGTCCCGGCCGCCCAGTAGTCCGGCGCGCATCAGGAAGTACATTAACGTCAGAAGCGAACTGACGGCGGCGGCAACGTAGGTCAAGGCGGCTGCGTTGAGCACCCTGTCCATGCCCTCGCGCTCGTGGGACGTAATGATCCCGTAGGCCAGAACGAGCTTCTTCGCTCGCGCGGTGGCGTCAAACTCGACGGGCAGCGTCACAAGCTGGAACACAATCACCATCGAGAATAGCGCTACGCCGATCATGAACACTTGCATGCCGGCGAACATGAGTCCGACCAGCATCACGATGTAGCCGAGAGACGAGCCGATGTTGGCGGTGGGCACCAGCATTGAGCGCAGCCAGAGGGGTTTGTACTCCCGCGCGTGCTGGATGGCGTGACCTGCTTCGTGCGTCGCCACCCCGATCGCGGCGATCGAGTTTGACTGATAGACGGACTCAGACAGCCCTAGACTCTTTGTCGCCGGGTTGTAGTGGTCGGAGAGGAAACCGTGAGAGCGAGTGATTTTGACGTCGTGCAGACCTTCACGGTCGAGCATCTCACGGGCGGCTTCGGCCCCGGTGAGCCCCCTGGCCGACCGCACCTTGGAATACTTATTGAAGGCGGATTTCGTGCGGAAGCTCGCCCACAGCGACAATGCCAGTCCCGGCAACAGAAAGATGAAGTACATGGGGTCAAACATCATCTGGCCCTCCTCGGCGGCTCTCAGCCGCACACTCTTCATTCTAAGAGACGGGACGACGCGAGTTCCCCGTTACTTCTTGTCGCTACTTCTTCTTGCCGGCCAACTGGTACTGCGTGAATGGCGACCGCGCCCCCACGATATCGACGTTGATCAAGTACGGCTTGTCGCTCTTCAGCGCACGATCGAGCGCCGGACGCATCTGGTCGGGCCGGTCGACGTGCTCTCCGTCGCCTCCGAACCCTTTCATGACGAGGTCGTAGCGCGTGCGAAGTAACTCGCACGCGACGGTATGGTCGTCGTCGTACGTGCCGCGCTGTAGCTCACGTTCGATGCCCCAGCCGCCGTCGTTGCCGACGATGATGATGACCGGCAGTCCGAAGCGCACAGCCGTATCCATTTCGGCCGCATAGAATCCTAACGAGCCGTCACCGCTCACGATGATCGCCTTCGAGTTTGGGCGCAGAATCTGGGCGGTGAGTCCGATCGGGAAGCACGCTCCCAGGCCGGCCAGCGCGCCCAACCGCAGCCAATGCATCGGCCGCCGCGCGGGCAGGCTACAGCGGCCCCAATGGACGAAATCGCCGCCGTCAAAGCAAAGCGTCGAGTCCTCGGGAAGCCAGTCTCGCATCTCTTTGTAGAGATGTAAGGGGTGCATCGGGTCGGAGGGCGTGGCCGCGATCGACGCGAGTTCCCGCTGCCATTCGTCATCGGCTTTCTTGACCACGGCCAGCCATGACGAGCGATCCGGCGCCGGGCGGTTGCCCAGAGCATCGTTCAAGTCCTGAAGCGCGAGCTTGACGTCGGAGAACATGGCAACCTCGAGACGCCGGTTGAGTCCGAGCTCCTCGGGGTGAATGTCGACTTGCGCGAACTTGGCGTCGGGCGAGAAAAGCTGCGCCCCGCCGAGCCGCAAACGATAGTCGAGTTTTTTGCCAAGCACCACGACAAGGTCCGCTTCCTTGAAAGCCTTGCCGGCGGCGCGGCTGAGCGTGGGATCAGCATAGCCAAAGCAGAGCGGATGATCGTCGGAGACGACCCCGCGCGCGAGGCAAACCGTAAACAGCGGCAGGGATGTCTTTTCGATGAACGTCTCCAGCTCGGTGCCGGCGTCGGACCACCATGCTCCGCTGCCCGCGATCACGATCGGGCGCTCGGCCTTGTCGAGCAGATCGATGAGCCGGCTGACCTGACTCGAATCCGCGCCCGGGCGGTTGACTTCAATGGGGCCGTCAGGCAGCGGATAGTGATTCTCGACGTTCGCGGTGAGCAGATCGACGGGCACGCTGAGATGAGAGGCACCATTACGGCCCGACAGAGACTCCAGGAAGGCCTTGCGGACGTAAAACGGGATCTGGCCAGCGTCCGTGGGCAGCGCGGCGTACTTGGTGATCGTCTGCACCATTCCAAGCTGTTCCATGTCTTGAAAGGCAAAGCGGTCCCGCAGCTTCGAGCTGCTCATGCCGCTCATCGCGAGAATCGGAGAGCCGGTGGTGTGGGCGGTGGCGATGCCGCTCAACGAGTTGGTATGGCCAGGGGCGCCGGTGACCATCGAGACACCCGGCTGGCGGGTGATGCGGCCCCAGCCGTCGGCCATGTGGACGGCGGCTGACTCGTGGCGCGTGTCGACGATCTTGAGTCCCTCGCGTTCGGCGACCCGCAGGATCTCGTTGAGGTGGTCGCCCACCAGCGTGAAGATGTGCGAAACGCCGAGCTTCTTAAGGCTGGCGATGAAGAGTTCTGCTCCATTTGGCATAGGCGTGGGTTTCGATCGCTTCCCGCCGCGCGCTGGACACAGAGAGAGTCCAGTGATGGGAGGCGGCAGCGCCGATCGAACTAAGCAATATACCGCGTTTGCGAACGGACGTTCCGACCCGTGACTGATTGGAACTGGGGGGAGTTCGTTTGGTAAAAAAGGTGATTGGGGCTTTGCCTGTTGCTGGGGGAGAGTAGGGATGCCACAGTTTGCATCATTTTGCAACACGTATGGGTTATCCGGTTCTCTCGGGAGACTGAGTAACTGCCGTGTTTGTAATGACTTGAGGTCGAGGGACGGTCTATGGCCGCCTTTGGACTGTTGCACTTACTTTTCATGTCGAATTTCGGCTCCCTCAAAGGGCCATCGCCCAAGCCGTTGGCGGCTCAAGCCCGTTTGGGTAAGGCCGCTGAACCGGCCTAGATTGCCGCGAGGTGAGTAGCGAAACCAGCCGTACAACGGCTGGCCTAGCTGAACCCAAGCCGCGTGAACGCGGCTCAGGGGCAGGCCCTGCCATGGGGGCTCCGCTATCGGGCAGACGCGTCAGGTGAAGGTTGAGCAGATGACTCTTGGCCTCGTCCGACGATGCGGGCGTAGTGCTCCCGCACATTCGTTTCACGGCGACACCCCTTGCCGTCATTCGTGTGTCGTTATTAGGCTTTGCAATCAGATCCGCGGAGGGCGCCTCACCGCATGAGCAACCTCGAATTGTCCTGGCTAGGCGCGCGGGTTGGTTGGATGAGCAATCCGTACCGGCCTTGGTTGGAAGGTAGCATGGCGGGTCAAGTTTTTTGGGGTGGTTTGGGGATGAGGGGGCGTTAAGTTGTTGTGGGGATTGGGCGGAATATATTTGCGGGGCTTGTGACTGGCTCTCGCTCGTGTTTCGTAGTTCGTTGAACGTTTCGATCGGTTGAACTGGTGGCGAGCGGTGCGGGTATGGGAAGAGGTCTCGCTGGCGTTCGGTGTTCGGTTTTGGGCTGCTGGGCATGGGTGGGTTGGGGGTGGGTTTGTTTGGTATTTTCTTGATGCCGGAGTCTGGCAGCGCGTCGGTGGGGCTTGGGCAAGGCTGTCCTCTTGCGGTGGGTTCGTTTGGTTCGGCCGGTTGGCGGGTTTCGGGATGTCGGCCTGGACGGCGCTGTGGGTTCGTTTTGTACTACTTGGGTGATTGCCCACGGTGCAGGCGGGACCGGCACCGACGACGGCGGTTGCGCCGCTTTGATACGGTTGCGCTTATTTGGGCGGGCCCGTTGGCGAGGGTTGGGGCTTTGTCCCCCCGACCCCCCCCCGGCCTGGTTCGGAGAACGTTCCCCATGAGGGTTCGTGTTGCGTTGATTGCGGGGAGTTGGCGGTACTGCGACGGTCAGCGTCGTGCTTGATGCTTTGTTGGCCAAACCACCTCCCTTGCGATCGGGGCTCCTCGGGTGCTGGGTCGAGGGGGATGCGGCTCTTGGGCGGTTGCGGTGAGTCGATCGCGGGTGCGGGGTCGCGCCGCATGTGGCTATACTTGACGCGTCTGTGGTTGGTCATGAAGCAACCGCTTCTTTGTGGCGCTTGCGAACGTCGTTTCAGCGAGAAGGGAGGAAAGAAGAGCAACGGTTTCCGGTTGCTCGACAAGCTGACGATCGCGATTCCTCTCTGTTGCACCCAAACAACCGCCGCGTTCGACTGCAAGTCCGTCGGGCTCGCTGGTGAGAAGATCGGCTATTTCGGGCTCAGCATTCTTTGGAGGGCTGCAGTACGACCGTGGCAGATGTTCGATCGAGCCACGACCTCAGTAGCTCTGCCACTAAACCACTTGGAACGTCTGGGCTTGGCTGTTGCCGCGGATCGTTCGTGGGGCGTCAACGATTGCTGTGAGGATTTGTTGCGTTGATTGCGGGGAGTTGGTGGTGCTGCGACGGTCAGCGTCGTGCTTGATGCTTTGTTGGCCAAACCACCTCCCTTGCGGTCGGGGCTCCTCGGGTGCTGGGTCGAGGGGGATGCGGCTCTTGGGCGGTTGCGGTAGACCAGCGCTCTAACCACGCCCCCCGGGGTTACGACTTCTGTTTGGCTGTGCCGGTCCAATAGCGCGAGTCTTTGGGGATGTCTTCCCATAACGGGACGCTGAGACCATACGGATGGTCATATGCGATCTTCCCGTCGAACACCGTCATGACGCACTGGAGTTTCCGGTCGCCCATTATTTTCCCGCCACCCGTACCGCGATAGGCGAACTTCCCTTTGCGCATTTCAAATACGGCAATATCAGCCGGCGAGCCAACGCTTAGGCTGCCCAACTCGGGACGGTTGATCATCTGTGCGGGATTCATCGTGGTGCGCCGGATGACATCCTCAAGGGGCACACCCAGAGCGAGGAACTTCGACATCACATAGGCCAGGTTGATCCCTGTCGTCACTGGAGTATTCGAAAACAGGTCCGCGCTAATCGCATCGGGGATAAAGCCTTGCCGAACGGCCGGCACGACAAGCCTGAGCATGAAACTGGCCCCCGCGTGTCCGAGGTCGAACTTCACACCTCGCTCCCTGGCCTTGGTTACATCAGGATTCAGGCTGCCATCTTCCTTCAGGAAGGGATAGCGGATCGCCAGACAGTGGGTAACAATATCGCCCGGCCGCAATTTCTCGAGGAGGAATTCACGGTAAGACCTGGCAGGGATTTCTCCTTGGGCCGGCTGCGGGGTGAAATCCGCCAAGATCGGCAGGTTGGTCAAACGCCCGGCCGCGATACTGCTGTCGATCGAGGCCCAAGGCGGGCGTGTCTCACTGAATTCTCCGCCGTAGTGGCCGGTTTTGAATCCGACGATGATATTGGGGTGTTTCTTGGCGGTGGCGGCTGCCACTTCTACCTTCATCTGGGAGGGGTCCTGCTCGCCCCCGGAAGACTGGGCGCCCGTCGCCGCGATGTTGAGAAAGGAGAGGATTCTCATTTTCGAGCCGTCGATGATCTTCTTGAAATCGTCGAAATTGTCGGCCCCGGCTGTTCCTCCATCGCAGCATGTGGTGACCCCCGAAGGGAGGCAGTGATGGTCCGCGATCACGGATGCAGTCACATTGGGATTGGTGTAGTAACAGCAGATGTGCAGATCTACCAAGCCCGGTGTTACGTAGTAGCCTGAGGCATCAACGGTCGTCTTCCCTTGATCGGCGGGGATATCTTTGCCGACACGAGCCACTTTCCCGTCTAGAACGGCAACGTCCATCCGCTGATAGATCTCATTGGCCGGATCGACTACGTGCCCTCCCTTGATGACCATGTCGTAGCTTGGGGCGGCCTGCGCGAGAGCAGGTGAAGCTGCCAGTGCGGTCGATATGAGTGGCGTGGAGAGAAAGGCTCTTCTGTTCATGGAGTTATGGTTCCTTGATGGATTTCCAAGCGTAGAAGTGCCTGCTCCTGTTCGAGCCAGCCATTACGCCGACGGTTCCATTTTAGCGGCGCTTCCGCATCGTGTGGACTGTCAATGGTTGTTGTGCGGACTTGGTTCCGCGAAGCCGGCGGTACCGCGGAGTTGGGTGCCATGCTTGACATCTTGACGGCCAAACCGCCTCCCTTGCGGTCGGGGCTCTGAGGGCGCCCTTGCGGACTGGATGTAGCTGTACCTGACGCGTCTGTGGCGGACGTTCCGCCGCCGCGAGAGACGGCGGCGAGGTATAGTAGCGACTGCTATGAACCGTAGAACCTTTCTCGCTGCCAGCGGTGGTGCCGCCGTTGCCGCATCCCTCCCTTCGAAGATCGCTGCAAGCGCTGGTGCCGCCCCTGCCGGATCAGGCCATTCGAAGATTGCCGCTATCGTCACGGCCTACTACAGGAATTCGCACGCGGATGTGTTCATTGGCAACATGCTGCGCGGATTCTACTGGGCGGGCAAGCCGCACGAATCCCAACTTGAGATTGCCGCGATGTATCTCGAACAGACGCCGGAGAACGACATTGGCCGAGCGGAGGCCGCGAAGCATGCGATTCCGATGAAGCCGACGGTGCGCGCGGCCCTGGTCCCCGGCATTCAAGGGGTCGCACTCATTGGTGAACATGGCGATTATCCGCTCAACGAAAAAGGGCAGCAACTCTA
The DNA here is from genome assembly GCA_027624045.1 of Acidobacteriota bacterium. Classification (GTDB taxonomy): domain Bacteria; phylum Acidobacteriota; class Terriglobia; order Bryobacterales; family UBA6623; genus JAPPLB01. The sequence goes on from JAQBUE010000012.1 coordinate 8,221, forward strand.
CCCGCGTTACCGCCTGATGGCGGAGATAGTCAAAGGCTATCGCGAGACCGGCCGCGCTTTGCCGACGTTCGTCGACAAACATTTCTCGACCGACTGGAAAGAGGCGAAGCAGATGTTCGACTGGTCGCGTGAGCTGCGCTTCCCGTTGATCGCAGGGACCTCGCTGACGCTGACCTGGCGACGGCCTGTTCTCGAGCTGGATCTCGATGCGCCGGTAAAGCGCGCCGTCGGCTACTTCTACGGAGGGAAAGAGTCGTACGGCTACCACGGCGTCGAGGTCTTCCAGAGTATGGTCGAACGGAGAAAGGGCGGCGAGACGGGAGTCGAGTCCGTGCAATGCGTCGAGGGCGAGGACGCCTGGAAGTGGAGCGAAGCAAATCCGTGGGCGCGCAATTTGCTGGAGGAGTCCATGCGCTATGACGACACGCTCAAAGGCGGACGCCTGGAAGACAACGTCAAGAACCCGATCCTGTTTCTACTGCGCTACCGCAGCGGGCTCGAAGGCGTGATCTACATGCTGAGCGGCGCGACCGAGCAGGCGGGCTTTGCCGCGGAGATCGAGGGGAAGCCCGACCCGGCCGTCTGCTGCTTCCTGACCCAGTGGGGCCGGCCCTGGAGCCACGGCAACGGGCTCAGCTACTGGGTCGAGCAGACGATCGTGCAGGGCAAAGAGTTCTATCCGCCAGAGCGGACGTTGCTGGCGACGGGCATCATTGAATCGCTGATGGATTCGTCATTCCAGAAAGGGCGGAAGGTGGAAACGCCACACCTGGACGTGCGGTATCGCGCGCAGCGGGAGTCGCGGTTCATGCGGCAGCCGCTTCCGCCGTATGATCGGGTTCGGAGGTAATGGCCTGCCAAACGGGCCCGCGTCCCCTTTAGCTTTGGGTCAGTCGAGATCAGCGATAGACATCACGGCGGTGGCCGATCTTAACGACTACAAGGGTAAGTTCAGTGTCATCGACGGAGTACAACACGCGATAGTTGCCTTGGCGAAGGCGATACTTTTCCTGGCCGGAGAGTTCTTCGGCACCTTCGGGACGGGGTTCAGAGGCCAGCTTTCGGATCTTGCCGACGACGCGCCGACGGTCTTTGGTAGGAAGCGCCTCGAGTTCCTTGACGGCCAAAGGCTTGACGAGCAGCCTATAGCTTGCCACGCCGCTTCAAGTCCTTCAGGACATCCTCGAAAGCAAGGTTCGGTTCCTTGGCCCTGTCATCGAATGCCGCGAGGTCGTCCGCATCCTCGGCGAGGCTCTGTCGAACGGCCTGATTCACGAGATCAGACACGGTATGGTCCAACTGCGCGGCTTTCACTCGAAGGGCCTTATGCAGATTCGGGTCGAAATAGACAGTGGCGCGCTTAAGATCACTCACGACTAGTATTGTCTTCTTCTAACGTTAAAACGTCAAGACGTTTGCCTTGATTCCGGGAGCCGGCGATGCGGCTGGTTTGATTGCCTTGGTTGAGGTTTTGGTGGCCCAACCCGTCACTTGCGTTCCGGGCTCCGAGGGCGCTGTTTGGCCGGTCCTGTGGCCCTTGGCGGGCGGGCCGGTGCTAGAATGAATCGCCATGCTTGGACAGGTCGAGGCAGCCGACCTCGTCAAAGAATTCCGCACATTTAAGCGCAAAGAGGGTCTTTGGGGCGCTGTTCGCGACCTATTCTCTCGCGAGTACACGACTCTGCGCGCTGTCGACGGGATCTCGTTCCAAATCGAGCCCGGCGAGATGGTCGGCTACATCGGCCCGAACGGGGCGGGTAAATCCACTTCCGTCAAAATGCTCACCGGCATCCTCGTGCCGACGTCGGGCGTGGTGCGGGCGAACGGCCATGTGCCCTACCGCGAGCGGATGGCCTACACGCAGTCGATCGGCGTGGTGTTCGGCCAGCGGACGCAGCTTTGGTGGGACATCGCGGTCGTCGAATCGTTCCGGCTACTGAAGCGCATCTACAACGTCAGCGACGCGGACTACGCCTCGCGGATGGCGCGGTTCGACGAGATCCTGGAGATCAACCGCTATCTGAACCAGCCGGTTCGTAAGCTGAGTCTGGGCGAGCGCATGCGCTGCGACATGGCGGCGGCGCTGATCCACAACCCGCCACTGCTGTTTCTCGACGAGCCGACGATTGGGCTCGACCTGTTGGCGAAAGAGAATATTCGGCTGTTCCTCAAAGAGGTCAACCGCGACTACGGCACGACGGTTCTGCTTACCACCCACGATCTCTCCGACATTGAAGAACTCTGCAAGCGGCTGATGATTATCGACCGCGGCCGTATTTTGTTTGATGGGCCGCTCGACGAGCTCAAGCGCCTACTGTGGCGGCAGACGCAGATCAAGCTTGAGTTGAAGGACGCTTCCCAAGGCGCGGCGATGGAGCAGTTCAGCCTGCCAGGCGTCGAGAAGGTGCGCCTGGACGATGTGACCTACCGGCTATCGTTCGACCGCGAGGAGCAGACGTCAGGCGATGTGATTCGGCACGCCGTCGGGGTGGCTGAGATCCGCGATATCTTCATCGAACCCGAGTCGATCGAGCAGATCGTCAAGCGTATCTACACGGGCAGCACGATCTCCGAGCTGCAACGCCGATGACGGCTTCCGCCGTATGGCCGCGCGGGCTGGGAAACCTGCTTGAGTTTTCGCGGATCGGGTTCATCAACGTCCTAGCGTTTCGGCTGCGCTATTACACCGGGATCGTTACGTACCTGATCAACGTGACGGTCTACTATTTCATCTGGAAGGCGCTGTATGCGACCGACCCGAACTTCGCCGCGGGATTTACGTTCAACGAGATGGTGACGTATGTGTCGGTGGGCTGGGTGATTCGGTCGGTCTACTTCAATAACATCGACCAGAACATTTCGCAGGAAGTGATCGAAGGGAAGATCGCGCTGTCACTGCTGAAGCCGGTCAGCATCCAGGCGATGCAGATGGGCCGCGCGCTGGGCGAGGCGTGTTTCCGGCTTGTGATGCTGACGCTGCCGGCCGGCGTGGTGATTTCGCTCGTCTTTCCGGTACAGGGGCCGGCTAGCGCGGCGCACTTTGCGTTCTTCCTGCTGTCGCTCGCCGCAAGCATTCTGCTGACGGGCGCGCTGAATTTCATTGTCGGGACGTTCGCGATTCGGATGAAATCGATTCTTGGGTTGCTGCGCGCTAAATACTTTGTGTTCGAGCTGCTATCGGGGTTGCTTGTGCCGATGACGATGTTTCCGGCCGGGGCACAGAAGGTTTTGGCGTGGTTGCCGTTCCAGCATGTGGCGTATACGCCGCTGCGCATTTACCTGGGCAAGCTCGATGGACCGGAGCTGTATCAGGCGCTGGCGGTGCAATACGTCTGGGTCGTGGCGCTGGCGTTGTTCGGCGCCTGGTTTTGGGACGTGATGGTGCGCCACGTCACTATTCATGGGGGATAGGCCACGGCGGCTAGGTCATGGGGGGTAGGCCACGGGGGCTAGGTCACGGTGGTTAGGCGGTTGGGCGTCCCGGTTCGTTAGTCGCTGCGGGCGCTGCTCGGGGATTCCTCTTCCCGAAAGAACAATAACTTGGGCTGCACTTGTTTGTGGGCCACGGCGAGCGAGCGGGCGTGAATGGCGTACGGGACGCCGGTGCGCGCCACGGCCGCACGTACGGCCGGCGGGTCGTCGTCGCGGTGATAGGTGCAGATCGCCATCTCGGGCCGAAAACGTTTGATGGTTTCCTGGGCGCCGTCAAGCGCTTCCCGCTCGGAACCCTCAATATCCATCTTGATGAAGTCGACCCTCTCGATCCCCAACTCCGCAACGATCTGGTCGAGCGGTTCAACAGGTATCGAGATCACGCTGATTTCGGCATTGGGTTGGTGCTGGAATGTGTGGCGCGAGGAGTCATGCACGTCATGCTCGAACTTGAGCGTGGTTTCTTCGTTCCAGACGCCCTTCTCGACCAGCAATACGGTCCCGGCGGCAATCTCCTCGGCGAAGTTTCTCCGTAAACACAGAATATTCGCCGGGTCGGGCTCGATCGAGATCACGCGGGCGGCCCCTTGGTCGAGTGCGTAGCGGGTCAGGACGCCGACGTGAGCGCCGCAATCAACGACGGTATCGCCCTTGCTGATCTCAACCGTATGGCCCCGATAGACCTTGTCTTCGTAGATCTCCCAGAGCAACCATGCGAGCGTCTCGTGGCCCTCGCCGGGAATCCAGAAATCACCGACCGGGGTGCGGTATTGACGAAGCGTCGCATGATCGACCTCTTCTTCGTCGATTTGTTCGATACTGATCGCGAAGTCTTCGTCGGTGGGACACTCCGCATTCGAGAACGAGGCGCGATAGATGTCGTCCCATGACATTTCCTCGAGCTGCCCGGTGGCTTTAGCGACGACGTAGCCTGTGCGCCAGAAGCCCGAACAGCCAAGCTGATCGAGACTCGACCAATAGATGCCGAGGGCGAATAGGCCCAGGCCAAAGGCCTTGGCGCGCCAGCTTGTGGCGATCGCCAACGCGCCGGCGGCCATGGCCCACAGCGCGAGCGTATACATATCGTGGAAATGAAAGAAGGTGTCGATGGCGAGCAGGATAACGACGATCCCTAAGGCCCAATAGCTTTTTGCGATAGCAGGCATGGTGGTGTTAGATCCTCAGCTTTCCCAGTAGTTGTTCACACTGGATAATCTTTTCCGCTAGATCGAGCGGACGGTAGTAGTAGTGATTCGAAGCTTCGTAGCCGACAACGGAGTGGCGGCGCGCGGGGCCATAGGTGCGGCGTGCGAGCCGGATTTCATCCTCGACCGCGGCCCGCATACGGCGGATTCGTTCCGGTCCCGCGAGGCTTCCCACAAACTCTCGCCGATCAATCATCCTTCTCGGCCAGTCTACCGCAGGCAGGGTAGTTATACTCTAGGGCAGTTCACCGATATAGGCCGGTTGGAGTGGAGGGTTTACCTTAGTTGAATTCAACGGCCAAACCCCTAGGGCGTGTCGGGTAGCACGGCACGGCATGGCCTACCCACGGCGTGCCATGCTCGGTTGGATGCCTGGGCAGATTCATTTTCAGCAGGCTGAACGGTCTACAGAATCCCTCGTAGCGCCCCTTTGAACTGCGCCTGGTATTGCAGCGCGATCCGGGGCAGCACGAGTAGTAGAGGAAGGCTGAACAGTCAGAGGCGGTCGCGCAGCGCCAGCAGTCCGAGCAGGATCAGCAACGGTGACATCGTTCGGCCGGTGGCGTAGGCGGACTCCCAGATGTCGAGCCTGCCCAGGAATGCAGCGAAGACGGCGAACGCGAGGCAGGCGATCTCGATCAATCCCCAACGCCGCGCCCCTAGGAGATAGAACGCCGCCAGTAAAGCGAGCCAGATTCCGGTGAGAGCGACGTCCTCCAAACTGGCGGCGGTTCGCAGCCACGGCGTTGAGGTGGGGTGGTGGATGCCTTGCAGCGTGCGCTCGATGATGCCGCTGAAAGGATAACGGGAAAGCCAGGCCGTGCCATCCGGGACGGTGTGGGCTTGGACGTAGGCCCACCAAGCGAGCGCCGGGAGAGCACAGACGGCCCCGATTCCCACCGCCCGCCAGTCCCGCCGCAAAGCGGAATACGCGCACCAGGCAAGAACCAACACCATTCCGGTTTCCCGCACCAACGACGCCGCGGCCAGAATCGCATACACAGGCCAGCGAGATGGACCGGGGACTGTGTCGAGATGCGCGCCGTGCCACACAAACCCAAGGCAGAGGGCCGCCAGCGGCAAGTCAACGGTCATGCGGTCCAGCGAAACCAGCACGGCGGGGATAAGCAGAAAGGCGAATCCCCAGGCGGCATGCAGCTCTTGCCCTTGCGCGTACCGGCTGAGCCAGAACGTGCCCAGCAGGACGAAGACCATCTCGATGGCGATGTAAGCGGAATCCACGTAGCGGTCACTGCCCGCTGCCAGCAGGGCGGCCAGGCCGGGAACACCGATCCTGCGCCAGCGCAGTCGAGGATTGTCGATGTAGGACGCGAAATTCCGCCGGATCAGCGGATCATGTGCGATCAGGTGGTAATACTGCGCGTCGTACCCTGTTTCATCGTTGACCCGGTAGGTATGGTCCGCGCCCAGGTCTTCCGGCAGCAGGACTTTCGAACCCGTATAGAACAGCCCCGTCCACTGGCCTTGATAATTTCCGGCCACGTTCAGTCCGAGCCACCCAACGGCGAGCAGGAAAGCAACGAAGGCAACCGCGGCCGCGCGACGTCGTTCTCTATTTTGTCGCCCAACCGCTTTTTGCATCTGCTCAGGATAGACAGAATCGCGTGATGCGATTGGAAGGGCAGAGGGAAATGAGCGATCGGGCGGGGGACTCAATAATCAGGAATGGCTCAAGCCGGTTGGGGTATCAGCGAAGAACCGTCTTTTTGACTACCCACGGCGCCGCGGCTATACTGAAACTTCGATGAGAATCCAAGGGCATCACCGCCATCATCACGCCCATACCAGGGGCGTTGGCCGGTGGCTGCCCGGGAAACCTTAGTTTTCAAAACTTTCCTGAAATCGTAGCCCGCCGGTCCTGAGCCGCGCGGGCTTTTTTCGTTTCCAGCTGTTTCGTTGAAGGTGAAGAACATGGATGTGAATTTTTCCAAAACAGACGGTCTGATCCCGGCCGTGATCCAGGATGCCGCCGATGAGAAAGTCCTCATGGTCGGTTTCATGAATCAGGAAGCTCTCGACAAGACGCGCGAGAGCGGTCAGGTGACGTTTTACAGCCGCTCCCGCAATAAGCTTTGGACCAAGGGCGAAACCTCGGGCCACTACCTGCTGGCCAAGGAAATCCTGATCGATTGCGACGAGGATACGCTTGTCATCAAGGTCGAGGCGCTGGGTCCGGGCGTTTGCCATAATGGATTTCGAAGCTGTTTCTACCGCCGTTGGGAAGGCGGTGAATGGAAGCAGGTCGAGCAGCCGGCCTACGATCCCGCCTCGGTTTACAAAGCATAGTGACCACCGGGGAATCTGCATGTTGAAGATCATCCCGAGCGCCGACAAAGCCGCTCTTGACCGCCTGCTGAAGCGCCGCCAGGTGCGTCTGGACAGTGCGGAAGCCGTTGTCGAGCCGATCATCGAGGCGGTCCGCAAGCGCGGCGACCGAGCACTGATCGAGTACGCCCGCAAGTTCGACGGCCTCGATCGCCCTGCGCTTCGGGTTCCTGTGGAAGAGCTGCAAGCGGCGCATCGAGAGCTTTCCGCTGAGTTGAAGCGTGCTCTTGAAATAGCGTCAGGGCGCATCCGCCGCTTCGCCGAACTGCAAAAACCCCGTGAGTGGAGCAAGGCGGCCGGCCGGGGATCGAAGCTGGGGCAGATCGTGCGTCCGCTGGCATCGGTGGCGGCGTATGTTCCCGGTGGCCGCTATCCTCTGCCCTCGACGTTGATGATGACCGTCATACCCGCGCAGGCAGCGGGTGTGCGGACGATCTCGGTCGCATCGCCGCGGCCCACTTCGGTCACGTTGGGAACGGCCGGGTTTCTGGGAGTGAGTCATTTGTTCCACATGGGCGGAGCGCAGGCGATCGCGGCGTTTGCCTTCGGGACAGAGTCGGTGCCACGCGCGGAACGGATTGTCGGCCCCGGTAACATCTACGTCGCGGCGGCCAAGAAGCTGCTGGCGGGCACGGTGGGAATCGATTTCATTGCGGGGCCGACGGAGATACTACTGATCGCTGCCAAAGGTGCAACCAAGAAGGATGCGCGGTCGCTCGCGGCGGACATGCTGGCGCAGGCGGAGCACGATGTTGATGCCAGCGCGGTGGTTCTTACAACCTCGAAGCGGCTTGCCGAGTGGATCGCCGCCGAGGTCGCGAGGCAGCTCGAGACTCTGCCGACGCGGTCAGTCGCTACGAAAGCCATCGACCGCAATAGCGCTGTCATCGTTGTGGAATCCATCGACGAGGCGATGGAGATCTCGAACCGCTTCGCGCCGGAACATCTCTCGATCCCCGACGCTTCGTGGCTTGACAAGGTCGAGAATGCCGGCAGCGTGTTCGTCGGGAGCTGGAGTCCGGAGGCCGCGGGCGACTATGCCTCTGGCCCGAATCACGTGCTGCCGACGGGCGGAGCCGCGACATTGCGCGGCGGCCTCTCGGTGCTCGATTACGTGAAGATCATCTCCGTCCAGGAACTGAATGAGCAAGGCTTGCGCCGGCTCGCGCCCGCCATTACGGCCCTGGCGCGCGCCGAAGGACTTGAAGCCCACGCCCGCTCGATCGAGGTGCGACTCGATGAGTAAGACCACCGTGGCGGCGCGGCCCAAACCGCGCCCAGCGATCCAGCGAATGGCCCCTTATGTTCCACCGACTGGCGGTCGGCGCGGCAAGCTGCGCCTTGATTTCAACGAGAACACCATCGGCTGCTCGGCGCGCGTCGCGGCTTTGCTGGCCCGTATCTCCTCTGAGCCCGACTTCTTCGCCGTCTACCCCGAGTACACCCAAGCGCGCCCGAAGATCGCTGCCTGGCTGGGACTCAAACCGGAACAATTGCTGCTGACGAACGGAACCGATGAGGCGATTCACTGCCTGATCAACACCTACGTCGATCCCGGCGATGAAGTTCTGGTTCCCTGGCCGACCTACTCGATGTATCAGTTCTACACCGAGCTCGCCGGAGCTGTACCGCGCCGCATCCTCTATCGCGTGCCCGACTTGGCGTTCCCGCTCGACGAACTGCTCAGCGCCATCAACGAGAACACACGAGCGATCCTGCTGGCGAATCCGAATAACCCGACCGGCGGAGCAATCGGCCTGGCCACGATCGAGAAGATACTGGCCCGGGCCGGTGATGCCGCCGTTCTCGTCGACGAGGCGTACTTCGAGTTCTTTGACGTTACGGCGCTCGATCTGCTTGAAGCGTACCCGAACCTATTCGTCAGCCGAACTTTCTCGAAGACCTACGGCATGGCGGGCTTTCGGGTGGGATGCTTGCTTTCGCAGGCCGAGAACATCGCGCTGGTCGCCAAGGGTCAATCGCCTTATAGCGTGAACTCGCTCGCGGCCGCCTGCGCCATGGAAGCGATCGAGGACCAGGAGTTCATCCGGAACTACGTCGCGGAGGTCCTCGCGGCGCGGCAAGATATCGCGGCGGGGCTCGATCGGCTGGGGGGTGCCCACTACCGAAGTAAAGCGAACTTCGTTCTGGCGCAATTCGGTGACAGTATGAGTAATGTGTGCGCTGGTCTGCGCGAAACGGGCATTCTGATCCGTGACCGCGGTCACGAAATTCCGGGCGCCGCCCGCATCACCGCCGGCACGCGCGAACAAGCAGCGACGCTGCTGGCAGCCCTCGAAGACGTTCTGGCCAAAGTACGACAATAGGGTTTGTGATGCGAAAAGCCGCCGTCAACCGCGAAACGAAAGAGACGCAGATTCGCGCCCAACTGTCGATTGAAGGCAAAGGCCGGTATAACATCTCGACCGGCATCCGCTTCTTCGACCACATGCTCGAACTGTTCACCAAGCACGGCGGCTTCGACCTGGATCTGAAAGCGACCGGCGACCTTGATGTCGATCAGCACCACACCGTCGAAGATGTGGGTATCGTTCTCGGGCAGTGTTTTTCGCAAGCCCTCGGCGACCGCATTGGCATTAACCGCGCCGGCTACTTCGTGATGCCGATGGACGAAACGCTGGCCGTTGTTGCCGTTGATATCAGCGGTCGGCCGGCTCTTGTTTATCATGCGCCGACGCGCTTCCGCCTCGTCGGCGATCTACAAACCGAGTTGCTGCATGATTTCTTTGATGGGTTCGTAACGCACTGCGGCTGCAATCTGCACGCCCGAGTTCTTTACGGGCGCTCAAATCACCACAAGATTGAAGGACTCTTCAAGTGCTTCGCGCGCGCCATGCGCTTTGCCTGCTCGACGGATCAGCGCTTGAAAGATCAGTTGCCGAGCACCAAGGGATTATTGGAGCGGGCGCACAAGTAGTTCGCGCGCAAATGACATGATTGCCATCTTCGATTACGGCGCCGGGAACCTTCGTTCCGTTGAAAATACGCTTGACGCGATCGGCGTCCCCTACGAAATCATCAACGACGCGGGCGGCCTGCGCCGCGCCGACAAGATCATTTTGCCCGGCGTCGGCCACTTCGGCCAGCTCATCCGCTCGCTCGATTCCCTCGGCGTGCGCGAAGCATTCAAAGAGCGCATCACTGCCGGCGTGCCGTTCCTGGGAATCTGCCTCGGCCTGCACGCGCTGTTCGAAAGCAGTGAGGAAGCCCCGGAACTTGCCGGGCTCGGCATCTACCCCGGCATGGTCAAACGGTTTCCGAAAGACGCTCGCGTTCCTCATATGGGCTGGAACCAGCTTGAACCGAAGGGCGCGCCAAGATTGCTTGCAGAGCTCGACGACAAACCCTACGTCTACTTCGCTCACAGCTACTACGTCCCCGAAGATGTTGGAGGCGAGCGGGCGGCGGCGCTTTGCGAATACGGCGTTCGTTATACGGGCGCGCTCGAAGCCGGCAACGTGTTCGGGGTGCAGTTCCATCCTGAAAAGTCCGGCGCGGTCGGACAGCAGATCGTTCGAAACTTCCTGGCATGCTAGCGAAACGCATCATTCCGTGTCTTGACGTGAAAGCAGGACGCGTCGTCAAGGGCGTCAACTTCGTCGAACTGCGGGACGCGGGCGATCCGGTCGAGCTCGCGAATGTTTACAACCGTGACGGCGCCGACGAGCTGGTATTCCTCGACATCACCGCGTCGAGCGACCGCCGCGACATTATGAAAGATGTCGTCGAGCGCACCGCGCGTCAAGTTTTCATTCCTCTGACGGTGGGCGGCGGCATCCGGTCGGTTGCGGACGCGCGCGGCATCCTCGTGGTGGGCGCGGACAAGGTTTCGGTCAACACGGCGGCCGTGGAGCGGCCCGAACTGATCACGGAACTTTCGGAAGAATTCGGCGCGCAGGCTATCGTTCTCGCCATTGACGCTCGCCGCAACGGCCCAGGCCGCTGGAACGTTTACACCTACGGCGGCCGCACTGACACCGGCATGGACGCCGTCGAGTGGGCCGCGCGCGGAGAGGCCTTGGGCGCGGGAGAGATCCTGCTGACCTCGATGGACCGCGACGGCACGCAAGTGGGGTTCGACTGCGAGCTGACGCGAGCCGTTTCGAGGGCGACTCACATCCCGGTTATCGCCAGTGGGGGCGGCGGACGCCCCGAGGATTTTATTGATGTGCTCGATCGCGGCGAGGCCGACGCCGCCCTGGCGGCTTCGATCTTCCACTACGGGACCCACACCGTGATCGGGCTCAAGCAGACTCTCAAGCAGCAGGATATCTCTGTCCGCACGACCGGCTGAGCCTGATCTGGACCGAAGCTGAAGCGATGCCGCACCTGAACTACTATCTCGACTGGACCGTCTCGGTCTTCATTATTTTCGAAGCCCAGGTCCTGCTGGTCGATCACAAGCAGCTCAAGAAGTGGCTGCCTGTTGGCGGTCACATCGATCCCGGCGAAGACCCCGAACATGCCGCGCATCGTGAGGTTGAGGAAGAAAGCGGCCTCTCGATCGAACTAGTTGGCGAGCGCCTTCCTGATGGTTTTGAAGGCACGCGTCCGCTGGTTGCGCCCGCCTATCTGGATGTTCACCACATCGCCGGCGAACATCATCACCTGGGCATGATCTACTTCGCGCGAGCCGCGACTGGCGCGATCCGGCTTGCGCCCGACGAACACAACGACATCCGCTGGTTCAACGCCGAGGATCTCGAAAGCAGTACGCTGACCATTCCCGACGCTGTGCGCTTCTACGGAAAAGAGGCGATACGCCGCTTGGCAACCATATGATCATTCCCTGTATCGATCTGATGGACGGTAAAGTCGTCCAACTCATCCAAGGCCGCGAGAAGGCCCTCGAAGGCGAAGCGCCCGAGGTCATGCTCCAGAAGTTTGCTGAATTCCCTGAGATTCAGGTCATCGATCTCGACGCCGCGATGGGCAAGGGCTCGAACAACGAAATCGTGCTTGCGCTGGCGCGCAGCACCGTCGTGCGAGTCGGCGGAGGCGTTCGATCGGTTGAGCGGGCACGGGAGCTTGTCGACGCTGGGGCCTCGAAGGTCATCGTAGGCACATCAGCCTTTGGGCCGAACGGCGTCCGCCACGATTTTCTCGCGGAAGTCAGCAGTGCGATTGGGAAGGATCGGTTGCTCCCGGCGCTCGATTCGAAGAACGGCCATATCGTGGTCAAGGGCTGGCAGGAAGCCACCGAGTGGCGCGCCGAAGACGTGATCAACCAGCTCGAACCCTATTGCGGCGGATTCCTATGTACCTACGTCGACAAAGAGGGGATGCTGCAGGGAACGGACCTTGATTGGTATCGCCGGCTTCGCGATTGCACTGATCGGGAACTCACCGCCGCGGGCGGGATTACGACCATCGAAGAGATTCAAGCTCTCGATGAGCTATCGATTCACTCCGCGCTTGGGATGGCGATCTATACGGGCCGCCTTGATCTGACTCAGTTGGCCAATCTACAGAGAAAAGGCTTCCGCGCGGATACGGAAGCCTGTTAACTTTCGAGTCTAGAGAGCCACGCTGCCGGACCCGTCGGGAGCTACGCCCGCGACTCGTCTCAGTGAGAATAAGAGCTCATCGGCCCGAAAGGCGCTTCCGAGTCCTCGGACAACTCCTCTTGGCAGGGGACGCAGTAATGCGCCCACGGTATCGCGTGAAGCCGCTTCATGGAAATCGGCTCCTCACACTCGGGGCATGTCCCGTACTCATCGCTTTCCATGCGTGCGAGTGCTGCTTCGATTTCCCGCAGCAACATCACGTCAATGTTGTTGCGGTTGACGAAGATCCACTCTTCGTGGCTCTGCACTGGAAGGTCTTCCAAGTCCGCCGGCTCGTCACCGCGGGCAAGAGCCTTGGCGGCTTTCGATGATCCCAGGCTGGCGCGGATCTCCTCCGCTTTGGCCTCAAGCAAGGCTCGAAACTTCTTGATCTGAGCCTTGGTTACTACCTTCGTTATTCCTTTTTCCATCACTCACTCTCCCGATCTCAACTGATCCTAGTCCGGCGGACGTTTCCTTATATCGTCCGTTCACTCCAGGTGGGTTAGACCTAGCACCCAACCATTTCGTTACGTGCCTTCCACCGAAAAAGATTCACCCCTATGGGCGGCACCCTCGCGAGGACCGACACGTCACGCTCGTTGGACGGTTATGAGCCGAACACCGCTAGCGACAACGAACTAAATCAGCTATCAACATTGGCGCCGCCGGAATCACCCGTCTAAACCAGCGGCGTGCGGGAATGCTTCAAATTATACGAGCGAAGCAACCCTTTGGCAAGGAAAAAATGCACCAAAAACCGCAATATTACACGACACGACCTGGCCAGCCAGCGGGGCGCCCGCGCCTATCATACCCGCAGGAACCAGCCGAAGGCTAGCACACCGTGTCAAGTCGCCCGGCTGAAGAAGCACCGCCGACGGCAAGAAACGAGGTCGCTCTTTGCACCTTGAGGCTCGGTACCCGGGAGTGTCTTCGGTATCATAGGTGGGTTCCAGGGAGAATCCGGTATGGACTTGCGAGTAGGGTGGTGAGCGCTTCGTCTCGCTGGGTGTAAGCTCCGGCCGTAACCTCATGTCCCGACACGGCGAACTATCAAGCGAGGCCAAAGGCGCCACGGAGAAAGCTTCGCCTTCAGGTACTGGAAATGCTTCCGCGGCCGCGCGTGCGGAGGACAAGAACGATCCCGAACGGCTGCGGAAGCTGATGGAAGGTTATCAGAAGGCCGATCGCGCCGCCACGACAGAATTGGTGGAGCGGCTGTCGCCGATGTTGCTCAGGTTTTTAGCTGGTCCCGTGCAGACGCGCCCCTTCGCGGAGGACATGCTGCAGGATTGCTGGCTTAGGATTCACAAGGCGCGTCACAGCTATCGCGAGGGGACGCCCGTCTTGCCGTGGGTCTTCGCTATTGCGCGCCATACGAGGATCGATTCGTATCGCCGCCGACGGCGGATCGACATGAGGGAGTCTTCGATCGAAGCAAAGAGTGAGGCCTTTCAGCCGGCGGCAAAGCCAGCAGCGGCGCCCGATCTCGATCTCTGGCGGCTCGTCCGCCAGTTGCCTGAGAGCCAGCAGGAAGTCATCCGAATGCTGAAGATTAGCGGCATGACTGTAGAGGAGGTAGCGAACGCCACCGGAACGACCGTCGGCGCCATTAAGCAGAAAGCTCATCGAGCGTACGAGAAGCTGAGAAACTTGCTCGGCGACGGTGGCGGGGTAACGCGATGACGTGCTCTGAAGTCGGCAAACATCTTCACGAGGCCGCGGAGGCGGGTTCCGGGTCCTTCTCAGAGTCCATTCGCAAGCATCTTGAGGGTTGTGCGCCCTGCCGGGCCTTGTGGGATTTCCTGGCGAGGGAAGAGACGGACGTGCCGGTGTCCGCCGCGTTGCAGGCGAAGATCACCGGCAGCGTTCTCGAATCTCTGGAGCCGGTCGCTCCGTTAACGAACGCCTGGAAACTCACGCTAGGCTTCGTATTGATCTTTGGATTGATCTCGGGGGTGTTTGTCGCCGTTTCAGGACTACAAGGCACGGCCGACAGCAGTACGCTTTCTTTCACTGCCTTGCTGGGCGTGATCGGCGTCGCGGTGTTGCTTGTTTCCATCACCCTGACACGGGAAATGTCGCCCGGGACGCCTCGTCTGCTAACTCCCGCGCGCCTTTTCATCACGCTGTTCACGGTCATTTTCATCATCATCGCCTTCCTGTTTCCCTGGGAAATCGGCGACGGGGTTTTCGCGCACAGTTGGCACTGTCTGCGGAGCGGTCTGGTTTTCTCGATCCCCGCCGCGGTTCTGATCCTGCTGTTGTTGCGGCGTGGCGCGGTGCTTTCGATGTCGGTTGCCGGAGCCGGCGCGGGCCTGCTGGCCGGGCTGGCCGGGATGACCATACTGCACTTTGGCTGTACGATTAACTCGGCTCCGCACGTGATGATCGCTCACTTCGGAATCGCCAATGCCGGGGCGCTTCTCGGCTTCCTGCTCGGGCGTTACCTGCCGTACTTCTCACATCGAGCCGATTCGAAGTAAGCGGCGTGTGCAACGGTCAGCGCATCGAGACGTCTTAGAATCAGGAAAGAAAGGCGCGGACCGCTTTGAAAACTTTCTACATCACGCGACTCGCCGGGGCGCCGGCCCTCGTTGTTTGGATTTGTGTCTTCGCCGCTTTGCCGATTCAGGCAGCCGACCGCGAGCAGCCCGCCCTCAACAGCGGCCCCGAGGTCGGCGATCTGATCCCGGCTTTCGAGGTGAACGACTCGAGCGGGAAGCCGCAAACCTTCGAGACCTTGCGCGGGCCGAAGGGCCTGCTGCTTCTGTTCACGCGTTCCGCCGATTGGTGCCCTTTTTGCAAAGGCCATCTTGTGCAACTCGAACGCCAGCGGGAAGCATTTGAGAGCCGTGGCTATCGGCTGGCGGCTCTTACCTATGACTCACCCGAGATCCTGCGCCACTTTGCCGCGCGCGTTGGCATCAACTACCCGCTTCTCTCCGATCCGGATTCCAAGGTCATCCGTGCGTTCGGCATCTTGAACGAAACCGTCCCGGCGTCACACGCCTTTTATGGCATCCCGAATCCAGGACAGTACTTGATCAACTTTGAAGGCAAGGTGGAAGCCAAGTTCTTCGAGCAAAAGTACTCTGACCGGTTCACCCCTGGCAGTGTCCTCGTCCGAACACTCAACTCCGATGGATTGGGCGCGCGCTCGGAGACGCGCACCAAGCACCTGACCGTGACCACGTCCGCCAGCGACGCCATCGTGCGCGGCGGCAACCGGATCAGCCTCGTGATCGAGGTCGAACTCGATCCGAAGATGCACGTCTACGCTCCGGGTGTTGAGGGATACATCCCGATCGATTGGGTTATGGAAGCGGAGCAGGGAATCGAAATCTATCCCGCCACTTACCCGGAGTCCGAACTACTCCACCTGGTGGCCATCGACGAAATCGTTCCCGTCTACAACGACCGATTCCGAATTGTGAAAGACGTGCTCCTGGGAAAGCCCGATGACCTCAAAGCCCTGGCCGGCGGAGGCGACGAGCTTGTGCTTCGAAGCACGTTCCGCTATCAAGCCTGTGACGACAAGCTCTGCTACTTGCCTGACGAAGTCCCGCTTGAGTGGCGATTCCAGTTAGAGGAGCACGACCGCACCCGCGTTCCTGAAGATCTGCAACGGCCCACGCGGTGAGGAGTGCGTGCCAGCCTTGCGCCGGCTTGGTCGCCGAACAGTGAATTGGCGTAAAGCCTTGCTATAATACGCCTTCCCGCGTCGTCCCAGCGGCGACGTCCCCCCGAGCGAATACCGAGGTCCTGGGACCAGCGACGCTTCTTTCGCACTCATGTACGACATCCATCACATCCTGTCGGTGTTGCCTCACCGTTATCCGTTCCTGCTTGTTGATCGCATCGAAGAGATGCGCGAAGACTGGATCGTCGGTATCAAGAACGTCACCGTCAACGAGCCATTTTTCCAAGGGCATTTCCCTGACCTGCCGGTGATGCCGGGCGTTCTGATCATTGAGTCGATGGCGCAAGTTGGCGCCGTCCTGCTGCTGACCTACGGACCGAAGCGCGGTGAGAGCTTTGAGGACAAGGTCGTCCTTTTTTCCTCGATCGAGAAAGCCCGCTTCCGACGCCCGGTGATGCCCGGTGATCAGCTTCGCATTGAGCTGCGGGTGCTCAAGCACAAGGGGCCTGTCTGGAAAGTCGGTGCCCGCGGACTGGTGGACGGTAATGTCGTCGCCGACGCGACTCTGATGTGTCACGTCGTCGACAAGGCCGCGACGCGCTCGCAGCCGGCCGGTCCGGGTGCTTCCGGAAGTCAGGCCGGCTAGAAGAAGGGGCATGGCGGTACACCCCACGGCTATTATTGATCCGAACGCCCGTCTCCACGAAACGGCCGAGATCGGCCCCTTCTGCGTGATCGGCGCGGGTGTCGAAATCGGAGCCCGCACGCGCCTGATGGCGCACATCTACGCCGAAGGCGCGACCACGATCGGCGAAGACAATACCTTCTACCCGTACGCCACCGTCGGCGTCGCCCCGCAGGACCTCAAGTACCACGGTGAGCGCAGCGAAACCCGCATCGGCAACCGCAATGTGATCCGCGAGTTCGTCACCATTCACCGCGGAACCGAAGGCGGCGGCGGCCTCACCTCCATTGGCGACGATAACCTGCTGCAGGCCTACGCGCACGTCGCGCACGACTGCCACCTGCGCTCCCACACGATCCTTTCCCACAGCGCCACCCTCGGCGGACACGTCACCATTGAAGACTGGGCCGTGGTCGGGGCGCACAGCGGCGTGCATCAGTTTTGCCGCGTCGGAGAGCACTGCTACATCGGCGGCTATAGCGTCATTACGCAAGACGTCATGCCGTACTCGCTTGTCGTCACCGAGCGCGGCGCGCGCACCTTCGGGGTCAATAAAGTTGGACTCGAACGCCGCGGTTACTCCAAGGAAAGCGTCCAGCGTCTACACACGGCGTTCCGCCGCCTGACGAAATCCAACTTGAATACCGACCAGGCGCTGGAGAAGATTCGGGCCGAGGCAGACATCGACGAGCCTCTCCAAAAGCTGCTCGACTTCATCACGTCGTCCGAGCGGGGCATCATCAAGTGAAGTATGGCCTGATTGCGGGTGGAGGGCGCTTCCCGTTGATCGTTGCATCGTCGGCGCGCCGCCAAGGCCACGAAATCGTCGCCGTCGCCATCAAGGAAGAAGCCGACCCCGCGATCGAACAGCAGGTCGACCGCTGCCACTGGATCTCGCTCGGGGAACTCACCAAACTCGTCCGCGCCTTTCAGGACGAAGGCATCACCGAAGCCGTGATGGCCGGCCGCGTGCGCCACTCGCGCATCTACTCGGCGATCCGCCCCGACTGGAAACTCTTCAAGCTGCTTGCTTCCTTGCCGCGCAAGAATACGGATTCGCTCATCGGCGCCATCGCCAACTTCCTCGAAGGTGAAGGAATCCGTCTACTTGATTCCACACTCTTCCTGGAGCCTTATCTCGCCAAGAAGGGTCCGCTCACCCGCCGCCAAGCCAGCAACGACGAACGAGCCGATATCGTCTACGGCCTCGAAGTGGCGCAAACGCTGACTGAATTTGACATTGGTCAGACCGTCATCATCTGCGAATGCGCCTGCGTCGCCGTGGAAGCCATGGAAGGCACCAACGAAGCGATCGTGCGTGCCGCCCGTTTCAGCAACGGCCGGCCACTCACTGTCGTGAAGATGGCTAAGCCGAATCAGGACATGCGTTTCGACGTCCCCGTCGTCGGCCCCTTGACCATCGAAAAGATGATCGAGGCGAAGGCGACCGCCCTCGCCATCGAAGCAGGCAAAACCCTGTTGCTCGACATGGAAGAGGTCGTTGAAACCGCGAATCGAGCCAAAATTGCGATGCTGGGGTGCTAGGCCGCAAACTAAATCCAGATGGGTGACCAAGAATCAGCAGGCAAGACCCGCGTAGCCGTTGTCGGCGTAGGAAGCTTCGGCAAGCAGCACGCGAGAGTCCTCAGCAAGCTGCCCGGCGCGGACCTCATTGCGGTCGTTGACACGGCGGAAGATCAAGCGCGGTCGGTAGCCCAGGAGAACGGCTGCCAAGCGCTTGCCGATTATCGAGAACTTGAGGGCAAAGTCGACGCCGCCGTCATCGCCGTCCCCACACAGCACCACGCCGCCGTCGGAGTCGGCCTTCTGAAGTCAGGCATCGATCTGCTTGTCGAGAAGCCTATCGCGCCCGACCTGGAATCCGCTGATGCGCTGATTACAGCCGCCCGTGAGAATAACCGCATCCTTCAAATCGGCCATCTCGAACGTTTCAACCCGATCATCGAAGAAGTGAAAGGCGTCGCAACCTTGCCGCTTTTTTTCGAGATCCACCGTATGAGCACGTTCTCGCCGCGCTCTCTCGATGTTGATGTCGTGCTCGACCTGATGATTCACGACCTCGACATCGTTCTCGACTTGGTCGACAGCCCGCTCGAACGTTTCGAAGCAACCGGCATCCCGGTCCTTTCCCAGAAGGCCGATATCGCCAGCGTCCGGTTGATTTTCGAGAATGGTTGCGTGGCCAACCTCACCGCCAGCCGCGTCTCGACGGAAAAGATTAGGAAACTCCGCTTCTTCCAGCCCCGTCAATACATATCGATCGACTACACGCGCCAGGACGGTTACTTATCCGGCGTCGATGAGGCGTTCCAGCTAACTTATCGTCCGCTGAAGGTGGTCAAGGGCGAACCGCTGGCGCGTCAGGACGAAGCTTTTCTGCGGGCCGTCGCAACGCGCGAACGACCTCGCGTCAGCGGGGAGGACGGCCGAGCGACGCTCGCGGTGGGGCTTAGAATAATAGAGGAAATGGACCGCCATACCCGAGTCGTTGCGCAGACGCTGGCGCCCCCGCGGACGTGAATCGCCCGGCCACGGATCCTGAACTTCGACTACTGCTTGAAGACTACGGCTCCCGGGCCCGGCAGTGGCTGGTCCGATTTGCGTCCCAACCGGGCGCCTTCCGCGAACACAACGCGCCCCCTTCGAACGGGCATCCGCCACGCACCCTGAACTTGCTTGTTGAGGACTTCGGGCAGCATCGCCGTGCATGGTGGAATGAGTATCGAAGCACGGTCTCAGCTTCCAAGGCGGTGCCGCAAAGCTCGGATCAGAGCGATCTGGCGCTTCTGGTCGAGGACTACTACCAAACCCGACGGGCAGCTTCGGGCGCGCGGGCAACTGCCCCGTTAGCCACCTCGGGCGTCGCAGCGAGGCCGCCCGTCTCGGCCCCGCTTGAGGACGACACTCCGCTTGACCTGCTTGTTTATTGGGAGGCGAGCATGTTCGGCCGCATCCGGCCACTCGCTTTCTCGCTCATCGCGCACGCGTTTCTGATTACCATTCTTATTCTGGAGCCGGGCCTTCTTCCGTTTAAGCAGCGGCCGCTCGAGCTCGAGCACCAGACGTTCACGATGCTTGCGCCGCCCGACGATTACCTCAAGGAATTGACGCAACCCGAGCCCAATAAAGGTCCTGTCAGTATCGCGTTCGAGGGTAAGGACGAGCCTGCCGTGCCGGTCATGAAACCGCCGGAGTTACCCGTCCCGGCACCCCCGGCGATTCAGCCGGAGCCGGCAGCCGACCCCGAACCGGCGCCGACGGTCGAGGCGGCTCGCGAGGAACCTGTGCCGGAGCCCCTGCCCGAGCGGCGCGATCCGGAGCCGGACCTCGAACCGGCGCCCGCGGCGATTGCGGCCCGGAGCCCGAACCCCGGCGAGTTCACCCCGAACCGCCGCTTAGGGCGACCCGCCGAGCTTCCCATGCCGCGTTCCCCCGCGCGCCCCACCAAGCGCCCCCGGCTCGAACTCGAAGAGGCGCGCACAGGGTCGCCCGGCCGTGCCGGCCCGGCGCAACTGGGCAGCCTGGGGCTCAATGCAAGGCCGGGGCAGATGGTCGAGGGCGCGATCCAGAACCTCTCCGCCGGAGGCAACGGCGGCGGTCGGCAAGCGGTCGGCGATCGCGATGGGGCAGGCGGGCTGAGCGGCTATCTGCCGCCCTCGCCCGGTAACGCCGGGAGTAACCTCGAACTGATGAGCGACCCGATGGGCGTTGACTTCCGTCCCTACTTGCTGCAGGTGCTGGCGTCTGTCCGGCGCAACTGGTACGTTGTCATTCCCGAAAGCGCCCGCCTGGGCATGAACCGCGGCGCCGTTGGCATCCAGATGCGTATCGTCCGCAGCGGTACCGTCGAGAAACTCGTCATCGCGACCTCTTCGGGTACCAGCTCGCTCGACCGCGCCGCCATAGCCGGCATCAGCGCCTCCAACCCTTTTCCGCCCCTACCGTCGGAGTTCAAGGGCTCCAGCGTCAGCCTCCAATTCGTCTTCCGCTACAACCTCAAGCGATAGTCCGGGGCCTTTACGCTGCCTGCCCCCGAAACTACCCCGGCAGGCTGGGTTAATCCATTAACATGCCGCCGTTGATCTCGATCGCTTCGCCGACGATGTGGCTGGCACGGTCGCTCGCGAGAAAAGTGATCATGCCCGCGATCTCATCGGGCTGGCCGGCACGCCCCTGAGGGATCATCGAGACCATCGCATTCATGCGCTCTTCGCTGGTGAAGCGCTCGTGGAAAGGCGTCAGGATCACGCCGGGATGCACCGAGTTCACCCGGATGCCGTGCGCGATCAACTCTTTGGCGAGTCCTTTGGTCATGCACGTCATGGCGGCCTTGGCTGTGGCATAGGGGATGGCGCCGAGACCGCCTCCGTTGCGGGCCGCGATCGAGCTGATGTTGATGATCGCTCCCGAGCCGCGCTCAACCATGTGGGCGGCGACGGCCTTGGTCACCCAAAACGCGCTGTTGAGATTCACGTCCATCACTTGCTGCCACAACTCGTCGCTGATCTCGAGCAGCAGCTTGCGCTCAAGAAGGGATCCGGCGTTGTTGACGAGGCAATCGATACGGCCGCTCCCGGCGAGTACGTCGGAAACCAAGCGCCGCGCGCCCTTCGGGTTGGAGAGGTCGCCCTGATAGAGCCAGGCCGTTCCGCCGGCCGCTTCGATTTGGGCAACCACTTCGCGGGCGGCGGCTTCACTATTGTTGTAATGAACGGCAACTCGGGAGCCGGCGCGGGCCAGATCGAGAGCCGCGGCGGCCCCGATGCCGGTGCTGGAGCCGGTTACGAGCGAGACATGCGATGATGGGAAGTTTGGCATAGCCGACCAATTGTAGTACAAAGAAACTCTTTACTTCGTTTTCCTTTCGTCCGGGCGAAGGCCGCGCTTTCCGCGAGCGGCGGCGAGCTTCTCATCGCGGCAGCAAAGCACCAAGCGGATCTGTCGCGGGCGCCTGGGCATATCAAGTTTCTGGAGAGATCATGAGCAACGCAAAAACATACGCAAACTATATCAACGGCGAGTGGGTTACCTCCGATAGAACGTTCGAAGTCCGCAATCCCGCCGATACCGACGACGTCGTTGGCGTCTTTTCGAAGGGCAGCCCGGCCGACATCGCGAAAGCGGCAGCCGCGGCGCAGGAAGCCTTCGCCGGATGGGCGGCCCTGCCCGGACCGACGCGCGGCAAGTATCTGTTCAAGATCGCCGAGATCCTCGAAGCCAAGCTCGATCAGCTTGGCGAAGAGATGACGCGCGAAGAGGGCAAGACGCTTCCCGAGGCCAAGGGCGAGACGATGCGCTCGATCAATATTTTTCGCTATTTCGCCAGTGAGGGCTCGCGCGTCCCCGGCCACATGGTCCCCTCCGAGCGCGACCGCGTTTTCATGTACGCATTCCGTAAGCCGCTGGGCGTCGTGGGCCTGATCACGCCGTGGAACTTCCCGAGCGCGATCCCGGCCTGGAAGCTTGCTCCGGCCATGGTGGCAGGCAACACCGTAATCATGAAACCCGCCTCGGCCGCCCCGTTGAGCGCCTGGAGCATCATCGAAGCCTGCCATGAGGCGGGTGTCCCCAAAGGCGTTATCAACTTCGTGGCCGGCTCAGGCAGCGAACTCGGCGGTGCGCTGGTCAACGCTGCTCCGCTCAAGGCCATTTCTTTCACTGGATCGTGCGGGATTGGCAGTGAACTTCATGAGGCGGCTTCGAAGCGCCGGCTGCGCATCCAACTCGAAATGGGCGGCAAGAACCCGACGATCGTTCTCAACGACGCCATCCTGGCTAAGGCCGTTGGCAATACCGTGAACGCGGCTTTCTTCTCGACCGGCCAGAAATGCACGGCTACGAGCAGGGTGATCGTGGAAGACGGGATCTACGACGAATTCGTAGCAGCGCTCATCGACGCGACGAAGAAGCTCAAGGTCGGCAACGGCCTCGATGCGGGCGTCCAGATCGGCCCTGCGATTGATCAGGCCCAGCTTGACACCAATCTGCGTTACATCGAAATAGCCAAGAAGGAGGGCGCCAAACTCGAGTGCGGCGGCAATCAGCTTACGGGCGGCGCCTACGACAAAGGCTACTTTATCGAACCGACGGTTTTCACCGGTGTTACCGAAAAGATGACGATCGCGCAGGAGGAAGTCTTCGGGCCGGTGCTCGCCGTGATGCGCGCCAAGGACTACGATGAGGCCATCCGCATCGCCAATAACGTTGCTTTCGGCCTGTCGGCGTCGATTCAGACTCAGAATGTTTCGCGCATCTTCGAATACGCGCAACAGATTGAGGCGGGCCTGGTTACCGTCAACCTGCCGAGCGCCGGTGTCGAGTACCAGTTGCCATTCGGCGGTACGAAGGATTCCAGCTTCGGGCCGAAGGAGCAGGGTCCGGCGGCGCTCGATTTCTACACTGACTACAAGACCGTCTATCTCGGCTACTAGCACATTGAGGGGAGGCTCGCCATGAAGTTGGCCCAAGTTCGCGCCGCGTCAACAGGAATGCTGACGGCGGCCATCGTTCACAAGAACGGCTACCGGCTGATCATCGGCCACACGATGGCGTCGTTGATCCGAAAAGCCGAGGCGGAGGATGCCGATCTCGCCGAACTGGCCGAGGCATTGGCGTTGGTCGACCCCGTGACGCTCGAGATGGCGATCCCGGTATCGCCTGTCGAAGTCTGGGCCTGCGGCTGTACCTATGCGCCGAGCGCGGAATTCCGCGACGGCGAGTTGGGCGAAGGAGAGGGTCCCTACGCTTACGTCTCCAATCCCGACCATCGTCCCGAACTTTTCTTCAAGGGCACGGAACGCGTCTGCGTCGGCCCAAACGAAAAGATTGGCATCCGCCCTGATTCGACCTTCACGGCACCGGAGCCCGAACTTGCCCTGGTCGTCAACAGCGCGGGCAAAATTGTCGCTTACACGCTCGGCAACGATGTATCCGCTTGGGACATCGAGCGAGAAAACGCCCTATATCTGCCTCAGTCCAAGGTCTACGACGCCTGCTGCGCGCTCGGCCCGTTCCTCGTGACGCCGGACGAAATCGGCAACCCCTACGAACTCGAAATGAGCTGTACGATCCGGCGGCGCGGCAAACTGACATTCGAAGGCAAGGCGTCCGTCGGCCAACTGCGGCGAAAATTCGAAGAGCTGGTCGAGTTCTTGACCCGCGGCAATTCTGTTCCCACCCCCACTGTCCTGCTCACCGGAACCGGTATTATCGTCACCCAAGAGGCCGCGCTGGCCCCGGGTGATGTCGTAACGATCGACGTTCCGGGCCTTGGAAGCCTCGTCAACGAGGCAGAAAAGGTATAGAATGGACACTGGGGTGAAACATGCAGATAGTCCAACAAATAGTACTTAGGCTGCTTCAGGCTTTCATCGTAGTTGGATCGGTTGTCATCGCGGCTGCGGTCGCTGTTTGGATTTACCCGCCGCTATTCCCGTGGGGCTTGGTCCAGATGGACCGCTCGCCCTACTGCGCGCGGGATGAAGCGTACCGCGCTTCGGAACGGCGTTACGAGTTGGTCCAGGCGATCTACGGCGTTCAATCCGGCATGCGGCTGCTTGAACCCAACACGGAAGGATACGAACTGTGGCACACCCCCCAAGGACAGTTCTGGATTCCGGCCGGCGATGTTGGAGCGCTTACCGTTCAGGTGGCCGAGCAGCAGGTTGATCTTTACGCCGGTGGCCCGGCGTTCGTTAAAGCCGGCGATGTGGTCGTGGATCACGGGGCCGGTGTCGGCGCTTACGTTCGGCAGGCGCTGACCGCGGGCGCGGGCAAAGTTGTGGCAGTGGAGACGGATCTCGAAAATCGTGAATGTCTGCGGCGCAATTTCAAAGACGCCATAGGGCTGGGCAACGTCGTTATGTATCCCGGAGCTGTGGAAGGTGAGCAGGCCAAGGGATTCAGCGCGACTGTCTATCCGATTTTTCTCGAGAGTGAGAAAGAACCGGGGGGCGCGATCCCATACTCAAAAATCGACCTGCTTGCGTTGGAGTTGAAGCTGGATCGGATTGATGCCATCAAGATTTCGAGTCGTGGGGTGATTCTTCGCGTGCTTGATAGCGCCCGGGATACGATTCGTAACCAAGGGCCGCGCTTGGCGCTTTCGACCGAAGAGATCGAAGACGACGAGGTTGAGATCTCCAAGCGCTTGGCCGCGCTGAACCCGCTTTACCAGCGCGAGTGCCGCGTGTGCGGAATTGACGGTGAGTACATAGTGAATCCGGATATTGTCTTGTTTCGCTCTCTCGGGACTCCACGGACTGCCTCGGCGCCCGCGACGTCGCCCGCCGGTTCCTAGCCGGGCCGCCCCGTCACGCGCCGGTAGCTGGGAAGAGTCTGCTGCTCGGCGTTTTTCCATAGGTTCTCGTCGCCGCATTCGAGGCGCGCGAACCACTGATCGATTTGTTTCTTGAGGCCGGCCTTGCGGTCCGCATGGGCGGGGTCCGTGGCGAGATTGTTGTGCTCGCTGGGATCATTCCGCAAGTCATACAGTTCGCTGTCGAAACCTTCGGTGCGATGAATGTATTTCCAGTCATCATCCCGGATCATGCGGCAGTACTGATACTCGCCGTAGACGGTGTTGTCCCCCCACTCCATCTCCGCCCCACGTAGCGCCGGAGCGTAGCTGCGGCCCGCGAGAGGTTTGCCGGCGTCGAGTGGAGGCAGGCCAAGGTAGTCGAGCACGGTCGGCGCGAAATCATAAAAGCTGGTTGAGATTCGGACCGTACGGCCCGCCGGTATCGCCCCCGGATGATGAAAAAACGCCGGCACCAGCATCGACTCGTCAAACATGTTGTAGGGCCACGATGTATTCCCTTTCCCCCAGAGGCCGTGTTGCTCGAGCAAGAAACCGTGATCGCTCAGGAAAATAATGAGCGTATCTTCGGTCAGCTTTAGATCATCGAGCTTGGCGGCGATGCGGCCCACGTTATGGTCGATCGCCGTGATCATGGCATAGTAGTGCATCTTGCTCTCGCGATTGCCGACGTTCTGTTTGGACAGGTTGTGGGCGATCGGCTCGTTGAGCGGCTCGCCGGGAAAGGTCTCGAACTTTGAGTCCCGGTAAAGGTTTAGATACTCCTCCGGCGTACCTGAGTAGGGAGTGTGAGGCGCGTTGTACGACACGAAGCAGAAGAATGGATCGTCCTTCGATTGCTCGATGAATTCGAGCGCCTTGTCGGTGACCACATCGGTCGTGTAGCCTTGGTAGTCCCGCTTCTCGCCCTGCCAATACATCGGGGGATTCTGATAGCGGTTGCCGCCGGTGGGCATGGCGAACCAGTAATCAAACCCCTCCTGCGGACGCGCATTGTCGCCCATATGCCATTTGCCGCTTAGTCCCACGCGGTAACCGTTCGCGGCCAGCGTCTCGGTGAACGTGGCCTCATCTGCCAGAAATTGATGAGCCTGTTCGCCTTCGTTCTGCTCCCGCACCCAGTCGTGGATGCCGTGCTGAGAAGGAATCTGCCCGGTGAACAGAGTCGCGCGGCTTGGCGAACAAACCGGCGTTGTACAGAACGCCCGTGTCAACAGCGCGCCCGCGCGAGCGAGACGATCACAGTGCGGCGTCTTGATCTCGTGATTCCCGTAGACGCCGAGCGTGTGAGGCGCCTGGTCGTCGGTGAGTATGAACACGACGTTCGTCGGGCGTCTCGGAGGTCGGGAAGTGCAGGCGAATGCGGCGCCGGCCGCTGTGGTGGTCAGGAAATCGCGCCGTCTCATGCGGCAATTCTAACCCACTGGGTACGGTTTGGGGGTGTGAGAAGGCAGCGTCATTTCGGTCCCGGAGACAATCGCGAGCGCGCTAAGGAGATGATTGAGAAAGCTCGCGCGCACTATGTGGAGAAGTCGGGCCGGGCTGGTTAGATTTCGGGTTCCCAGACCAGTTCGAGGTCGAGAGTAAAGCCAGCGAGTTCCGGATTGGCGGCGACCCGATCGGTACCTCGGAGTTCCTCAACTTGAGTCTCGGGGCGGTAGACGTAGACCGATCTCGTTTCGGGGTCAAGCAGCCACCCGAGTTGGACTCCATTCTCGATGTACTCGATCATCTTGCTTTGCAGAACCGGGAGCTGGTCGCTCGGCGAACGCAGTTCGATTGCGAAGTCGGGCGAAAGCGGCAGAAAGCGCTTCTTCTGATCCGGCGATACCGAGGCAAGCCGTGTCTTACTAACCCAAGCGGCATCGGGCTCGCGGATCGCCCCATTCGGCAGTCTAAACCCGGTGCTGGAGTCCACGGAGACTCCTGTGCCGTCGGCCCTAGCCCAGGTTCCCCGAGCCCAGGTTCGCAGTTGAGCGATAATCTCCGCGTTGCGGCTGCCCATTTTCCATCCGGTTGGCGACATGATAACGATCTCCCCGGCGGCGGTGCGCTCGATCCGCAGGTCGCGGTTCACCCGGCAGAAGTCGAAGAATTGAGTGTCGGAGATAGAGACGCTCCCGGGTATCTACAGGATGTGGCCTTGTGGATCAGCGGCTGATTGAGTAGGGGTACTCACCTCGAAAACGCCCTGGGGCCCAGCCTCAGAATCCCAGGTCCCAGATTCTTTCGAGCTTCAACTCAAATCCGGGCAGAACCGGTTCACCCGATAGCGTGTTCGGGTTGTCGAGAATCCGCGGCTGTTCTCCGGGCTTGTAAATGTGGACTTTGCGCTCCAGCGGATCGATCAGCCAACCGAGACAGGTTCCGTTGGCGATGTATTCTTGCATCTTCCGCCGCAGGACGCTGAGGCGATCGGACGGAGACCGCAACTCGACCGCGAAATCCGGACAGAGGGGAAGAAACTTGTCCTTCTGCTCTTTGGTCAGCGTGACCAAGCGTGACCTCTCGACCCACGAGGCGTCGGGTGAGCGCATGGCCTTATTGGGCAGGATGAAGCCTCCACTGGAGTCGAACGCCACACCTGTGCCGTCACGTTCCGCCCATGCCTCAATCTGGACACTGAGTCGAAGGTTTCTATTGCTGCTGCCACCCCCGGCTGGGCTCATAACAATGATCTCCCCGTGCGCGGTGCGCTCGATCCGCAGGTCGCGGTTGACCTGGCAGAAATCAAAGAACTGGTCGTCCGAAAGAGTCATGCTCTCCGGCAGGCACAGCACATGAGCCCCTGATTCGACGGCGGCTTCGGTAAGATCGGCGAGAGTTGTCATTGCCGGCAGTTCAACCTGATTCTATCACCGGACTTCCGGATTCCCGGCATAATCACTCTTCAAGCGAGACGCTCTTTCTAACGATGTCGCCCGCCTCGCGAGTTAGTACACGAATCTCGGACACGCCGTTCTCGATGAGATACTCACGCGCTCGCTCCAAGCCCTCGCCGACTTGCGAGGGACCGTGGCTATCGTCACCGAAACAGAATCCAACGCCCATCTCATCCGCCAGTCGCACAAGCCAAGGCGCCGGATAGGGCGAGCCGAGACCTTTGCGATAGCCCGCCGTATTCAAGTCGAGAATGCAGTCGTGCTGCTTGATCACGGCGAGGGCGCGCTGAGCGGCTTCGCGAATCGAAGGCGCATCGAGCGCCGCGGCGGGGTTGGCGTTCTTGCGAATCAGGTCCAGGTGCCCCACAACGTCGGGCCGCAAAGCCTCGACCATCGCGGCGACGGTCTCGTAGTAGCGAACCGCATAGGGTTCGAGGCCGCCCGCCTGCGCAACACCGGCATCGAAGTCGGCCTTCTCACCGTCAACTGATATTTCGTCAACGTAGTGAACCGAGCCGACCATATAGTCGAAGTCGAAACGCTTTCTCCAACCAAGCATCTCTTCTTGATAACTTTCAGTGGGAATAACCTCGGCCTCAAGGCCGCGCAAAACGATCAACCTTCCCTCGAACTCTTTCGCGAGAGTATCAACGGCTCCGGCATACGCTTCGAACTCGCGATGCAGCCGCTCAATGGTGTAACCCTTCTCGCGCTCAGTGCGGTAGAGAAACCGTTCCTGACTGCGCGGCGCATGCTCACTGACGCCGAAGGTGTGATAGCCGAACGCTACGGCCCCTTCGAGCACTTCCCTCAACGTTGATGTAGCGTGCTCGCAGAATTCGCCGCTGTGGCCTCCGTGCAGGGATACCTTCCAGTCTTGAGACGCCATGCATCCAGTCTAGTCCGGGAGCGCGACGGTTGAACACAGAGCCTTAGGAAGCTTTGAAGCTAAGGTGTTACCGCAACCGCGTGGCGTGTCAAAATGCCCCACCTTCTTGCGCGGCAGCGTCGCGAAACGCTCACAAACTTGACCAAAACAAAGTGGCCGTCCACGTGTTTACGAAAGAGTTGGAGGAAGTGTCCCCCCGGAGTGATTTCAGCAGGCGCGCCTCATCGATTGGGCCTGTACCGGACCGCAACCTCCGTCCACACTTCAATACAAGGAGAATCGAATGAAACGAAGTTTTTTCAGCGTAAGAGGAACAACTGTCCGGGTGGCGTTACTGGGCCTGGCTTGTGCTTTCGGAAATGGAATCTGGGCACAAACCGAGGCTGTCGCGTCCACCCGGACCTTTGTGTATTCTGCCAAATTTGTATGCCGTAATGTGTTCGATCCGTCACCGAACGAATTATCGTTTGATTTCGGACCGGCCTTTTATCGCACCGTGGTCAATATCCACAACACGAGCGGGGCCGCGGCTGAAGTCCGGATCGGCGTCGTCGAAGCCACGCGAATCGGGTCGGGTCAGCAGGGCGAGAGTGGAGGCGAGGGTATCGGCCTTCGCGCGAACGAGGCGAACTTTGTAAGTTGCGCGGAGATCAGAAGGTTGCTCGATCTCCCTTCGCCGCAGCGCATCATCGACGGTTTTGTGACGATCGAGAGCAAGACGCGTCTCGATGTCGCCGCGGTCTACACGGGCGTCTCACGTGAAGACAACGGTAGGTCGGACGGCACGACGATTGACGTCGAAACGATCCAGCCACGAATCCGCGTCGATGCCATCAGCGAGGTCGCCGATCCACGTTAGGTGTTCGGACACTGACTCAGCAGAGCTTGTTGGCGCGGAGGGCGAGGCATTACGCTCGCCTTCCGCGCCGCCTTTCTGACGGCCGCCCACTCGGCTTGTTCAACCTTGCTCCCAACCTTATTCCCGGTTGACAAAGACGCCGCCCAGCCACGATTCTGAGGGTTGACAGTTGTTAGGAGCCGCGCCTTCGCGGCACCCGCCTGGAGAAGCAAAATGCAATCGAATCGTTCCTGGATCACCGTAGGTCTGCTGGTCGTGGTGTGCGCGATCACCCTGGTTTCGTGTGCTGAGCCGGTGCCGGAAGGTCCAGTTTCGTCAATGCCCATTGGTGCGTCAATCACCATCGAACCGCCGTTGGGGCTGCCGCCCGTACCGGTCCCGGCCGATAATCCGCCGACCGCGGAGACGATTGCCCTCGGACGCAAGCTCTACTACGACAAAACGCTTTCGGTTGACAAATCGATTGCTTGCGCGTCTTGCCACCGGCCGGACGCGGGATTCGCGGATCCTGATCAGTTCTCCAGCGGCGTTGGAGGCAAGAAAGGCGGCCGGCAAGCACCGACCGTCATCAATGCCGCGTACTTCAATGTTCAGTTCTGGGACGGCCGCTCTCCGAGTCTGGAAGAACAGGCACTCGGGCCGATGGCGAACCCGATCGAGATGGCTCACACGCTGGAGGAGCTTCAGAAGATCCTTTCCAAAGACCCCGGCTATGTCGCGGAGTTTGAGAAAGCTTTCGGCCCCGGCGGCGTCACAATGGACCGCGCCAAGAAAGCGATCGCCTCCTTCGAGCGCACTGTCCTGAGTGGCAACTCTCCATTCGACCGCTTCATGTATGGAGGCGAAGCGGACGCCATCAGCGAGTCAGCCAAGCGTGGGCTGGAAGTCTTCCGTGATCCCGCCAAAGGCAATTGCAACGTTTGTCACGCGATGCAAGAAGGCTCTGCCCTCTTCACTGACAATAAGTTTCACAACCTAGGCGTCGGCGCCGGTCTTGACGGCACACTTGCCGACATAGGGCGCTTCGAAGTCACTAAGAACGAAGCTGACCGCGGGGCCTTCAAAACACCAGGCCTCCGCAACATCGCCGAAACCGCGCCGTACATGCATGACGGCAGCCTGAAGACGCTCAAGGAAGTGATCGACTTCTACATCGGCGCGGGCAACTCGAATGAATGGCGCGCCAAAGACCTCAAGGAACTCGACCACCTGACCGGCCAGGAGCGGACAGATCTCGAAGAGTTTCTCAAGTCGCTGTCCGCCGAGATGCCTGCTGGAACCGGCGCGCCGACGGATTAGTTCCGCTCCCATCCATTGGCCCTTCTGGGGCGCGGGCGCGGCATGCCGTGCCCCTCTATTCCGTGCGTTCTGCTGTCTGCCGTTAACGGCTTTCGGCGGCGCTGATCGGGGCCTCTTGCGCTTGTACGCGCTGGAAGGTTACCGCGCGGCAAGGCATCCCGAACAGGCCCTCCGTAATTTGCTCATTTCGTTCAACGGGGATGCGAACCGCATCCTCAACAAGGTCACAAACAGTGAACTCGTTGACCGTGCCCTCGGCGAAGGCGGGGGTGAACGTCAGGTAGCGCGCCGAGAACTCAGGCAAGTGCAGATGGAAATCCGCTGTAATCACATCGCCGGCTTCCATGGCGGGCAGCGCGACATCTTCCTGACTGGTGTTGGTGCCTGAGAAATCGATGCCGCGGTCATTCCGTAACTGGCAGCCCACGATCGGCAAGCGGACCGGCTCGTTGGCCTTGACGCTGACGCGCGCCACGATCCTTTGCCCCGGCGCCAGCGAAGTCAAAGCTCGGCCGCCTTCGTCGACGACCGCTATTCCCAAGACTTCACCGCGCCTGTCGCCATGCCGACGTGGTTGCGCGGGCAACTCGGTAATAACTTCCGGCGGCCGCGGGAGCTGCGTGGTCTTCAGGTCGGTGGCGCGTTCCTGGCGCAAGTAAACCGCGTCTTTTTTCAGCAGTGCGGCCATGTACTCGATGGCCACCTCTTTGGTGTCGCCGAGCTGCACCGCCAGGCCCTGATCGAGCCACAAAGTACGCTCGCCCAGGGCTTTGACATCGGCAATGCTGTGACTAACGAATATGATCGTCACGCCGCGCTCACGTAACTCGTGGATCTTCCGCATGCAGCGCTGCGCGAAGCGAATGTCTCCGACTGACAGCGCCTCATCCACGATCAGAATCTCCGGCTCGACCTGCACGGCGATCGAGAACCCGAGGCGCATGACCATGCCGCTTGAGTAGGTCTTCAGAGGTTGATCGATGTGTTCGCCCAACTCGGCGAAGGCGAAGATGGCGTCGAGCCGGCTCTCGATCTCACGGCTGGAAAGCCCCAGTATCGTGCCGTTGAGAAACACGTTCTGGCGGCCCGTGAATTCGGTGCTGAATCCTGACCCGAGTTCGAGCAGCGCGGCGACGCGTCCGCTAACCTTGACAGTCCCGCTACTGGGCGACAGGATGCCGGCGATGATCTTGAGCAGCGTTGTCTTGCCGGAGCCGTTTTCGCCGACGATGCAGAAAGTCTCGCCGCGGCGAATGTCGAACGACAGGTCGCGCAGCGCCCAGTGGGCCTCGTGCCGGCTCAAACGTCCGCCCGTGACGAACTCCTTGATGCGGTCGCCGGCATGAGCATAGGATTTGAAAACCTTGCTCACGCCACGAAGTTCGATAATTCCCATCGGCTTATCCATCATACCCAGGGCACACGCCCACGATCAGAGCATCAGCTCCTAAAGAACTGAGCGCCGCCGCCCGAACGTATCGGTATATGTCTTCGACAACTGCGACTCTGCGAGCACGTGTGATGGCGGGGCGACTCAACGATTGGCAGACATACCATGAGTGGGTCGAACACCGCATCGAGGCCGGAATGACGGTCTTGGAGGTTGGCTGCGGGCGGGGCGATATTGCCCCCTTTCCGTGGCGGCGCTACCCTGACATCCGCCTCGTGGGTCTTGATCCGGACCCGAGCGCGGAAGCAAATCCGCAGCTGTCTGAGTTTGTTTCGCTCAATGGCGGCCCGTGGCAGGTGCCGGCCGATTCCATCGATCTGGTTATCTGCCGGTATGTTCTGGAACACGTGGCCGAACGAGAGAACTTCTTCGCGAATCTGCGACGCGTTACCAAGACGGGCGGCCGGTTCGTCTTTCTGACGCCCAACCTGCGCCACCCGGCCATTCTGGCATCAAGCATCCTGCCTGTTTCCTGGAAGAGGCGAACCCTGCGGCTGACGATGGGCGTGGACGAAGATGACATCTTCCCGACGCATTACCGCATGAACAGCGAGAGCATTCTGCGATCACTGGCGGGCCGCTGGGGCTTCGGCGTCGAGCGGCTCATGACTCGCGAGTTCGAGCCCTGCAAGTACCTTGATCGGTTTAGCTTCGGCTTCGCTGCCTTCTACACTTACTTTCAACTGATGTCCGCCGGCACCCTCGGCCGCCTTTTCGGAGCCAGCATCCTGGGCGAATTCCGCAAACTCTAGCAGACACTCCTGGGACAATCACTTGAGTCAATGCGACTCTTTTGCCTTTGTTAGTCTGAGTTCGTGCAAGCGCCTGATCCCCTTTTGGACCGCGCAGCCTTGGAGCGCCTCGAACGCCTCGCCATCCGCTGGCAGCAGTCGTTTCAGGGCTTGCTCGGCGGCAATAACCTCTCGCGCTACGCGGGTGCCGGGCACGAGTTTCTCGATCATCGCCACTTCCAGCAGGGCGACGATTTGCGCTCCGTCAACTGGCGCGCCTATTTGCGGCTGGGGCGGCTCTATCTCAAGATGTTTCGCACCGAGCCCCGCACGCCCGTTCGGCTGCTGATCGACACCAGCGAATCCATGGCCTGTGGTGTTTCGGTTGACGGAACCGGCGAGCCGAAGTTCGCCTATGCTTGCAGACTTGCCGCCGCCCTCTGCTATATCGGGCTGGTGCGACTCGAGTCGATTGTGATTCAGCCGTTTTCGGACTCGATGGCCGAAAACTACCGCTCGGAGGGCGGGCGTCATCGCTTCGCCGGCGCGTCTCGTTTCATCAGCCGGCTCTCGACCGGCGGACCTTCGGACTTCGCCTCCGCTGTCCGGCGGTTTTTGGAGAGTTCGCCCGCCGCGGGTCTCACAGTTATCTTGTCCGACTTCTTGAGCGACGGAAACGAAAAGCGCGCTTTGCAGTATCTTGCCGATTACGGGCACGAACTGATGCTGATCCATATCGCGAGCCCTCAAGACGCCGCGCCGAGCGAGCAGGGCGAGTTCGAAATGGTCGACGCCGAGACGGGAGAAGTGCTCAGAATGAGCGTTGATCGATCCGTGATCGACGACTACATCAAGGCCTTCGAGGAACACGCACGGGGCATCGAGTATGTCGCGATTCGCAACGGCGGACGGTACATGCGCCTGACGACCGACATGGAGCTGGGAGACGCCCTGTACGGCGCGCTGATGTCAAGTGGCTCGCTGAGTCTGCACTAGGGAATACGCCGAGTGGAACTGCTGAACCTCACCCTGGCCGAACTTCTCACCGTCGTCGTCCCGATTGCGGCGGGACTCGTCGCACTCTATTTTTACGATCGTTCCCGGCGCCGCCGAGTCGTATCGACTTTGCGTTTCTGGTCGAGACGGCCGGCTTACCCGATGAGCACGCGCCGGCGGCGTCTGCAACAGCCATGGTCGCTGCTGCTACAGTTGCTGGCCGCGATCTTCATTCTGCTCGCGATCGCGGATTTGCGCTTTAGCGGCGGCGGCCGGCAACCGCGCTATCACGTTGTGATCGTCGAGACATCGGCCTGGATGAGCGCTGCCGCTGATGCGGCTGGGGGCGGCACGCTGCTCGATCTTGCACGCCGCCGGGCAGTGGCTTTCCTTGACGCGCTACCCGCGGATGATCTGGTACTTCTCATTCGGGGCGATGGCAACCCGATGGTCGTTCAAGGCTTCACCGCCAACCGCGTCGAACTGCGTGCGGCATTCGATTCGCTGCAAGCGAGCTGGACCGCCGCCAATACAGGCGACGCGCTTGAGCTAGCCAAGAGCGCTCTGCGTCTGACGGCGGCCGGCGAGGCAGCGGGTGATCTGACTGCTTCGAATGCCGTCGGCGAGGTGGCTTACATCGGAAGCGCGCGCGTGCCGCCGGAGATGCTGGGACGCATCGACACCTCCGACCTACCTCACTTTCGCTACGTCGCCGTGGGCGAGAAGGTCGATGACGTGGGTTTGACGCGAATTAGCGCCCAGCGTCAACCCGCTGACCCGAAGCGTTGGAGGGTGGTCGCCGCAGTCCACAACCAGCGTGACCGCACTGTGTCAGCGAGCGTCGAGTTTGCGTTCGAGGGGCGCCGCCTCGGTTACAAGGCCGTCGACATCGCCGCGGAAAGCCGCGCCGAAGTTATCTTTCATTTGGGGACCGAGCAGCCCGGCATCTTGGCGGCATCACTCGCCGATGACGATCGATTCGCGGGCAACAACCGCGCCCAACTCGAACTGCCGGGCCTTGAACGCCAAACCGTCCACGTTACGACGACCCGTGCTTCCCTTTGGAAACCGTTTTTTGAGGCAACGCCGATGGTGCAGGCTGATTTCTCAGCCGCCAGCGATGGCGAGCAAGGTCCCTTGCGCATCTTCGACGGCCTGGCGCCGGCGTCGCGGCCCGCCGGCATTTACGTGCGGCCTCTGCCGGACAGCTCGCCCATCAGGGTTGTTCGCTCCGTCGGGAGAACCCGTGTCACGGCCTGGGCATCGAATCACGCTATCGGTCAGGGGTTGCGGAGCCGCGACTTCGAGCTCAAGGAAACGCTCATTCTCGAAGCCGGACCTGAAGACGTTGTTATCGCCGAGTGCGAGCAGGGTCCTGTGATCGTCGCCCGCGAGAGCGGCGGCGAGAAGACCGTCGTTTACGGCTTCGACCCGTTGGCGTCGGCCGTCGCGAACCAGCTTGTCACCCCGCTGCTGCTGGCCAATACCCTGCGCTGGTTTGGCCCGAATCTGTTTCTGAGCCGTGAGGTGCTCGCCGGGCCGCCCGGCTTGGTCGAGACAGCGGTGAGTGTGGAGGATGAGCGAGAGATCAGCGTCGTTTCCGCTGAAGATCCCAACTTGCCGTGGTCGCTCGAAAAAAACCGCTTACGATTCTTCATGCCTGTGCCGGGGAACGTGCGGGTGCGAACACCATTTCGCGAGTCGAGTTGGAGCCTGACTCTTCCCGAACTCGGCTCGGCGCGCTGGGAGATCCCGGAGAACGCGCTGCTCGGAGTGCCGCCGTCTTCAAACGCTGTCACAAGTTTGCGCTTTCCGTTGTGGCCCTGGCTGGCGCTGCTGGCCGTGATTTGCTGGCTGATCGACTGGTTCTACTATGGGCGCATGTCGCCGCCGCGTTCGGGGTCGGCCTCGCCGAGACCAACCCAGGGCTTCGAATCGCGTACGCTGGGCGACCTTGCCGTCAATGGTTCCAAGACCCCAAGCTACGAAACCGCCGAAGTTGGGCCTGCTGAAGTTGGCCCCGCCGTTGGTAAAGGGGGCGCGCGGTGACGTTGGAATCCCCCTGGCTGCTGACGCTGCTTTTGCTTCCCGCCGTGTGGACGGTCTGGGAGTGGCGGCAGACCTACCGCCGCGCCGCGCTCATTTTGAAGGCGCTGTGCTTTGCGCTCGTCATCGTGGCGCTGTGCGAACCTCGCTTGCGAGTCTTTGAAAGCAAGGTGGCCCTGACAGCCTTGATCGATCAATCCGGCAGCATCAGCGGCGAGTCGAGGAGGCGCGTTGACGAAATGGTCGACGCCTTGCGCGACGTTCGCGAAAATCATCAACTGCAAGTCATCCCTTTCGACGAGACAACCCGTTTTGGAAAGCGCGGCAGCGAACCGCGAGACGGCGAGACGGCGGCCACGAACCTGGAAGTGGCCATCCGCAATGCGATCGGCACGTTCCCGTTAGGGCGCGTTCCGCGCATCGCGCTGATCTCGGACGGTAAAGCGACCTTCGGCTCGGTTGAACGCGCCGCCTATCAAGCCCGCACGCTGGGAATCCCGATTGACACATTCCCTCTGGCGGGCAACGTCGCGCCGGAATTGCACATCATCGCCGTCACCGCGCCGGTGCAAGCGTTCTCGGGTGAAAGTGTCCCCATCGAAATCGAGGTCGGCAGCTCCCGGGCAACGACCGGATCGGTGCAACTGATGGCCGAAGGCCGCGTGATCGGCCGATCGGATGTCCAGCTCACCGCCGGCGTCAATCTTGTTCATGCCCGTGCTCGCGTCGAGACGGAAGGCGCCACGTTGCTCTCGGGGATCGTAGCCGCGCCGCAGATGGGAGAAGTTCACTTCGAACATGCCATCACGTTCGAGCATCCTCGCGCGCTGCTGGTCTCCGGCGATGCGCCGGATAACGAAGTACACCTGCGCCAGGTACTCACTGCGGCCGGGTTCGATGTCGAGAGATCCTCGGAGCCGGCTGATTCCAACTTCGGCCGCTTTTCTCTCGTCGTCATCAACAACTTCGATGTCGAAGCCTGGCCGCCACGGCTGAAAGAGCTTCTGGCGAACTTCGTGGAAGGTGGCGGCGGTTTGTTATTTATCGCCGGCGAAAAGAACCTCTACGTGGAAGCTCGCGACGACACGGCCGACCCCTTTTGGCGCATGATGCCCGCCACGCTTGCTCCGCCGCGCACGCCCGAGGGTACCTCCGTCGTGCTCGTGGTCGACAAGTCGTCATCGATGGAGGGCAAGAAGATGCAACTGGCGCGGCAGTCCGCTATCGGAGTCGTAGACAACCTGCGGCCGATCGACCGCGTCGGCGTGCTGGTCTTCGACAACTCGTTTCAATGGGCCATCCCGCTTCGCGTCAATAGCGAGCCTGAAGTCTTGAAGCAACTCATCACCGGCATCATCGCCGACGGCGGCACACAGATTGCTCCGGCGCTCCAGGAAGCGTTCCAACAGATTCGGGAAACCGACTCGGTCTACAAACACATCCTGCTACTCACCGACGGAATTTCCGAAGAGGGTGACAGTATCACATTGGCCCGCGAAGCGGCCAAGCTGCAGATCACGATCTCAACCGTCGGTCTCGGGCAGGATGTCAACCGCGCCTATCTGGAGCGCGTCGCCTCCACCGCTGAAGGGCGTTCCTATTTTCTGATTGACGTTTCCGGACTGGAGCAGATCGTTCTGCGCGACGTCATGGAGCACACCGGCTCATCGATCATGGAAACCTCCGTGACGCCTGATATCACCGGGTCGGCCGAGATTCTCGAAGGTGTTTCCCTGGGCCAAGCGGGAGCGCTTCTTGGTTGGGTGAAGTTCGACGCGAAGGCGAGCGCCGAAACCCTGCTCACCATTGGGGAAGAGGAAGAGAAGGATCCTCTTCTCGTTCGATGGCAGTATGGCTTGGGCCGCTCGGCCGTGTTCGCCTCCGACGCCAAATCGCGCTGGGCAAAGAACTGGGTCGATAAACCCGCCTTCGACCGCTTCTGGACCAACCTGCTGCGCGATGTGCTGCCACGTTCGGCGGCCACCGAAGCCAGCGCGCGCTATGAAAGCTCGTCCGACGAAATTGTCGTCCGCTACCGGGTGAGCGAGCGAAACGCCGCCGCGATCCCCGACGAGTTGCCGAATCTTTACGTGCTCGGTCCCTCGGGATTCCGCCGCTCGGTTCCGCTGCGGCGCGTGGGCACTGACGAATTCGAAGCCCGCGCCCCGGTCGAGAATCGTTTCGGGCTGTTCCGGCTGCGCGCCGCGTCCGACGTCGAAACCTTCCCGGAGATTGCCTACTACCGCGCAAACTCTGAACTCACCGAGTACGGCTCCGACGAACACCTGCTCGCGAAAATTTCCCAGTGGACCGGAGGACGGTTCCAGCCCGACATCGCCTCGGCCTTCGACTCCGGGGGTAAGTCGATCATGACCGCCATGAACTTCTGGCCCGGGCTCCTCGTTCTGGCGTTGCTGCTGAGCTTGGTGGAACTGGTAGGGCGCAAAGGCTGGCTCCCCTGGCTGGCCCGCTGGGTGTAACCGGCACTTCCTCTTCTGTTGCTTGCCCATTCACTTCTCCTCTCGCTGAAGTGTCGCGTCCATCCCTTGAGACTCCTGGACGTGCAGGAAGTGAACTTCGCAGGGGCTGTTCTCGTATTGAGATTCGGGCAAGTAATCCTCGCTCCTCCCATGTGGAGGGCCTTGGACGGAAGTCGGTAGCTCAATGATCTCTCTGTCAAATCCGCGGACCTTCAGCGTTACCCTGATCACAGTCCAATTCTTAGCCGCGTCGTTGACCGGCCAGGGTTTGCGGCCACTCTTGGGCGACGTAAAACATCAGATCGCCGCCAGTCGGGACGATTTGATAGCGGTACGCCGGGATATCCATCGCCATCCTGAGGTATCGGGCCACGAAGAGCGCACTGCCCGCATGGTCGCGGATCGGCTCAACGCGCTGGGATTGGACGTTCGAGCAGGCGTAGGTGGCTACGGGGTCGTCGGGGTGTTGCAGGGGCAGCGGCCCGGTCCGGTCGTCGCGTTTCGAGCCGACATGGACGCCGTCCGGTCCAACGCGCCTGATCCCGTAGAGTTTCGATCAGTGATTCCGGGAGTGCGGCACATATGCGGCCACGACATTCACACCACCATTGGGCTTGCACTCGCTGAGGGTTTTGCCGCCGTACGACAACGACTGGCCGGGACGATCGTGTTTGTTTTCCAGCCAGCCGAAGAAAGCGCCAGCGGTGCCCGCGCCATGATCGCGGACGGCGTGTTCCGGGAGCTGATGCCCGCGGCAATCTTCGCCTATCACACAGCACCGCTCAGCGTCGGGCAGCTAGCGACTGCACCGGAGACCATGATGGCCAGTCGCGACCGCGTTCAGGTCACGCTCGCCGGCAGCGGCGATTTAGAGGGCGCCGCACGGGAAGTCAGCAGGCGGATCCAAAGCGTGGGTACGATTACACCGCAACAGGCCGTGATGCCGGCGCCACCGGGTTTCGTCTTCGCCGAGGTCGGTGAGCCATCGCAGGCGGAGGCGGGCGCTTTCACTGTGTCGGCTTGGATCACGACCGCGAATTCCGGTACCCGAGCCCGAACCAGGCAGGAGATCGAAGGGCAGTTGGCAGAGGTGAAGCGCGACGGTGTGACATTGAGCATCGACTATCAGGAGAGATTTATTGCCGGGGTTACGAACGACCCCGAGCTTGTCCGGGAGGCGACCGCAAGCGCCGGTTCGGTCATTGGGACGGAGGCAATTCTCGACATGGACGGCGTGTTTCCCGCCTATAGTGAGGACTTCGGCTCCTTTCAGGATGTGGTCCCCGGCGTGATGTTCTTGCTTGGTGTCTCCAATCCCGAGAAGGGCTGGGTTGGTATGCCTCATAGCCCCGGTTATGTGGCGGACGAGGAGTCGATCTTCATCGGGGCCGAGGCCATGGCTGCGATCCTGCTCGACCAACTCGTGGGCGGCGAGTCGATCGCGTCGCCATGACCTTTGGCCGGGACCGCTCGCTCTCGCGCTGCTGCTGAGCTTGGTGGAACTGGTAGGGCGCAAGGCTGGCTGCCCTGGCTGGCCCGCTGGGTGCAATGGGCACGTCACTATTATGAGTGTCGGCATGGATTTCGGCCTCGCTCTATGAACCCTCCCGAGACCCATCCCATCGTGATCGTCGGGGCTGGCGCCGCCGGCCTGCTCGCCGGGATCTTCGCGGGGCGGTCCGGCACGCCGGCGCTACTGCTGGAGACGCGGCCGCAGCCTGGCGCCAAGATCCGCGTGAGTGGGGGCGGCCGCTGCAACGTGCTCCCGTCCATCGCGGAACTGGCGGACTTCCACACAGCCGGTTCCCCCCGGTCCATGCGCAACATGCTGTTCTCCTGGCCGCTGCGGGAGGTCCGCGAGTTCTTCGAGCGCGATCTGCGCATCCCCCTGAAGGTGGAGGACAGCGGCAAGGTGTTTCCCGTCAGCGACCGCTCCAAGGACATCGTCGATGCTCTGCTCCGCGCCTGCCACGAGAGCGGGAGCCGCATCCGCGCCCCGTTCCGTGTCTCCTCCGTGCGCGCGGACGAACGCGCGGGGACCGGTTTCCTCATCGCCGGGAACGACGGCACGCGGCTGCGCGCGGAACGCCTCATCCTGGCCACCGGCGGCCTCTCCCTCCCGAAGACCGGGAGCGATGGCGCGGGTCTCCGCTTCGCCAAGGCGATGGGGCACACGATCGTTCCGCTGCATCCCGCGTTGGTGCCGCTCCTCACCCAGGATGCCGCCTGGCATGAACTGGCCGGCGTCAGCGTCGACGTCGAGATCACCGCGGAGCGGGACGGGCGCGCGGCGGGCCGCCACCCGGGAAGCTTGCTCGTGACCCACCGCGGCTTCAGCGGCCCTGCGATCCTGGATGCCAGCTACCGGCTGACGGGAGGTGCCGAACCACCCACCGAACTCCGCGTGCACTGGGGCGACGTCCCGGATTGGGATAAGGAACTCCGCGCCGGGGGGCCTGCGACCGTCGGGTCGACGCTCCGCCGCCATCTGCCGCGCCGGCTCGTCACGCGGCTCTGCGACGTGGCGGGCGTCTCCACGGAGCAGCGCCTCAGTGAACTGCCGCGCGACGACCGGCGGCGCCTTGTCGAAGCGCTCGCGCACTACCGGCTGCCCGTCTCCGGGAACGAGGGCTACGGCATCGCCGAGGTCACGGCCGGCGGCATCGCGATCGCGGAGATCCATCCCGCCACGATGGAAAGCCGCAAGGTGCCCGGGCTCTTCCTGTGCGGAGAGATCGTCGACGTGACGGGACGTCTGGGCGGATTCAACTTCCTCTGGGCCTGGGTGAGCGGCCGCCGCGCGGGCGAGGCCGCCGCCCGGACCCGCTGAACCTCATCCCGAGCGGACGCCGCCCGGAGGGGCTGCCGCGACGGGCGTCCGCGTGCGGTCACTACCGATTACGCCTGACGCCCTCAAACAAGCATAGAGCGCCCCGTGTGGTTTCCTGCGTTGTGCAGTACAATCTTGGCCTAGCCTTTCGACTCGGCCGAGGAGCCCGCAATGACACCGACAACTCAGATGATTTCGACTCAATACACGGTTGACCCGAACTGGCCGCAAGTTCCCGAAGGCTGGGATCTGGTCGAGGTCGTGGGCGTGGCGAGTGATTCACGGGATCGCGTCTATGTCTTCAACCGGGGCGAGCACCCAGTGATTGTGTTCGAGCGCGATGGCACCTTTGTGAAGTCATGGGGCGAAGGCAGTTTTGGCCGCGCGCACGGCATCCATATCGGCCCGGACGACAGTGTCTATCTCACCGACGACTTCCTCCATACGGTGCGGAAGTTTACGGTTGACGGCGAGCTGCTGATGACGCTGGGCGAGAGCGGCCGCGCCTCGGATACGGGCGTGGAAGGCAATGACTATCGGACGATTCAGCGCGGCGCGGGCCCGTTCAATCAGCCTACGAATGTTGCGTTGACACCCGATGGCGAGATCTATGTTACGGACGGCTATGGCAACGCGCGGGTTCACAAGTTCTCGGCGCGGGGCGAGTTGCTGTTTTCGTGGGGGGAGCCGGGGGCCGGACCGGGGCAGTTCAATCTGCCGCATGGCATCGCGGTCGATAGTGACGGGGTTGTGTATGTCGCGGATCGCGAGAACGATCGGCTGCAACTGTTTCAGCCGGACGGGACGTTCATCGCTGAGTGGACGCAGGTGAGCCGGCCGGCTCAGGTTTTCATTGATCCGCGGGACCGCATCTACGTGGCGGAGATTGGTTGGCGGTGCGGGCTGTTTCCGGGCGTCGAGCCGGTCGATCCGGGCGGCGCGTACGTGAGTGTGCTCGATCGCGAGGGGAACGTTCTGGACCGTTGGGGCGGAAGTGAGAACCCCTGCGCGCCAGGCGATTTCTACGCGCCGCATGACGTCTGGGTGGACCGCTTTGGGGACGTTTATGTAGGCGAGGTTACGTGGTCGGCCGGAGGGCGCAAGGGCTTGGTCCCGAAAGACTGCCCGTGCCTGCAAAAGTTCGTACTGAAGAGCGGCTGACGCTACGGCCCGTCGAATCCCAGTGACAGCAGGTTTTCGGCGAGAGCGGGGCTCGGATGGTGCGGGTCGGAGGGTGCTGGGCGCAGGTTGGGTGGGTGGTTTTTGGGGGCCGGGCGGTTCGTGGTGTTTGGATGGTGTTTCGGTTACTTGGTG
>JAQBUE010000189.1 GCA_027624045.1 Acidobacteriota bacterium
CCGCCTGAAAACAGGGTATTCTGCCACAGGCTGTTAGCCTCTCCCACAACCTCGATGTCCGTCTCAGCGGATAGCAAGGTGCGAATTCCCTGCCGGAACAGGGTATGGTCGTCGGTTAACAGGACGCGTATTTTTGACATTGACTTAGCCTCAATCGTTTAGAAGTTATTCGTTCTTTGCCGGTTCCGGTGCTATGACACCCGCCGGTATAGCAATTTCCACTCTGGTGCCCTTTCCAAGGGCGGACTCAATCTCGATCTCGCCGCCGAGTAGCGCGACGCGCTCTCGCATGCCGGACAGGCCGAAGGAACCGCGCATCCGCGACGCCTCGGTCAGGTCAAACCCGACGCCGTCGTCGTGGACCTTTACCTGAATGTGCCCGTTCTTGCGGGTCACTCGCAGGCCGACATCGTCGGCGTGCGAGTGCTTGATGATGTTGCTGAAGCATTCCTGTACCAGCCGGTAGATCATGATCTGCGTGCTCTTGGGCAGGTGATCGAGCCCGGACATCTGAAGGGTCACCTGTCCGGCGAGGGTACGCCTGAAATTGGCGACGAACTGCCGGATGCTGGCCGGCAGGCCGAGGTCCTCGAGTACGTTCGGGCTCAGGGCCGAGATCAGACGCCGCAT
Source organism: Acidobacteriota bacterium (assembly GCA_027624045.1). Lineage (GTDB taxonomy): Bacteria > Acidobacteriota > Terriglobia > Bryobacterales > UBA6623 > JAPPLB01. The sequence continues at coordinate 631 of JAQBUE010000189.1, forward strand.
TTCTTCGATCGTTTGCTCGGTGAGGTGTTGGGTCTCGGTCAGCCGCTCCGCGATTTCGTGCGCTTCCTTGGGCAGGCTGCCCCGCATCATTTCGAGATAGAGCCGGATCACCTGCATGGACTGTCCGACTTCGTCGTGGAGTTCGCGGCTGATGCGGCGCCGCTCCTCTTCTTCGACGTTGAGCATATGCTCGCCGAGCTGCCGGATCTGCTCCTCGCGGTCATGCAGTTCCTCGAGCAGGCGCGCTTTGTCGATGGCCATGGCGCAGCGTTCGGCCACGGCCTCGAGCAGCGCCATCTCTCGCGGCAAGCAGTAGTATTCCTGAGAGAAACCTAACTGCAGGACACCGCGGACCTCACCTCTCACCACGAGAGGCACGCCCCACAGGCTGTGAAAGGCCTTACGAATCGCGGCATTGCCTATGAGAGGCTCGTTCGCTACATCCACCACCGCGAGCGGCTTGCTGCTGCCGGCGATCCGTCCCGCCCAGCCCCTTCCCACCGAGCTGCTAAAGCGGGCGGCGAGTGTTTCGTCCACGCCCTTCCAGGCCGCGGCGGTGAGCTTGCGGGAGCGACCCTCGCGCAGAAGAATGACGCCCGCCTGAGCGCTAAACGTTCGCATCAAGGTTTCAAGCACGCGTCCCATCAGTTCCTGCACACTCAGCGACTGCAGTTGATCCTGGAAAACGTCGTAGAACGCCTGCGCTTCCTTATCGCGGACTCGGTAGTAGGCGTTGTTCAGCGTGAGTTTGATACAGAAGTAGAGGTGATCGAGGGACGAAAGCTGTGAGCGGAAGTCCTTCGGGAAGAGTTTCTTTAGGTCGGGCGTCAGCGCTTCCTCGTATGCCTTCAGCGAAGCAACCACGCTATTGGGCGGCACATCGAGCTTGGCGAGACGCCGGCTGTGATAGTCCACTTGCTCTAGCGCCGCGTTCAAACGACCCTCGGCCAGCAGGCCGCACCAGCTTCCAGGGTTGATGGAGGCCAGAGCCCGCAGCTTGGCCTTATCGGGATTTGCATCGAACACGGTTTTGAGCTTGCGTCGCCAGCGCTTTTCAACCGCGGCGGCCCGCGGGCCGAGCTTGGCTCCGAGCCGCTCCAGGTCGCGCTGGACCTTCTTACTTATGACTACGTCGTCCCGAGACAGGACTGGTGTGAGTTCTAAATCCCTCATCTGTAATGATCCGAGTATACCTGCCTAATACTAAACTACCAAGGTTCACCTTAAAAATCAGTGGTTTACCTTAGATCAGCACGCTCTGTTTATCGTATCGGCCGCTGTGACCAAAACCTTAATAGAGGCGTAGGTTGCCCGTTTTGGGGCCCGCCTTAAGGGGTAAGTCCAATGCCTACCCGGTTTGACAGGATTCCGCCACATTGCTAGCATGAGGCGCAGAGTTCAGGGCGGTTCTGAGCGCAGGTTCTGAGCGCATCCGAGACGCCCAACTGATTGTCTGTGTTCTTTTTTTGCGGATGAGTTTCGTCCGCCGGTAAATTCACCCTTGGCTAAGCTGACCCGGAAACAACTCAAGAAAGACCGTTTTGTCGAGGAAGTCGGCGAGGCCGTCGGATTCTTCACAACTCACCGCAACTCGATCATCGCAGCCGCCGTGGCGGTCGTGCTTCTTGTTGTCGGTGGAATCGGTTTCTACCGTTACAGGGTGGATCAGAATGAACAGGCGCGCCTGGCTTTCCAGGCAGCGATGGACAACTACTACGGCGAGGTGTCGCTGAACAATATGCCCGGCCGGATCACCTTTGCAACATCGATCGAGAAGGAGATGAAGACCGAGGAGTCTCTCAAGACGGTTGCCGAGCAGTATAGCGGCCGTTTCGAGGGGCAGAATGCCCGCCTTCATCTCGCTCTCTATGAACTGCGGGACGGTGATCCGGATGAAGGTCAGAAAATGCTTGAGGCCGTGATCGACGGCAGCGGTGCTGAAGTCAGCGGCATGGCTCGCAAGGCTTTGGCGGATCACCTTCAGCTCGTAGGCAAGAACGAAGAGGCGATCAAGCACTACCAGTATCTGGTCGACCATCCCACAGAGATGCTCCCCAAAGCGCGCGTCGAGCTTTTCGGACTCTACGATGCGCTGATGGCGACAGATGAGCAGAAAGCCCTGGAACTCGTCAAGGGAGTGGAAGAGCGTGGCGGCGCGGGCCGTGAGATGGCCTCCCGTCTTCGCATGACTCTCGAAGCACGTCTCGGCACGTCCACACCCACGCCGCCGATCCCTCCGCAGTCGTAACGGGCGCGTCTCGGCATGCTCGCCCGCTTACGTTTTCCGAACGAGCGAAGCCGCGGACGCCGCTATTGGCAAGCCCCTCATCCCTACCGCGGGGATTACCAGCGTGACCGTGACCGCATCATCCATTCGCGGGCCTTTCGGCGCCTGGAACATAAGACACAAGTCTTCACGGTTCCCGACTCAGACCATTTTCGCAACCGCCTGACTCACACGATCGAGGTTTCTCAGATCGCGCGCACAGTCGCCAAGGCTCTCGGTTTGAATGAAGAACTCGTGGAAGCCCTGGCGCTTTCCCACGACATCGGGCATCCGCCGTTCGGTCACGCGGGGGAAGAGGCGCTCGACACAGAAATGCGGAAGCATGGCCGCCGTTTTGATCACAACCTGCACGCTTTGCGTATTGTCGAGCACTTCGAGCACCGCTATCCCGCGTTTGAAGGCTTGAACCTGACTTTCGAGGTTCGCGAAGGGATCGTGAAGCACTCTCGCGACTACCGGCCCGCCGAGTTCCCCGAATTGAGCGAGTATCTGCTCGATGAGCGTCCGCCGCTGGAGGCGCAGCTCATCGACCTGGCTGACGAGATAACGTATAACTGCGCTGACCTGGATGACGCGGTTGAGGCCGGCCTGCTCGACGCGGCCCGCGTGCGGAAGGAAGTGGAACTGTTCGACCGCTTCTTGTCACAAGCCGAGGCGGAGTTCCCGGATGCGTCAGCGGCGCTGCAATTCAACGAGGCTTTGCGGGCCTTGTTGAGTGCATTCGTGTCGGGCCTGATCGAAGGTACGCTTGACGCCGTCGAACACGGGCGTGTGACGTCGATGGATGCCGTCCGGGCTCATCCCGAGCGCCTGGCGCGCCTGCAACCCCGGCCGGCCGAGGCATCGCGCCAGTTGAGAGCGCTTCTATCGCGCGAGGTTTATAACTCACCCCCTCTCGCCGCGGAGCGCCGCCATTCCGGAGCAAAGCTGATTGAGTTGTTCCATCTTTTCATGGAGCGGCCCGCTCAGTTGCCCGCCGCTTACGGCCGGCAAGCACAAGATGTGCCACTGCATCAGGTTGTCTGTGACTACCTTGCCGGCATGACGGACAAATTTCTGCTGCGCCGTCATCAGGAGCTGATCCCGTGAGCCTTTCCCGCCCCTGAGCCTGCGGGAACAGCACAGCCCGCGACGGATTCCTGTTTACGTACGGACAACCGACGGGATCGGCGTCTCCCGTGGCGAGAAGCCTTGTGATGTAATAGCTGTGTAAGGTGTAAGCCCTACCACGCCTAGGGTAGACGCCGGATGACTTCGGCGGTAGGCCATCTCTAAACTGAAGTACGAGTATCCCCGAAAGTCCGCGGCACGATGGGCGACCTGCCACAAATTCCCTCGTATGATGTAGGACTTGGTTTGGCGTCCGCGGTCTTGCTTTTCCTGGCCACCTACCTGCTGGCTAGGCCTAGGACCGAGCCAAGGGCGGAGTCGCCGGCCTACGGGGATTCATCGCACTCGCCGATTTTCGCTTCGCCGAGGCTCGACCCTTCCCAACGAGGCCTCAGCTTTGTCGGCTCACTCTTCGCGCATCTGATGCTGGTGGCCATCGTGCCATCGCTCCAGATTCTGTCGTACGAGATTCCACCGATTGAAGTCCTGCGATATGAGATCATCACACTCGATTACAGAATGCCTCTGCCGCCGGTCGTGTCGGCGGATGAACTTGATCCCCCAGACAGTGTGACGGCGCCGGCCGAACCCGCGATTGAGAACGAGGAGTTGGCGGCCGCGGAGGAAGAAGCGAAACGGGGCAATCGCGAGGGCGCGCTCAGTACCCCGGCCCGCGCGGCCGCGGCCCCCCCGGCCGAAAAAGGGTGGCACCGCCTCGCCCGATGGCGCCGAGACCACGACTGCAGCAGCGAGCGAGAAGGCTACGGTTCGCGTCCTGCTTCGCGAGAAGCTTCAAGTCAATCCCGCGCTCAACGACATCGTCATCCAACCCGATTTCACGCTCGAATTGCCCCGCGACTACACAGTTAATCTTCCACCCGTCATGCTTTGGGCCAACTCGCCTTTGAAGCTTGAGACCGGAGCGGTCCTCGAGCCGGTGAGCCGCCCTGATTTCAGCGTGGCGTCGTTACCCGATCTAGCGCCACAGGTACTGCCGCCCAACGATGAGATTGCGTTGGCCGATCTCCAGATTCCGGCTCCGGCGGTTGTTGTCGAGAATCCAGCCCTGACGCTGCCGCCGGCCGATGTTGTTCCGCTTGCCGGCCAGAACCCGTTGGCGGATATTGCTCCTCCGCCCACAAGCGCCGGCGACCTGGGCCAGAATAGTCTGATTGTTCTCAGCCAGCAACCGGATTTGCAGGCGATTCGTTTCGATTTACAGCCAGGATTTCGCCTAGGATCGATCGATTCATCCACGCCATCGGGCACGCTTGGCCCGCGAGGCGAAGGGGCCGCGGAGGGTGCTGGCCCAGCCCAGAATGAGCCGTCAACACTGACGGGCGTTGGAAAGGGAAGCGGTTCGGGAGAGGCGGCGGCCGGAGACGGCGCCGGCGATCTCAACGATGGAGACGAAACCGGCAGTCCCACGGGCGACGGTTCCAGCGATCTCATCTCCTCGGTCCGTATTTCCGGCGTGGGTGGCGTCAAAATTATCGAGTTGAACGGTTCAGGGCAGGGAAGCGCTGGTGGAGCCGGCGAGGGCGCTTCGGGACTCGGTGAAACGGGCCCCGGGCCCGGCGCCGGAGGTGATCCGGATGGCGACCCTAAGGCTGACGGACGCCTCAGACCGCTGCCCCGTTCGCAGTACGGCATCATTCTGGTCTCAAATACACGCAGCGACATTCCCGAGGCCAATGAGGTCCTAACAGGTACTCCCATTTACACCGTTTACATTGACGTTCCGGAAGCGCCCAGGAAGTGGGTACTGCAGTACTGCGTGCCTCGTGCTCCGCAGCCAGAGGAGCCCGCGGGCGGCGGCGGAGCGAGCAACGTCATTCACATCAGGTCCGCTGAACGGGTCGACCCGCCGCATGCCTTGCGAACCGAGCCGTTGCGGTTGGAGTTGGCTGAAGACGGCGGCGCGCCCCGGCGCGTTATCGTTTACGCCGTCGTGACCGAAGAGGGCGACCTGGAGGATTTCCGCGTCATCCGCGGCGCTGATCCAAAGACGGATCAGATGGTGCTGGCTAACCTTCAATCCTGGGAGTTCCATCCTGCGTTCCAGAACGGCGAGCCTGTCTCGGTCGAGGCTGTCTTCGGCATCCCCTTGCAGTAGCGGCGCCCACGAGCCGCTTCCGAAGTCATTTCCGCGATTGTGTTATCTTACGAGTCGTCCTGGCGTTTTCCCTGATCGGGTCTGCGCGGAGAGTATATGATCTCCTGTTTTTCCGGGAAAGATATCCCCGCCGACAAGCTCCTCATCCTCTACTACCCGCCGTCCCACGTTCACTACGACTGGGATAAGTCGGTCTATGCGGCTGCTCGCGCTGGTGAGGCGTTGGAGGAGTTGACTGCCTCTTTGCGCTCGTTTCGCAAGCGCCACGTGCTGGGCAAGAAGCCCGCTGTCGGCTTTGTCCTCGCGGGCGCGGGCGTGGCGGTATTGCTCCACTGGGCGATGACGGCGGTCCTGCATTGGCCGGAAGCCAGTTTCTTCTCGCGCTATATCGAGCCGCTCGTGGCGGCGGTGCTGCTGCTGTTTGCCCGCTTCCGTCTCGGCGCGTTGACGCGCCGGCAGCGGCGCTGGAAGCAAGAAGCGCGCGAGATGGTCAAGACGGAATTGAAAGCCATTCAGGAGGCCGTCGCGCAGATGCCTGACGACCCTTCCGCCGAACTGGCCGCCGGCGTCTTGCGCCGCCGCTGTCCCGACGTGATCTCCGAAATCGCTTTCGATGGGACGTACTTCCGAGCGTTCACCTACATGGACTTCCTTTTCTACCCGAAGCTGAAGCATCCCTCCGCCCGTGAAGAACTGCCCGACAAACACAGTCTGAATCGAGACGCTTACTACGTCGGCAGCGTCGTGTATGACGGTTGGCGGCTGTTCCACAAGGATCAGCCTGAACTCATCGACCCTCGCTTTGCCGGCAGCGGTGGCCGCCGCGGCGTCATCTAAGCCAGGACTCTGTCCCGAGCGGACTCATCCCGGAAGAAAATGTAGGGGCACCGCACACCGTACCCTAGCGATTCATCGCCCGGTAGTTCACGTCGATCACCGCTACTCCAGCCGTTTCGCCGGCATATTCATCCCGTTCTGATGCAGGGTCAGCGCCGTCGCCCGCCCGCTTTCATCCGTCGCGAACGTGATCAGCGCATCCACTATCTTGAAGAAAAACTCTGTCGCGGTCTTGGCGAATACCTCAAACTTGGGCTGGTCTGTTGCCTGCGCGAAAAGTCGGTCGTCTTCCGCGGTGATTGTCAGAATGAAGTTCGGCGCTAACTGATAGCGCCCCACGTACCCGTCGAACAGCTTCGGGTCCACCTCGACCTCGGTGTACTTGGGGGCCGGCTCCGGCGGCGCTTCCCCCTCCATTCGCTTTGCCGGCATGTGCCGCCTGTTCTGATGCAGAGTCAGCGACGTCGCGCGCCCATCGGCATCGGTATGGAAGGTAATCTGCGCGTCAACAACCTTGAGGAAGTACTCGGTCTCGCTTTCCGGAAACACCGGGACTTTCGGTTGGCCGGTCGCCTGTGTGAAGAGTTGACCATCCTCGGCGCTGACGGTCAGGATGAACTCCGGCGCCAGTTGGAAGCGGCCCACATACCCTGCGTAGATCTTCGGGTCGACGCTGATCTCCGTGTGCTCCTTGGGCGCCTCCATGAGTGGTGACGTGCGGTCGAGAGCGTACTGGGCCAGATCATCGATGGGAGTCGAAGAGTTCGACAGCACGACAACGCCGACGCGCGACTGCGGCGAGTAGCCGATCACTGTCCGGTAACCGCCAGTGCCGCCGCCATGCGAAATGAACTCGACGCCGTCTTTGGTTTGGATGTGCCAGGCGCGAGCGACTTCGATGTTTGGCGCGCCGGTCGGGGTTCGCGGACTGAGCAGTGACGCCATCGCCCCCGCCAACGGTGTTTCGGTGTAGCCAAGATTGGCCGCCAGGAAGCGCAGCAGATCGTTCGTGCTGGAACGCAGCGCCCCTGCCCCGGCCAGTGTCGGCAGGTCCCAGTTCGAAGCGGGTTCCAACTTGTTGTTGTGGCCGGCCGCGAGCCGGGCTTCCATCTCCGCCGACAGTGTGATGCTGGTGCTCTCCATTCCCAACGGTTCGCATATACGGGACTTGACGAGCGTCTCGTAGTCGGTGCCCGCGCGGCGAGCCAAGGCATGTCCCAGCAAGCCGACGCCTAGGTTTGAATATTCATACTTCGAGCCGATGTCGCGCGGGAGTTCGTAGGCAGAGAGGAACTCATACATTTGCTCGACCGAGTAATCGGCATAGGGGTTCCTTGGGTCGGCCGGAGTCAGATTCGACGGCAGGCGAGGCAGCGCCGAGATATGCCTCGACAGATCTTCCAAGGTGATCGACCGTCCGCCCCGCTCGGGCACCTTGACGTGCTCGGGCAAGTACTTCGCTACGGGATCATCAAGTGCCGCTTCGCCGCGCTGGACCATGTCGGCCAGAATGAGTGACGTGAATACTTTGGTGATGGAACCGATCTCGAAAACCGTATCGCCGTCGAGCGGACGCTCGTCGCCCTTCGCCAGGTTGCCGTAAGCGACGATGCGCCGGCCGGCCGGCTCGATCACGCTCACGACGATGCCGACGCTCCGCTTTTGGACGTCGATGCGATCGGCGAGCACCGCTCGAATCTCGGCATCGGTAGGGACTGCGGAGTCTGTTGCTGTTTGGGCCCAGGCGACGTTTGCTCCCAGCAGCGCCCAGAGAATCCAAAGCTTAAAGCGACGTTGCATCGCGGTTCTCCCTTCGTTACCTATCATTGCGCAAGCTATCCAGCTCGTCGATCTGGCGTTGGAGCTTGCGCGCCCCCCACCAGTTCAAGCCCAAGACCGACACAAGCATCAAGGTCATGATTGCAATCCACCAGTCACCCCGCATGCGATCCGAGCGCACATCCGCGATCTCCCAACCAAAGACGACCAATCCCGGAACAAGCGGCCCGATATACCACCACCAGACACTGCGAAGGAGGTCTCGCTGTCGGACCAGCTCCGATCGATAAAAGTCCAGGCACTTCTCGAAGGACACATGGAAGGGAAGAGTTCGCGCCGAAGCCCTGCTGTGCAAATGGTACACAACGAACAAAGCGCCGGCGATCATCAAGCCACATGCGATTTTCACGACCGGATTTGAGCCCATGACAACATACACAGCGGCCGCCGTCACGACATATGCAGCCGCGAAGTACTCTCTCCGGTTTCTGCGGTTGACCTTCTTCTCGAACTTGGCTGCTTTCTCGCGAATCTCGTTCACGGGCATGGCCAGCGGCTCTGTTGGCTGCTCCTGCCAAAGGGCCCTGACATCGTCTGGCGGAGGTTGACCCGTCATGATGCGCCTCCTTGATGAAATCGCCGCGCCAGGAATTGCTTGATGCGGTGAATCTTTGTCGCAACGTTGCCCGGCGACACGCCCGTGATCTCGCCGATGGACGCGGCATCCTCGCCTTCGAGGTAGAGCAGCATGATCTGGCGATCCATGAGTTTCAAACGCTGCACCAGCAGCAACAGGCGTTCGAGGTTCCGTTCGCGGTCCATCGCTTGCTCCGCGCTGCTTTCGTCGGGCAGCGTTTCGAGAGCATCAATGCTGACCAACTCCCGCATCCTGAGCCGACGATTCTGAGTAACGTGCGATGCCGCTGCGTTGTGCGCCACTCGATACACCCAGGTTCGCAGCGAACAGCGCCCTTCAAAGCTAGCAGCCTGTGGCAGAATACCCTGTTTTCAGGCGGCGAGAAGCAGCGGGGTGGCCAGCGGCGCGC
>JAQBUE010000190.1 GCA_027624045.1 Acidobacteriota bacterium
TGCATCCGGACTGCGGATTAGAGTACCCTGACTGTGCCGGGATGGCCAAAACGGAAATCCTGGCTAGAATGGAGTCGAGGCGAGGTGAGGGTGTGATCAGCAATCGACCGGTTGACCTGTCTTTTCAAGATCTTATTGGCCGACGCCCGGGAGTTCATCCGCTTCTGGCGGCTGCTCCCTTTCTCTTATGGGCTGTTGGCGTCGTAGCCGCGCCGATCGACTTCCAGCGGCAGATCCGGCCGGCGTTGTCGAACGCCTGCTTCCAATGCCACGGTCCGGACCCTGCGACTCGGATGATGGATTTGCGCCTGGATATCCGCGAAGGCGCGTTTGGCAAGCGCGCGACGGGCGTGCCTATCGTGCCGGGCGACCCGGAGAAGAGTCTCGTCTACCAACGTATCACCCACAAAGACGCAGCACGGCGCATGCCGCCCGAATACTCTCACAAGACGCTCACGGATGAACAGATCGGCGCGATTCGGGAATGGATCGAGCAGGGCGCGAAGTGGGAGGAGCATTGGTCGTTCGTGGCGCCAAGCCGTCCCGAGGCGCCACAGGTTGAGAACGCTAAGTGGGTGAGAAATCCGGTTGACCAGTTCGTGCTCGCGAAGCTCGCTGCCGCCGGTTTGGAACCCGCGCCCGAGGCGGATCGCCGGACGCTGCTGCGGCGCCTGGCGCTGGATGTGACCGGGTTGCCGCCGAGCCCGGAGCAAATCGAGACTTTTCTCAATGACGAGTCGCCGGATGCCTACGAGAAGCTTGTCGATCGCTTGATGGCGTCGGAGGCATACGGCGAACACCGCGCACGTTACTGGTTGGATGCAGCCCGCTATGCGGATACGCACGGCTTACATCACGACAACTATCGCGAGATGTGGCCGTATCGCGATTGGGTGATTGGCGCGTTCAACCGGAATCAGCCGTTTGATGAATTTACGGTCGAACAGATCGCGGGCGACCTGTTGCCGAACGCGACGAGCGATCAGATGATCGCGACGGGCTTCAATCGCTGCAACATTACGACGAGCGAAGGCGGGTCGATCGAGGAGGAAATTTTGGTGATGTACGCCAAAGACCGTGTCGATACGACAAGCACGGTCTGGCTGGGCCTGACTGTAGGTTGCGCTACCTGTCACGACCATAAGTTTGATCCGATTAAGCAGCGTGATTTTTACTCAATGGCGGCATTCTTCCGCAACACGACGCAGAAGGCAATGGATCTCAATTACTACGACACGCCGCCGGCGATGATCTTGCCTCCGCCGGACGACGAGGCGCGCTGGGATGCGCTGCGAACGGAGGAACCGGAAGCGGCTGATGAACTGGCGCGAGTTCGGGCTGCTGCGCGTGGTGGGTTCGAGAAGTGGCTCGAATCTCGCGATAAGAAAGCGCTTGACGCCGAGCGCTTTGATGCGTCGGAGCGGCTCGCGCTGGAGGTCGGGAAGCGAGGCAACGTTCGCGTGGGTTCGAAGCGCATGCCCCTCAAGCTTGCGGACGGGGCGTCAGCCAAACGGCCGGGCCTTGAACTAGGCAAGGAAGGGTTCGAGGAAGTTCCCGGATTCCCGGCGTTTTTGGCGGATGAGCCGTTTACGGTCTCGGTGAGCTTTCGGTTGAACGAAGGTGCGAAGAATCGTGTGATCGCGAGTCAGACGGACCCGCGTGACGAGAATCGTGGCTGGGTGCTTGATCTCTCCGAAGGGCTGCCCAGTATTTCGCTGACGGTGCGAGACGGTTGGACGATTGGGCGAAAGGCGATCGGCGACCGCCGCGTCGAGGTGGGGAAATGGCATCACGTCGCGGCCACGTACGACGGTAAAAGGCAGCGGAGCGGCTTGACGTTGTATCTCGATGGAAAGCGCGTGCCGGCGGAGAACATTGGCCGGGCGACGCCGACGCTTAAAGGTTCGACCAAGACCGCCGCGCCGCTGTTGCTCGGTGCGAGTGATCGTGAGGATGACAAGAAGAGTGGATTCCTGAACGCGACGATTCGTGACTTCAGAATTCTAGATCGCGCGGCTACGCAGCCGGAGGCGGAGTTGTTGGCTCGATGGGATACCCTCGGGTCCGTGAGAAAGAAGGGTCCGCGAGGGCTGTCCGCACAAGAACGAGAAGCGCTTGAGTTTTATTACCTGCTTCGTCGCGACGATGATTACCGCAAGGTGGCGGCGCAGTTAACGGCTTTGCAGGATGAACGGCGCGCGATTTTGCATCGCAGTGCGGTGACACTTGTGATGAAAGAGAAAGACGACTCTGATCCGATGGCGCATATCCTGTACCGCGGCATGTATGACGACCAGCGGGATGAGGTTGGCGCGGCGACGCCCGGAGTGTTACCGCCGATGCCCGATTCCTACCCGCGCAACCGCTTGGGATTGGCGAAGTGGCTTGTGGATGATTCGAATCCGCTAACAGCTCGCGTCACGGTGAACCGATTCTGGCAGGAAGTATTCGGGACAGGGCTCGTGAAGACCGCCGAGGACTTCGGCTCACAGGGCGAATCGCCGAGCCATCCGGGTTTGCTCGATTGGCTGGCCGTGGAGTTCCGCGAATCGAGTTGGGATATGAAACACATGTTCCGCCTTATGTTGACGTCGGCGACGTATCGGCAATCCGCGGTCGTGACTGATGTGAAGCTCGCGCGGGATGCGGAGAATCGATTGCTGTCTCGCGGGCCGCGTTTTCGGATGGATGGCGAGATGATTCGCGACTATGCGCTGCTGACGAGCGGTCTTCTTTCGAAGCAGATCGGAGGGCCGAGCGTGAAGCCCTACCATCCCGAGGGCGTGTGGGAAGCGGTTGCGATGGAGGGCAGCAACACGCGCTTCTACGAGCAGGATGAAGGGGAGAGCCTTTACCGCCGCAGCATGTACACGTTTTGGAAACGCGCCGCGCCTCCGCCGTCGATGGTCACCTTCAATGCGCCGACGCGCGAGTTTTGCAGTGTGCGGCGAGAGCGAACGAACACTCCTCTGCAGGCTTTGCTGACGCTCAACGGAACAGAGTTCTTTGAGGCGGCGCGGCACCTGGCGGGGAAGGCCCTGCATGCGTCCAGCGACCTGAACGGGCAGCTCGACTTCATGTCGGAACGCCTGCTTGTGCGCGGGCTTTCAGAGAAAGAGCGGGAAGTCGCGCGGAGCGCCTACAAGGATTATCTGCACTACTATGACTCCCACCCCGATGCCGCCGCCAAAGCGCTCTCGGTGGGGGATTCGGAAACGGATCAGGCGCTGCCGAAAGCTGAGTCGGCGGCGCTGACAATGCTGGCGAATCAGCTCATGAATCTCGACGAGGTGCTGAACAAATGAGCGAAAGCGGAATGTTTCCGGCGAGTCTGTGCGATGAAGCGATTCGTACCGAGACGCGTCGGCAGTTTTTTACACGGGGCTCGCGCGGTCTGGGCGCGGTCGCCTTGGCGAGCTTGATCGGCCGGAACGCGAGCGGGGCGGCGGCTCCTCGCTATGAAGCAACCGGCGGTCTGCCGAGTTTGCCTCATTTTGCTCCGAAGGCGAAGCGGGCGATTTACCTGCACATGGTTGGCGCGCCGCCGCAGATGGAGACCTTCGACTACAAGCCGGGCATGAACGACTGGTATGACAAAGACCTGCCGGATTCTATTCGAAAAGGGCAGCGGCTAACGACGATGACGTCGGGGCAGGAACGGTTTCCGATCGTTCCATCGAGATTCGCATTCAACCAGCATGGGCAAAACGGAATGTGGATCTCGGAGTTACTGCCTTACACGGCGCGGATGGCGGACGACATCGCCGTGATCCGGTCGATGCATACCGAGGCGATCAATCACGAGCCGGCGATCACGTTCATCCAGACGGGGCGACAGGTGCCGAGCGAGCCATGTATCGGATCGTGGGCTGCCTATGGGCTCGGCAGCATGAACAGCGACCTGCCGACGTTCGTCGTTCTGAACGCGAGCCATTCGAACCCGAAGGCGAACGTGCAGGCGATTTCAGCGCGGCTGTGGAGTTCGGGTTTTCTGTCGTCAGAGTTCGCGGGCGTGGCATTGAGGGGCGGGGCGAACCCGGTGCTCTACGTCAACAACCCCGACGGAGTACCTTCGCAAGTTCGCCGTCGCATGCTCGACTCGCTGAGCGAGATGAACCGCATCCAGCACGAGAAGATCGGCGACCCCGAGACGCTTTCACGGATCGAGCAGTATGAGATGGCGTTTCGGATGCAGGCTTCGGTGCCGGAGCTGACGGACTTGAGTAAGGAGTCCGACACGACGTACAAACGATACGGCGACGATGCCCGCACGCCGGGCACGTTTGCCCATACATGCCTGATGGCGCGGCGGCTCGTCGAGCGTGATGTGCGATTCGTACAGGTGTATCATCGCGGCTGGGACGTCCATAACCGCGTCCCCGAAGTGCTACCGAGCCAGTGTAAGGACATCGATCAGGCTGCTTGGGCGCTGGTGCAGGACCTGAAAGAGCGAGGGCTGCTTGACTCAACTCTGGTGATTTGGGGCGGGGAATTCGGGCGCACAATCTACTGCCAGGGCAAGCTGACCGCCGAGACCTACGGCCGCGACCATCATCCGCGCTGCTTCAGTCTTTGGATGGCCGGCGGCGGGATCAGGGGTGGCGTGGTGCATGGCGAGACAGACGAGTTTGCGTACAACATCGTTCGCGATCCCGTGCATGTGCGAGATTTTCAGGCGACCATACTGCATCTGTTCGGCATCGATCACGAGCGGTTTACGTTCCGGTACCAGGGGCTTGATAAGAAGCTGACCGGCGTTGAACCGGCGCAGGTCGTCAAAGCGATCGTCGCTTAGTGAGTCCGGCCCATCACCCGATCGGCCGGTCGCCTGCGTCTGTCGATGGTTATAGCTGCTGACCTGCAGACGATAGCCCCGCGCTGCCGCGCGGCGGATCGTCCTCGTCGGACAGTTTTTACAAGTTAGTCGTAGATCACTTCGAGGGGATCCAGATAGTTCGATAGCCCAGTCGTCTGGCTTCGAATCTCATCCGCGTCACCCTTCTTAGCGGCTTGTTCGATGGCATTGCCGAATGTCGTGAGCTGCGGGAATCCGTACCCTGCTCCCGACCCTTTCAAACCGTGGCCGACAACGCGGGCGGAATCGATGTCGTCCTGAGCCAGGGCCGCGTTTAGAGAAGCGATGCCGCCACGGCAATTCTCTAGATATCCGGGGATCAAGTCCGCGACAAGTTTGTTCGCGCGCACCTGGATTCTTTGGACATCAGCTGCCGCCACGGAAGGTGAGGCATCGGCCGGTGGAATGGGGGACTCGTGTTTCGCACCAGCATCTGGCGGTTCTGCGCCCAGCGCCCAGCGCCGGATAACTCTCACTAGCTCTTCTGGATCGATGGGCTTGGAAACGTAGTCGTCCATGCCGGCTTCCAGGCATATCTCTCGATCCCCCTGCATCGCGTGGGCGGTTAAGGCTACGATCGATGTGCGCCGTGCATCGCCTTCCAGGCGGCGGATCTCGGCTGTCGCCTGAAAACCGTCCATTTCCGGCATCTGGCAGTCCATCAAGACGACATCGTACGAACCGTTCTTCAGCGCTTCAACGGCTTCGAGGCCGTTGACCGCGATGTCGCAGCGCATTCCGTACAGCTTGAGGAAACGCGTGACCAACTTACGGTTGTCCGGGTTGTCCTCGACCAAGAGTAGGCGAATCGTCGCGAGACCTTCGGCCGAGACGTCCTCTTGCTCTGGCTTAGCGGGCTTGGCGGTCGGCAGGGCCAATACCGCCATGAGAGCCTCACGCAGGCGGCTCTCGCGTACCGGTTTGGTGAGGTGGGCTTCGATGCCGGCTTGTTCCGCCTGGTCGCGGTATTCGATCTCGGCATACGATGTCAGCATCAGGAGCTTCGTTCTTGCTTGCGCAGGATCCGCCTTGAAGATCCGCGCCAAGTCCGTCCCGGTGAGGCCCGACGTAGCGAAATCCAGGAGAGCGACATCGTAAGGCCGGGTGCTATTCGCGGCGTTCCGCATCATCTTGATGGCTTCCATCGGGCCATCCGCCAGATCACACTCGATGCCGAACGAGCGCAACTGGGTGGTCAGCATTCTGCGGTTGGACTCGAGATCATCTACGACAAGGGCGCGGATACCGTCAAGTCCGCACTTTGGGGCGGGCTGTTCGTTGCCAGTGAAACTGGCAAGGCCGAAAGGAATAGTGAACCAGAACTTGGACCCGAGGCCGGCTGTGCTTTCCAGGCCGATCGTGCCACCCATCAACTCGGTAAGGCGTTTCGAAAGCGTCAACCCTAAGCCGGTTCCTCCGTATTTTCGCGTGGTCGAGCCGTCTGCTTGAGAGAACGCCGTGAACAGGCGCTTTTGAGCTTTCGGATTGATTCCGATTCCCGTGTCGATAATCTCAAAACGATGCGTAACGCTCTCCTGAGACCGGGCGGCCACATGAACTTCAGGGCGTATTTCGCCTTTCTCGGTAAACTTCAGGGCGTTCCCTAGGAGATTCGTGAGGATCTGGCCCAGCCGGCCCGCGTCTCCTTGCACGGAACTGAGTTCCTCAGTTGGCAGCAAGTACGATAGGTTAAGGCCCTTACGTGAGGCTTCGTTGGAAAACATATCCACCGCTTCCTCAATAACACGGCCGACATGAAAGTACTCACAGGAAATGTCCAGCTTGCCGGCTTCGATTTTCGAAAAATCTAATATGTCGTTGATGATGATCAGCAAGGCTTGACCGGCCCTCTGAATCGTTTGAGTGCAGTCCCGCTGATCGTCACTGAGGCCCGTCTTTCCCAGTAGCGTGCTCATCCCGATGATCACGTTCATCGGTGTCCGGATCTCGTGGCTCATGTTCGCCAGGAATTCGGATTTGAGGCGAGTCGCTTCCAAGATCTTTTCCTCGTGCAGTTTCCGCTCGGTGATATCGACTATGGAGCTCAACACACAGAGCCCTTCCTCGGTCTCGATGGGGCTCAGGCCGATCTCGATAGGAACCTCTGACCCATCTTTGCGCAACCCAAATAGATCCCGTCCCGCCCCCATCGACCGCGCCGTGGGGTCCACGAAGAATGAAGTACGGTGTGCGGGATGGTGTTGCCGGAAACGCTCCGGAACGAGCATCTCGATCGGCTGTCCAAGTAGTTCGGTCCGCTCGTACCCGAACAGCCGCTCGACCTGGGAATTGACCAGCGTGATGGTTCCCTCCTGGCTCATCATGATCATTCCGGTCGGGGACGATTCAATAATGAGATCAGACTTTCTGGACGCGACCTCCAGCTGATCACTCTTTCGTTTGACCTCCGAAGCGTATCTCGTTAATTCCCACCGCACCGCCTGCCGCTCGATACCAAGCGCGACGCAGTCCGATGCCCACGAGACGGACCGGTGTGCCTCCTGATTCAGGGGATGGCGCGCGAACATCGCGAGGACGCCGAAGAGCTTACCCTTCGACATCAGCGGGTAACCCACAAAGGCGACCATCCCTTCCCGGCGAGCCCACTCGGGATCGCCGACGCGGGGATCGTTGGGGACATCGTTCGTCAGATGCGGCAGCTGTTCTTGCGCAATGAGCCCAATCTTGGACTTCCCGACGGGAACTCGGGCATGCCCCCCATCAAGGTGGGTGTATAGGCCGGCGCTGGCCTGGAGTTCGAGAACGTCTCCGTCGTTGGAGAGCGTCCAGACTCGCGCAAACGCTGCGTCGAGAACATCAACGAGGATCTGGGCGGTAGTACGCAAGAAATCCCGCAAGGAACCATCCTGGTTGAGAGCCGAGACGATGGCCCGGTCCAGGTCGATGAATTGTTTGAGTTGACCGGGCTCGAAATCCAGTGAGCAGACTTCGGGACTCGCCGAAGGAGTGATCGAAGGATGCAGGCCAGGCGTCTGGTCGTGTGGGGTCATATTACTAGGGGGCCGAAGCGGCGTGGCAGCAGACGCACGATTGCGCTGTCCGCCGTTCCGTAAGCTTTCTCATCGTCTGTTTGTTTGACTACTTGATCGACCAGCGGCGTCTGTTGGTGTTTTACCGCGAATCGTGGGGAATAATTCGTCCGGCTTTCCGATGTGAACAAGTCCACCTAATCGCTGTCGCCGTCGGTTACGGTCCGCTGAAGCGCCTCGACATTCGCGGCGCTCGTGGTAGCTATCAAGACTAGTTCGCCCATATTCATTGCTGTGGGATGGCCCGCCTGAGTAGGCCCAAGATCCGCTGGTGGCTCTCTTTCTGTGCTTTGGATTCTTCCGCCCGGGCTTGTCTTCGGGTCGATTCGGATCGCATCGCTGTGTGGCGCAGGGTGCGCCTCAGCAGCTCGGGTGTGCAACCAGGCTTCCCCAAGTAGTCTTGGGCACCTTGCTGGATGGCCTGCAGGGCGAGAGCCCCGTCGTCGTCGCCGCTCAGGATGATGGTCGGCAAGCCGATTGCCTTTTCCCGAATCGACAGCCATGTTTCCAGGCCGCCGGAGTCCGGAAGGCCAAGGTCCAGCAGGATCAGGTCGACGCCGCCCTGCTCCAAACGGGTCAGGCCGGCCGCCAGTGAGTCAGCCCAATGCAGCACAAACTCCGTCTGATCGGGGTCGCCGACAAGCCATCGCTGCACCAATGAGGCATAGTCCGAGCTATCTTCGACGAGAAGAATCGTGAGGGTTTCCATGCGGGTTTCCTTTTTTACCGGCGGATGCGGTCCGATCTGATTTCATCGGCCATGACTGGCTGATTCATGAATCGCCCGCCACGCCTTTCCACGACAGTTCGAGTTCTTCTTGCGTGGGGGAATTCTACGTTGACCCGGTTCAGAGCACCATTGAGGGTCAGATACGGTTAAAAAGGCGCCCGGGATTGAGCATTCCAGCCGGATCGAGCGAGTGCTTGATGCGTTGCATCACGGTCAGTTCCTCGCCGGGATCGGCCCAAAGTTCGAGGGAGCCCTTCTGGGGTGCGGGGCAATGCGCCACAACAGCGGGAAGACCCTTTGCGCGGCACGTGCTGAGGCAGAGGCGGGCGGCGTCGACGTCTGGGCAGACGACGAAGGCGATACCGGCGGCGGCGCGGGCGAGGATCGCGGCCGCGCCGTTCGTGTCGACGGTGGCGATGAGGTCGGCGAGCTTCTTGGGCTGGCAACTGACATAAACGATGGATGCGGTTGAATCGCCCGCGAGCGCCAGCGAAGGGAAGTCCCGGATTTGCTTCCAGACCGATGTAGCGGCCGCTTGATCGAGCGCGTCGAAGTCAGATACGCCGTGCCGCTGAGCGAGTTCACCCCAGTCGCGTTCGTAACGCAGGACGAGGGCATGGTTGCCGTTCGATTCCAGCGCGAGGCAGTAATGCGTCCCGTCCAGGCCCAAGAGTTTTGCGGCGGGGGGATTCAGCAAGTCCATCGCGACGGGCTGGAGTTGGCTTCTGAGAATCGCATTGCGCAACAAGATCAGAGGGCCGGGCGTGGTGGAGCGCGCCAGGAAGGTTCGCTCCTCGGCGGGCCGCGGAAAGACCTTGAAGTTGATGCTCGTGGCGGCCCCCAGGGTTCCGAACGAGCCGATCATGAGCTTTGCCATGTCGAGGCCGGTTACGTTCTTGACGACCATACCGCCCGACTTCACGAGTTTGCCGGCGACGGTGGCGAACGTCATGCCGATGACCATGTCGCGGGCCGTACCGTAGCGGCGGCGGCGCGGGCCGCTGGTGTTGGCCGCAACGACGCCTCCGATTGTGGCCGTGTCGTGAAACGGCGGATCAAGCGGCAAGAATTGGCCCTGCTTGGCGAGGGTGTCGCTCAGTTCGCGATACGGCAGGCCCGCCCCGAC
>JAQBUE010000191.1 GCA_027624045.1 Acidobacteriota bacterium
CGCGCCGCTGGCCACCCCGCTGCTTCTCGCCGCCTGAAAACAGGGTATTCTGCCACAGGCTGCTAGGGGCCAGTACACAAAGAGTGCCCGACGAGCGACTCCACCGCCGGAGGGCGGTTTCAGGGTACTCCAGGCCGAGAGTCGCGGACTTTTCTACGGCATAGCCCTGACGTATTTCTGCAACAGTCGGCGAAAGGGCTCGCCAGCGTAAAGGTTGCCGTCCCGGTCGACCGCTACGAATTCAGCCCCGCTTCCTCCCGTACTGCGCGGGTCGCCCCAGGGAAACCGGACGAAGTAATGCACCCAGCCGGTCTTCGCGTCCCCGATCCGGATGCCCATCTCCCAACCCGGGTTTTCGACGTCGTCCGACTCTGAGTCCGCCACGTAGATGCGGTCGTTGTCGTCGAAATAGATCCCGCTCGGACGGCCGAACTGCGTCCAGGTCGCCAGATGGGCCCCTTCTTGGTCAAATATTTGAATTCGGCTATTCGAGCGGTCGGCAACGAAGAGGCGGCCCCGTGAATCGATCGTGACGGCGTGCAGGGTCCGGAACTCGCCGGGACCGTAGCCGGTCTTTCCCCAAGCCTTGATGTACTCGCCCTCACTCGAGAACTTCACCACGCGGTTGTTGCCATCGTCGACGTGACCATCGGCGACGAAGATGTCACCATTGTCAGCGACGACGACGTCAGCCGGCGCGTTGAAGTGATCGGGCCCGTCGCCGGGAACTCCAGGCGTTCCAAGGGTCATCAGAACCTTGCCAGTCGGACTGAATTTCGTGACGCGATGCCCTCGCGTCCCTTTCGGCGTTCGCGCGGCGCTGACGGCGTCGGTCACCCACACGTTGCCGTCCGGGTCGACATCAATGCCGTGGGGCCAGATGAACATGCCGCCGCCGAAGCTCGCCACGACCTGGCCATCCATGTTGAACTTGAGAACGGGATCCAAGTCCGAATCGAGGCACTCGTTTCCAAACCGCTCCTGTTCGGTACGCAGCCCAGCGTCCGGTCCGGCAGAAGCCAGACTGCACCTCATCTAAGATCAATAGGATTCCCTTTTCGCTACAAAGTTTTCTCAGGCCCTGCAGATACGGTTTCGGAACCGGCAGAAAGCCGCTTTCGCCCTGCACCACTTCGACAATGATGGCCGCTACCTGCTGCGCGGGGACATAGGCATAGAAAGCCTCTTCCAGCCGTACCAGTTCTCTGCGGCTGAACTCTTCAAGACTCAGCCTGGAGCCATCGTGAAAGCAATCCGGGAACGGTAGCCGGTAAACCTCGGGCGCGAACGGGCCGCAGCCGATCTTGCAGCCGGTCTTGGACGTCAACGACATGCCCATCATCGTTCGGCCATGAAACGCGCCGGTGTAACAGATGATCGCGGAGCGTCCCGTCGCCTGGCGGGCGATCTTGACGGCGTTCTCGACAGCCTCGGCCCCGCTGTTAAGCAGCAGGGTCTTCGTTGCTTCGCCGTGGGGCAGTAAAGTATTCAGCTTTTCGCACAGCTCGACGTAGGGCTCATACGTAGCAACGTGAATGGAGGCGTGCAGCAGCAGCTCAGCCTGTTTCTGGATGGCCCGCACGACACGGTCGGGGCAATGTCCAGCGTTGACCACGCCGATACCGCCGGCGAGATCAATCATGCGCTCGCCATCCGCGGTGGTTAAGTGAGCCCCGGAGGCCTTCGAGACAGTCGTTTCGCCAGCGAACATCCCTACGCCTTGGGGAACAGCCTTCCGGCGTCGTTCGATCCATTCGCTATTCAGACTCATACTCCTCCTTGGAACCCGGCCGCACGACCGACCTGCTAACGGATTATCGCGTTCCGTGCGGCAGAGGTCCTACGACCGCCCGGTGGTGATCATCTTGGGGCGGCCATCCCTTCAACCGTCGATCTACCGCCGAGGGGATTGGAATGCGCGAGTACCGGCTCAGAGCCGCTATCGCTGTGGATTGTCTGGACGAGATATCCCAGCCCTTTCCTGCTGCAACAAGTCTGGCGTCGGGCACCCTAATGGATTGATACCGTTCGACGGCTGTTCGCTTGGACTCATGAGAGGTCGGCATTGTAGCTCGCAACTCGTCATTCGGTTCAAGGCGACGGCTTAGCGACCGCCTTGCTGATCCAGCGCCCTCCGCAAACCATCCACTCGCTGAATAACGGTTCCGGTCATACTAAGGCCAGGCATGGCTGAAACCTTTAGCACCGCCTGGACGCGGCTCAGCATCGAACTGCAAGACAGCTCGCGGGAGCTTTTCGCCGAGTGCGAAGGGGCGCTGAACGACCTTACGGAGCTAACTGCGTCCATAGAGCAGCCGTACCAAACGGCTGCCGCGCCTCAGTGGGAACCAGGCAGAATCAGTTCGCTCCAAAGTCTTTTCGGTACACCAAGCGATACACTTCTTGGCGAAGTCCTCAGGCGTCACCGCGGAGTGCAGCCCCAGCGTCGAGCGCTGTCGGCTTTCCAGCAGTATCTACGCGACCTCGACGACACCGTTGCCGAGACGCCACGAGTCGTGCGCGTAAGCGGTCATGACCTCATCAAAGCTTTACGGGACAGCAAATCCGTCTCTCGCTGGCGCGCGGCATGGCTACGGCGCGACAAGAAGACTCGCCGCTTGCCCATGCGATCCGTTGTCGGCGGCGTCCACCGGTTTCGGCGTGAGCAGCTATTCGGCCGTGTCGGTCTCTTTCTTCTCAAGTTGGCGCAACTCGAAGACGCCCTCACTGATCCTTGGGACGGCACGCTTGAGGAAGGGCTACGCCAGCTCGATGGCAGCGGCCCCGACCCCAAGGAGTTCGATCACGACCGAAAGCGCTGGATACGGCTCGGCGTCCGGCGTCGAGGGGAAGCAATCAAAGCTCTCACAGCCCTGAAGCAAGGTCTTGATGCCCTGCTCCCAGCGCTCGCGGCGGACTTGGCCCGCTCTAGACCCAAAGCCGCCTCCGCACGTTCGGGAACAACCGATCCAAGCTCGGCCTGCATTTCGTACTGGGAGCAACAGTCGAATGCCGTTCACGCCCGCCACGACCTGACGGCCGCCGTCGCTTCGGTCGGCGGCGAACTCTCACGAACGACGGAAAAGACGCTCCTCGGCGTGGACAAAGAACGTTCTGAACTCGTCAAGGAACTCGATCACTTCATCGAGGCCCTCGATCAATGGGACGGCACGATCGATCCCCGCTTCGTTCCTGCTCCCAGGATCAACCTCGTCAGCGCCGATCACCGCATTCGTGACTGGGCCGCCGAAGCGCGGCAACTCGCACAAGCAGGATTACCGATCGAGGCCGAGCTTATCGAACCGCGCAAAGCGCTTCCCCCTCACCGGCCCCCTTGGCGTGCCGTCCGAGCAAGAGATATCTTCATCAAAGCCATCGAGCGCAGCGCTAACCGTTCCGATCTGCGTGGGCTCATTGAGGCCAAGGAAGCTCACCGCCGTATCGTCTCCGACATTGAACACGCGCGGCAGGTAGTGCTTTACGGGTTCGAGGTCGCAACCCGTGATCAGCAGCGGGACATGGCGGTGGAAGCTGTCGCGAATGCCCTGCAGCTCGCACGGCGGCGGCGAGGCCGCGTCGGAAACTCGCGCGTCGTCGCGGAGCCAAACCTGACCACCGCCGCCGCGGCCGCCCTCGCCAACACGCACGGCACGATTCGAGAGGGCCACCTCGGTTTGCTCAAAGGGCTTGCCCGACAGCGTTCGCGGCGTGTGGTCCAGCAACTGGCTCAGCGTTGCGTCAGCGGGTCGCGCCAACTGGCACGCCTTTGTTGGTCAACGCTCCGCGGCGCCTACAAGCGCGGCTTGATCTACATCGGGTGGGAACCCCCTCCCCAATCGAGGCTCGCTCCTCTGGAGCGCCGAGCCCAGCTCGAGTCGTCCTCAACAACGGAAGGCGCCCCCAGCCTGCCTCTCATCTATGCCAGGCTCTTCCGGCCGGAATCCGTCGAAGATCCGCGCTTTCTCGTGGGACGCGAAACCGAAATGGCCGCCATCCAGGAAGGCCGCGATTGTTGGGAGGCCGGGCGCCCCACCGCAATGCTGCTCGTCGGGGAGCGCGGCAGCGGCAAAACCAGCCTCCTCAATTGCGCCCGCGTCCAGGCACTGGCGGGCCTGCCGCTTCGCGTCGGCGCCTTCTCAGAACGTGTTTTCCAGGCGGGCGACATGGACGATTTCCTGCGCAAGCTGTTCGAGATCGGCCCGCATGAGGATCTCATCGCTACCCTGAATCAGCGCGGAGGCGCCGTAATTCTCGAAGAAGTTGAACGGTCTTATCTGCGGCGGATCGGCGGTTTCGAGGGCCTCAAGAGACTCCTGACCGTCGTAACCCGCACGAATCAAAACGTCCTGTGGCTGCTCAGTGTGAACTACGCCGCGGCGAAGCTAGCCCAGGCCGCCGTGGGCCTCGACCGCGACTTTTCACACCGCATCAACGCCCGCGCCGTATCGCACAAGACCCTCCAGCAAGCCGTCCTGCAAAGGCATCATTTGTCCGGTTTGAAGTTGGAGTTTGAACGAATGCCGCGGAACGCCAAGTGGGAGCGGGCCCAATTCTTTTTGGGAATCCAAAGAAGCGCCCGCGACCAGTACTTCGAGGCGCTCTACGCGCAGTCAAACGGCGTATTTCGTAGTGCGTTTCGCCTTTGGAACGCATCGATCGTCTCAGCCGATAGCGGTTCGCTTCGCTTGCGCCCGCCCGTTTCGCCCGAAACCGGATCTTTGACGGCCGCGCTCAGTCTCGACGACATGTTCGCGCTCCAGGCCATTTTCCAACATGGTTCGCTCACATCCGCGGAGCTTGCGCTCATCTTCGATGCGTCCTTGGACTCGTCCGCTGACCGCTTAAAGCGTCTTCAAGACATCGGGTTGATCGAGCCCCAGCCAAACGTCCCGGGACTGCGGATTCGGCCGCGCATTGCTCATCTGGCTCGGCGCGTTCTCGACGCACACAATCTCTATTGAGGAACGAAGTCATGCAAGCCACTGCCTTACCCCTCGCCCTGCTTCAACTCGACGGGCCAACACCCTCGCTGCTAGAGAACCTGACTTTCGGAAGGATTGCCATGGCTGGGGTGATTATTGCCGCAACCTGGCTCACCATCCGTCTCGTTCAGAGGGTCATTGGCTTCTTCAGCGAGCGCGTCTCGCGGGCCCGCTTCTTCTTCAAAAACATCGAACCTTTTGTCAGGATCACGCTGTGGTTCGCCGCAACCTATCTGATCATCGCCTCGCTCTCACCGTCAACGGAGGTCTTCTTTGCGGGGATCGCGTCCATCGGTATCGCTCTTGGTTTAGGAGCCCAGGACCTGATCAAGAACGTCGTCGGCGGCTTGGTAGTGCTCACCGATCGCCCCTTCCAACTGGGAGACCGCGTTCAGATCGGTGACGCTTATGGAGAGATTGATCACATCGGCTTGCGCAGCACGAAAATGACGACGCCGGGCGATACACGCGTCACGATTCCCAACGCGAACGTAATGACCGCCGCGGTGTACAACGCGAACTCCGGCGTCCCCGACGCTCAGGTCGTGACGGACATGTATCTTCCAATCGACGCGGATGTTGATGCAGTCCTGCGCATCGGAAGGGAGGCAGCGGTTACCTCACCGTATTTGCTATCGACGAAGCCGGTGAACGTCCTTGTTGCGAACCAATTCGACAAGGCGCCGCATCTGCGGTTGCGTATCAAGGCCTACGTCTACGACCATCGCTACGAGCCCGCCATGCAAAGCGACATCACCGCACGTATTCAACGCGAGTTCCTCAAGCAGGGCATCCACGGCCCCTGGGGCAAACCGGCCGCATCGTAGGCCAGCCCGTGAGCAAGAGCACTACGAGAAGCAGCACGATAAGAAGCAATGAGCAGCAGGAAACGGAGTCGCCGGAAGAGCACACAGGCCGCGCCGCGTACAGCCGACCCAGGTCTCAGCAGCAACAATTCTCGACGGATCCGAATTTCTAGGTGTCTGAAGGTTCTGAGCTGAACCTACGTACCTGATCAATTCCACCGCTCGGTTGAGCTATGGATCGGCCGACTCCCTTCAACCCTTGCCGACGAGTCAGGACCTGATCGGAACAACGCTCGGTAGTGCTGGCCACTGATTGGATGTCGTGAAACATATCCAAGCTGACGGGACGACACCCCAGCATATCCAACTCACTCAAATGGAGCTCTGACAGCCTCTACGCAAGGTCTAGAAGAGATTCTGGCGGCACTTCGCCGTAGCACTCCTTGCCAACGGCTAATCGGCACCAAGCCCCTGTGCGCTAAAATTGACCATCTTGACTCGGCAAACAATCTCCCCATTCCTCCTGCCATCGAAGCTCGACTCCGAGGAAGTAGGCAAACGGAGCGTGTCAATGACTTTGAGACACCTCATGTAGGTAATTAGGGTAGATCTCGTTCGGTTGAATCTGTCGCCGCTGGCGGGTTGATCCAGACGGCGGTCGGTTTGTCAGGCGGTTTGGGATGGCCCCGCACAAATCGTTCGGGATTCCTTTCATAGGCCTGGCTAAGGATGTCTTGCCGGCGCCGAATCACTTCTTCAGCCCGGCCGTAGTGCAGCATTTCCGGTGTCAGCAAACCGATGCCGCTGTGATGGTGTTCGGTGTTGTACCAGGGGAAGAAGTACTGGCCGAAGCTGCGGGCATCCTGGATGCAGCCAAAGCGCTCGGGAAACTCCGGCCGGTACTTCAGCGTCTTGAACTGACTCTCCGAGAATGGGTTGTCGTCAGAGACATAAGGCCGGGAGTGGGACTTAGTCACACCGAGATCGGCCAGCAGGAGGGCCACTGACTTGGACCTCATTGACGAGCCGCGATCGGCATGGAGGGTGAGTTGGTCCGCTGCGACCCTCTGCTTGCGACAGGTTTCGCCAATGAGCCGCTTCGCCAACGTGGCGCTTTCCTGGGGCGCCACCATCCAGCCCACCACATAGCGGCTGAAGATATCCAGGATGACGTAGAGATAGAAGTACGTCCATTTCACGGGTCCGCGGAGTTTGGTGATATCCCAGCTCCAGACCTGGTTGGGTCCGGTGGCCAGCAGTTCCGGCTTCTGATAGCGCGGATGGGTGAGCTGGTTCCTCCGCTCCCGGGCCTCTTGGTTTTGCTCAAGCAGCCGATACATGGTGCGGATCGAACACAGATACGTTCCTTCATCGAGAAGGGTGGCGTAAACTTGCGCCGGCGGCTTGTCTTGGAAGCGCTCCGCATGCAGTTGCCCCAGCACGGCGGCGCGTTCGGCGGACGCCAGCGCACGGGCGGGAGTGGGCCGGGCGGCGGGCAAAGACGGCTGTTTCTTCTGGCCGATCTGGCGATAGAAGGAGGCTCGCGGAATCCCCAGAGCGCGGCAAGACGCGGCTCGGCCTACGGTTGGGGCGAGCGACTCGGCCGCCATCACGAGTTCTCCTCCTGGGTGGGAGTCTCCGGCAGTTGGATCTCCAGCAGGGTGGATACTTTTTTTTGAACGTCAATGATGGTTTCAGCCTGCTGGAGTCGGCGTGTCAAACGGGTATTCTCGGCTTGAAGGCGTCGGTTCTGCTCGGCCAAGGGATTGGTGCTGGGTTTCCGGCCGCGCTTTTTCCCGGTGAGCCCCGCGAGTGCTCCTTCTTCCCGCTGCTGACGCCACTTGCTCAGATGAGAAGAATACAGCCGCTCCCGGCGCAAAACAGCGCCGATGTCACCCTGCTCCCGGCAGGATTCGACCTGGGCCAGGATCGATCGTTTTTACTCGGCGCTAAAACGGCGCCGCTTGGCCGTGGCGGCCACTTCCGGATCGGGAACCGCCGAGATGCCGGCGGAAACCGGGCGGGCGTGATTGATCGAATCCCACCACCTTGACGCCCTCTCGGGTGCGGTGTTTCCGAAGAAAGTGGCGGGTCTCCTTGACACACTCTGTGTATTGTTCGCTCGCGTCGCTCTCATAGAAGTCGATGAGGTCGTCGAACTTGTAGTCACTTTTGAGGAGTGCCGAACTCATGCCATAGGAGCACCCGATGTCCAGCACTCTCAAGCTGGGCGCGTCGTCTGACGACGCGTCGACAGCGGCACAGAGAAAAGGGTTCATCTGTTTGGCCATCGAGTAGTCGACTGCGGCCATTTGGCTGAGGTATTGGTGCGGAGTTGAGGCAGTGTATGCGGTGTCGAATGATGCCTTCGCACGATTGCTTTCACTATAGTTGGTTGGTTTCAAGTTGCCCTTTTGGACCGGTTGGGCGGAGACCGCCGCCGCGGCAAGTCACGATCAGTGGCACCGGACGGGCCAACGGACCGGGTCGGAAGCGAGAGACGTTCGCTCGAACCGACGAGATCATTCTCGGGACGACACTGCTTGTAAACGACACCCATTCCGCCCTCACCGAGCTTTTCGGTGATGCGGTAGTGGCTGATGGTTCGGCCGATTAAGGGTGTCCGATGCTACCTCGAAATCTGAGATGGCATGAACAACCGATGTCACTCGCTCTCGGCCCAGAGCCTCGGTAGCCCCTTGATGGGACTCGATTCGGACCCACTGGGCGACCGATCGAGGAAGCTCTGACGTCTACATCGCTCAGTCGGAAATCGTTTCTCGGTACCTATCCGACTGTGATGCCCTCGCGCTCAACATTCCAGTGTGAGATGGCAGTCACCTATCAAGGCCGAGGGATGTCGAGGGCAACCAAACTCCTCGCGCCCAAACATTCCCATCACAAGCCAAAAATATATTTATCTCCCATCATTGCAACCACTTAGCTCCAGCCACCCCCGCTAGCCCGCCCCCTCAGGTGCATACTATTCCCGGAAGGCCGAATCATAAGCTCCTTCCAAACACACGGCCGAAGGTGCGCCCAAAGCAACGGAGGCGCGGATCTCAATCCGCGCCTCCGCGACCGCGGGGCGCGGCAGGCCGCCTAAATCAATCGCAAGGAGAATCACAATGTCAACTGCTGCTCAACAACAAGCGAACAAGCAAAACGCGCAACATTCCACCGGTCCCCGGACCGCCCAGGGCAAACAGCGTTCGCGCCTCAACGCCCTCAAACACGGCTTCCGCGCCAAAGATCCCCTCATCCCCGGCGAAAACCTCGACGCCTTCTACGAACACGGCGCCAAGTTCGAGATCCATCTCTGCCCCGCGAACCCCGTCGAGGCAGACCTCGTCGAGCAGATCATCGACATTACCTGGCGTCTCAGGCGCTGCGGGCGCATCCAGTCCGCCTTCATCACCGAGCTGTTCGACTCAACCGCCGAACAACCCGAAAACCAGGACGCGGATAGAGACCGGCTACTCGGCAAGGCCCTCGTTCCCGACAACCGTCTCGCCGCCCTCAACCGGCTCGACCGTCACGAGGCCAGCCTCGCTCGCCGCTACCACAACGTCATGAAGGAGCTCCGCGAAGCCCGCAAGCGACGCGCCCAAAGCGCCTTGTTCACCGGATTCTACGCCGACCTGCGGCCCAAACCCCAGGCTGGCCCGCCGGCTGAATCGAACACCGAAACGGACGCCGACCACGACCGCGCCGCCGCCGCCAACGGCCCATCCGAGATGCCCGAACCGACCCAATCCGTCGTAAGTCTCTTAGAATCAATTGCGCCGATGAACAGCCCGACCGGCGAACCCGACCTCAGCGACCTCACCCCCGCCGAGTTCTATCGCATGTACCCGGAAACCTCAGGCCAAGACAGCCATCAGGCGGCCACCAAGTAACC
>JAQBUE010000013.1 GCA_027624045.1 Acidobacteriota bacterium
TAACCGCCTCCCTTGCGGTCGGGGCTCCTCGGGTGCTGGTTCGCGATTGCCGTGGCTTCCAAGTGGTTGACGAAGTCGGTGACAGTCTACTACTTTCTGCATTTGACCCATACAGACACGTCGCCCCAGGCGAGCGCAGCCGGGGGCGCCAAGCCGCCATCAGAGGTTCTCGCTCAGCTCATCCCTGCTGATCTCAACGTCCCGGAGAATCTTAGAGGCACCGACAAGCTGCTTCCCGCTAACGCTGGGTGTCCGGCTCATGCGCCGTGACTGGGATGTCGGCCTGGTTGTCAGCCCGCCAGTTGCGCCAGAACTCGGCGTTCACGGCGGCGGGAATGCTCTGTTCAAACCGATCCTTCAAGCAAAGATCAGCCGGCGGCCCTTGGGCTCGGGAATCGGGTCGCCAAACTCTTGCGCCGTGTCCAGCCAGAGCCGGGCGGCTTCCTGCGCATTAGCCAGAGCGGCTTGCTGCGTCGAGCCGTGCGCCATGCACCCCGGAAGCTCGGGGACTTCGGCTACGAACGCCCTGTCCTCTTCGCTCCAGTAAATGATGATTTCGTACTTGGTCATTCCGGGTCATTAAGATTGTACTTCAAGATTACCCTACCGCCGGTCAATCTTCACAGAATCCCGGCTGGAAGTCGGTTGGAAGTCGGTGACAGTCTACTACTTCAGTACCAACCAGTGCAGACGCCCCGTCCGACAACGTAGGCAGCGGTCGCTAGCGAGCGCCATCAGAGGTTCTCGCTCAGCTCATCCTTGCTGATCTCAGCATCCCGCAGAATCTTCGAAAGCAAACCCGGGCCGATCGTTTCGCCCGCATGCACGGGGACTACGGTTCTGCGTCCATCCGGATGCGCACGTAGTGATGACTCCCTCGAACGCGAATCTCCTGGAATCCGAACTTCTTGAGGTACCCGACAAGCTGTTTGCCGGTGACGCTGGGCGTCCGGCTCATGCGCTGATCCGCAGCCGCTGCACGCCTACAAACTCCAGGCCGTCCGCCGGCGCACCGTCAACCTCCAGGCACAACTCGATCGCCTCGCGAACGCGCACCATCAGCTCGTCAAGGGACTTCGCTTGCGTGTGACAACCGCGCAACGCAGGAACAGACGCCACATAGTATCCGTTCTCATCCCGCTCCACGACCACATCAAACTCTCGCGCCATGCCCCAAGGAAGAAAAGGGGACGGAGCGAAAGCGCCGGGATAAACCGGCGGGAAGTCGGGGATGAAAGAGCCCCACAGGAAAGGAGTAGCGAACCATCCTGACCTCGAGTCGTGCTCAGGCGCCGGCGATAGCGCGGGCGAAGCGTTGGCAGAGGCACCGGTGGGCCGGGTATGCACCGCGAGCGTCGACAACCTACTGACCGCCCGCGCCTCCAGCGAGGCCACGGGTTCTGAACCGCCTCCCTTGCGGGCGAGGGCGCGGGTGGGCCCGCTGCCCAGTTTCGCACGGCTCAAGCCCGCCCGGGTAAGGCCGCTAAACCGGCCTAGAGTAGCCTGCGGGGACAGCGCAACCAGGCGTAAAACGCCTGGCCTAGCGGAAACCAAGCCGCGTGAACGCGGCTGGGTGTAAGTCTGTCCCAGCGCTAGAGGGTGAGATTAGCCTGGCGGCGAACGTTGAGAGCCAGCTCAGCTATGGCTCAAAGGCTGCGGAACCCAAGACCGGGGTCCTGGCTACGGTGGCGGATTGAGTGGCTGCGGAGGTTGGTCAGCGCAGCCTTGCGGCCGCAGCTCTGAGTTGGTTGGGCGGGTGTAGCTGAGGCCAAGTGATTTCCGCTTACGGCTGGGCGTAGAACTTTTGCCAGTCCTCGCCGGCCAGACCGTTGAGGTCCCAAACGACGACGCCTTCGCGAAGGGTTAGCTCGCAACGCAGACGCTTTGTTCCGTCAAGGCGGGCGTTGCGAACATCCAGGAAGCCAAACTTGCCTTGCTCGATTCGCAGCACGGCGATGTCGGCCACGGCGCCGACGCTGAGGTGGCCCAGCTCGGGACGCTTGATCTGCTTGGCCGGCGCGACGGTTGACATCTCGATGACCTTTTCGAGCGGGACGCCGAGGTTGAGAAACTTCGACATGACGTTTGTCATGTCTTTCATGCCGGCGTTCATGCTGATGACGTGCAGGTCGGTTGAGATCGAGTCGGGCAAGAAGCCCTGCCGCACCGCGGGGACGGCCTGCCGCCACCAGAAGCTGCCCGCGCCGTGGCCCACATCGAACTTGACGCCGCGCCGCCGCGCTTCGAAGAGATAGTCGCGGACCTTGCCCTTGTCATCAAGCATCGGAACCGAGCCGTGGTAGGTGTGGGTGTACATGTCGCCGGGCCGCAGATGGTCGAGCACGAGCTCTTCGAAGGGGCGCTCGGGCCGGAAGGCTCCGAAATCAACCATGATCGGGATGTCGGCCAGCGTGCCCGCCTCGACGGCGCGGTCAACGGCGACCCACTCCGGGCCCTGATAGTGGGCGGTCTTGATTCCGACGATGAAGTCTTTGTACTTCTGAGCGGCGGCGGCGGTGGCCTTGGCGTCCATATCGTTGGCGTCCTGCTCGTATTTCTCACCCGCCTCGCCGTGGCCAACGATATTCAGCAAGGCCAAGACGCGTGTGCGGACATAGCCGCTGTCTGTACTCACGAAGTCGATGATCTTCTTCTTGAAATCGGGAAAGTTGCGCCAGCCGGTTGTGCCGGCGTCAACGGCCGTGGTGACTCCGCTGCGCAGGGTGTGACTGTCGACATAGACGTTCTGCTCAACGGGCAGTGTGCCTTTGAGTCCGCTGCCCATGACGATGTGGGTGTGCAGGTCGACGAAGCCGGGGGTCACGTAGAGGCCGGATACGTCGATGGTCTGCTTGGCCTGGCCGGCCGCGATTTGCTCGGCGACGGCGGCGACCTTACCGGAGCTGATCGCCACGTCCCGTTGGGCGCTGAGCCCGTTCTTGGGATCGATGACGTGTCCGCCCTTGAGGAGGAGATCGTAGGTTTGCGCGCCCAGAGAGAGCGAGCCTAGGAGAATGAGGAATATGAGAGCTGAAAGGCGCCGCATATAGAACGTCTGTCCAATCTAACACGCTCTCGTCACCGGATCAGCGTCCACCAAGAATGTGACCTATCTCCCGACCAACTCGGGGCGGGCGTGCTTGTACGTGAAGTGCTTGGGGCTGACGGCGGTGACTCCCGGGCTGTCGACGGTAATGACCTTCGCCGAAACAGGTTGATAGGCGGCCAGCGGGGCGATCGTGCCTTTGGCGACGAGAATCTTCTGGCGCTCCGGATAGACGCCGCAACTGATCAACTGGTTCAGGCTGAACGGGATGACGCGCTTACTGGTCAGCATCAGAATGTTCGACAAGTCGCGCGTTGAGCCTTCGACTTCGATCACTGAGGTCAGCCCCATATCCCAAAAAAGTCCGCCGCCGTGGCGGACTTCGGGCTCGACGAAGCGTCCATCGTGAAGCGACTTCACACGGCCGCGGATGCGGAGAGGCTTGCCGTGCATGTCGTCGGTCTTGCCGCCGACGAGCATGTCGAACTTGCCGTTGACCCCGACGGCAAAGGCTGCTTCGTTGGCCTCTTGATCGGCGATGACGACGACCCAGCCCGCGGCCTTCTGCTTCAGCAACTCGTCGAGAATGAACGTGCTGTCACCTGACGAACCGCCGCCGATGTTGTCGCCCGTATCCATGAACGACACGGGAAACTTGTCACTTGCCATGGCCATCCGCACCGCTTCGGCCGGGCCCGGCAGCTTGAGCACAAGCTGATCGCGCACCGCCATCAACATGCCGGCCAGCCGCTTTGCCTCGCTGCGCGCCAGCTCCGGATCGTTATCGGTGATGACGACGACGCTCGGTCCCATGGCGGGGATGTCGGACCATTGGTAGCCGCCCGTGACGCTCGCGGCCAGGATCTTCGGGTTCTCCCGCTCCATCCGGCGGGTTTCATCGACGATCGGCTTGAGCGGCTCTTCATAGGTGTTCTGGAAGACTAAGTTGTAGAAGAGCGGCGGCTTCTCAATGGCCGATACGGGCTTGACCTTGCCGCTAATGGTATCGGCGAGGATGCGCGCTGAATAGATGCCGCGCTCCTTGGCATCGAGGTGAGGGTTCTGTTTGTAGGGGATGACCGCCGTCGCCTCTTCGACGATTTCGCGGGATATGTTGGAGTGGAAGTCGTGCGTCACGACGATGGGGATGGCCTTGCCGAATGCTTTGCGGACGCGCCGCACGACCTCCGCATCGGCGTGGGGGTAGCTTTCGACCACCATCGTACCGTGGAGATAGAGCAGGATGCCGTCGAGTTTGGGGGCGGCCTGTAAACGTTCGATCAACTCCTGCGTCAGGATGTTGAATGCCTCGTCGGTCACGGTGCCGATCGTCTGCGGGCCGGCGAGGATGGTGGGGTAGAGATCGAGACCGTACTGCCGCGCGCCTTCGATGTGTCCGGCTGTGGTGTCGGTTCCGCCGGTGTGCTCGTCGAGAATTTCCTGTCCGCGCAAGATTCCCCTGGCGCCGCGCAAGCCCTTTTCGAAATCCTCAAGAGTGGTTTTGTGGGGATTGAATGTATTCGTCTCGTGGGCAATGCCGCCAAGTCCGACGATTGGGTTTCGGCTTTGCGCGGTGAGGGTTGCGGCAAAAAGAAGGAAATAGATGAATGGTTTCAGCACGGATGTGATTGTAGCGCGGCGTGGAAGCCGAGTATGGCTCGCGAAACGAACGCGCGTAGAATAAAAGACGCTGTGCCGATGATGCTGCTCGCTCCCTACAGGCGGTTCCGCCAATCGATCGCGTTGCTGTTGCTGTGCGTCGCGCTTGCCGGAAACGCATTGGCCCAGGAGGCCACTCGCCAACAAGCCGACGAGCTTTACCAGCGAGGCGATTTCGCGGGCGCGGCGGATGCTCTCGACAAATACCTGGCGGCGGAGCCGGATGATGATCAGGCGCGCATGCTGCTGGGAATCTGCCGCCAGCGCACGGGCAACAACGAGGCGGCCGAGGCGGCGTTTCTGACTGTGGACCGCCGGAATCCCGGTAATGGTCAGGTGTTGTTCCTGCTCGCCCTGGTCCAATTCACAATGGGTAAGCACGGCGAAGCCGAATTGAATGCGCGGAAGGTGATCGCGTCGGTTCCCGACCCTGCCGCGGCGCATCACCTGCTCGGCATGGTGCTTGAAGAGCGGAATCAGCTTGAGAAGGCGCTGGCGTCTTATCAACAGGCGATCAAGGCGGACCAGCAGCTACTTGACGCTTACCTAAGCGCCGGGGGCGTACTGCTCAAACTGCGCCGCGCGCCCGAGGCGCTGCCGCTGCTGGATAAGGCCGTCGAACTTGGCCCAGATTTCGCCGAGACTCACTATCACCGCGCCCGTGCGCGGATCGATCTAGGACAACTGGCCGGCGCCGAGCAGGACCTCGAAAGCGCTGTCCGGCTGCAGGACCATCCGCAAGCACGCAGCCTGCTGGCGCGCGTGAGGTCGGGTGAATTTCAGACCGCTAAGAAGACCGCGGCGGCGAATAGCCCGAAGCCGCCGGCCAAGCTCTTGCCGATTCGCTTCCAAAACGTTGCCGAACAGGCGGGACTGAATTTCGTCGTCGAAAACCATCCGACGGCGGAGAAATATCTGGCCGAAACGATGACGGGCGGTGTCGCCGCGTTTGACTACGACGGCGACGGACTCAGTGATATTTTTTTCGCGAACGGCGCGGAAACTCCGTCTCTCGAAAAGACATCCGCGAAGTATCACAATCGGCTCTACCGCAACCTGGGCGAGATGAAGTTCCGCGATGTAACCGACGCGGCAGGTTTGCGGGGTCAAGGCTATTCGATGGGCGCGGCGGCTGGCGACTTCGATAACGATGGCCACGCGGACTTGTTTGTGGCGGGCGCGTTTCGCAATCTGCTTTATCGCAACAGCGGCGAAGGGCTCTTCGAAGAGATCAGCGCGAGCGCCGGGATCAAGAGTGACCGCTGGTCGGTGGCAGCTGGTTGGTTTGATTACGACAACGATGGTTTCTTGGACCTGTTTGTCGTCAACTACCTGCAATGGTCGCCGCAGGAGAATCTCTACTGCGGCGACAACGCCAAGAAGCTTCGCACCTACTGCCATCCGAAATACTACGAGGGCCAGGCGAATACGCTGTATCGCAACAAAGGGGACGGCACTTTCGAAGATGTTTCAAAGGCCTCGGGCATTGGCGCGCACGGTGGCAAGGGTATGAGCGTCGCGTTCGCCGATTATGACCAGGACGGGCGCATCGACATCTTCGTCACGAACGACACCGAGCCGAACTTTCTGTTTCGTAATCGGGGGGACGGCACGTTCAAGGAAGTCGCTCTGGAAGCCGGTCCGGCGCTGACCGACGACGGGCGATCCGTCTCAGCGATGGGAGTTGATTTCCGCGACTACGACAACGACTCATTGCCGGATCTCGTTTTCACGGCGCTTGTCGGCGAGACGTTTCCGGTCTTTCGCAACGAAGGCGGCGGTGTCTTCCGCGACGCCACCTACAGCACCAAGGTAGGACGGCTAAGCGCGCGGCTTGCGGGTTGGAGCGTAGGGCTGGCGGACTTCAATAACGATGGCTGGAAGGACCTGTTCACTTCGAACTCTCACGTCACCGATAACATTGAAGAATTCTCGACGGAGAAATACCTGCAAGCGAACGCGGTGTGGGCCAACGCCGGAGACGGCTCTTTTGAGGATGTGTCAGCGGAATCAGGCGCGGGTTTTCAGGTGCGGCAGGCACATCGCGGAAGCGCCTTCGCCGACTTCGACAACGATGGCCGCGTCGATGTTGTCGTGTCGTCGCTGGGCGGGCCCGCGGAGCTTTGGCGGAACGTCAGCGAGCCGGCAGGGCACTGGCTACGGGTGCGGCTGCAAGGAACAAAG
This sequence comes from Acidobacteriota bacterium, assembly GCA_027624045.1. GTDB lineage: Bacteria > Acidobacteriota > Terriglobia > Bryobacterales > UBA6623 > JAPPLB01. The sequence goes on from JAQBUE010000013.1 coordinate 6,890, forward strand.
AGCAACCACGACAGCATCGGCGCGCGTGTCTCTGTTGATGGACAGCACAACGAGATGACGTCGAGCGCCGGATACTCTTCGTCAAGCTTGATGGGCGTTCACTTCGGTCTGGGGGACCGTGAGCGCGTGTCTCGAATTGAGATTCTGTGGCCCAGCGGAGTGCGTCAGATTGTGGACGATGTCGGCGCCGATCAAGTGCTGAGGCTGGTTGAACCTAGCAGGTAGGTAGGACGGCGCAGGCTGTCAAAGAGTCTGCAGGAGGCCCTCGTCTCGCAGCGCCAGGACCGTCTTCTCGAACGCCGCTGTCGCTTCGTCAATATCCGCGTCTGTATGGGCCGCCGAAACGACACCGCTCGTCGAGCTCATGACGTCCACACCGTTCTCCCGAAGAAGACGCTGGTACGCGCTGGTGAGCGCTCCCGGCAAGCCTTTCAGACGCAGCGGCTCGCGCGTCTCAAGATCGTGGCGAGACGAAGCTGCTCGCAGCCGCTCGGAGTCGGTTTCGAAGTACACGTGGAATGTCGAGCTAGGGCCGTAGACGTATCCGGCGATGCCGAGCCGATCGAGCACGGCTTCCCACGAAGCGCGCAAACGGGCCGCGGCCGCGTCAGCCCGCGCGGTGGGTTCGCCGGTTGCCACGTGAGTGAGCGCTGCGATGCCGGCGGCCGCTGAAACAGGCGCGGCGTTGAATGTTCCGAGGTGGGTGACGCGCTGGTAGCGGTCATGTTCGGGGTCGCCGGTGATGTCGAAGATCGTCATGACATCGGCCCGCCCCACCATGGCGCCGCCGGGCATACCGCCCGCGATGATTTTCGCGAGGCAGGTCAAGTCGGGCGTAACGCCGTAAAGCTGCTGCGCGCCGCCGGGGCTGAAGCGGAAACCCGTAACAACTTCGTCGAAGATCAGCAAGACGCCGCAGCGGGCCGTGATCTCGCGCAAACCGCTCAGGAAGTTCGGCGGCAGCGGTACACGTCCCCATGAGCCGCCCGAAGGCTCGATGATGACCCCGGCCACATCGCCGTCGGTGGCGAGGAAATCGTCAATTCGGTTCAAGTCGTCGGCGGGAAGGGCCGGCATGTTTTCCCGGACACGCGGCGGAACTCCGAGCGAGCCGTCGGCTTCGAACGGCGGGTTGTAGCCGTGGACGACGTCATCATGCCAGCCATGGAAGTGGCCGTCGAAGCGCAGAATCTTGTTCTTCCTTTTGTGCGCCCGAGCGACGCGCAACGCCAGCAGAGTCGCTTCGGTCCCTGAGTTCACAAACCGGACGCGCTCGGCGCAAGGGATCAGCCGTTGCACGAGCTCGGCCCACTCGATGTGCAAGGGATGATCGCTGCCGAAATGCGTCCCCAAGGCCAGCGCCTTCTGGATCGCCGCGGCGACATCAGGATGGGCGTGCCCCAGCAGCAACGCGCCGTTGCCGCCGAGAAAGTCGATGTACTCGTTGCCATCGACGTCCCATTTGCGCCCGCCGACCCCGCGCTCGATGTAGAGTGGCAAAGGGTTGGGCGCACGCAAATCGTGCCCCACCTTGCCCGCGAGGACGCGTGAAGCGCGTTGGAAATATTCTTCGGTTTTTGGTTTCGCGGGAAGGGGCAAACTACATACCTCCGACGTCGGCCTTGCAGGTCACAAAGCCGAAAAGGTGTCAGGCCGCGGACTCATGGCTCTTTTCGCGGAGGGTCTTCCGTCCCCGGCTTGAAAAGGGTTAATAGTTTAGGGCCAACATTCCCAAACACAGCAATCACGGTCACAAGCGCGGTCAAGCTCAAAACCTCGGGAGACAGGCTCTCGATCGCTGGCGGTTTCGTCAAAAGGAAAACGACTCCTACTAGAAACCCGCTAAAGAGCGTGAGCACATGCAGACTCACGGAGATGCATTCGGGCACGGACGGCCAACTGCCATGGCTCCGATATCTATAGAGCAGGAAGCAAACAATGATCGACAGAGTGAGAAGAGCGACGATCTGAGAATCCGCGTGCCGCAGAATCCATCGGCCAGTGGAATCCAGCATCTCTTCCCGTCATCAAGCCGCTTGTTTGCTTCTCACTTCCCCGCCAACCACCGCCCCGAGGACAGCTCCCACGATGCCGCCAACCGGCCCGCCAACCAGCAAGCCGCCAATACCGCCGAGCATCGCCCCCATGTAGCCTGTATTCACCGGATACCCGACACGTCCGTGAGAATCAGAAAACGCTGCCCTGCCATTGGGAAGAACAACCACGTACCGTAATACACCCGATCGAGCGTCATCATACAGATAAATTGTATAACCTTCGGAGCTTTCTCCGACCTTCTCTCGATAACCGCCTGTTGGGACGATCGCCACAGTGCTTTCAGCTTATCATTCGCTGACCACAAGGATCTGAAATGTCGATCACCGGGTCACCGGCTCCCGGGGCCGACCGCGATCTAATCGCCCCGCAGGACTTCGAGAGGTTTTCTGCCGAGGATTCGCCAGCTTGCCAGCCAACCCGCCAAGTTCGCCAAGACCGCCGTGCCTATGATCGAGACAACGTGCGGCAGTGGGTCGAATCGAAATTCAGCATCGAGCAGTTGGGTCAGCAATAGCGCTGAGAACGCGGTAGCGAGCACGCTGCCCATCAGCCCGGCGCTGAGGCCGAGGATCAGGAACTCCACCGAGAAGATGCTCATCACACGCCGCCTCGTGGCGCCGAGCGTTTTCAAGATGGCTGTCTCGCGGACCCTCCGCATACGGGTCGCAGCGACACTCGACGCCAGGATCACGATTCCAGCCATGATCGCAAAACCGGAAACGAAACGGATGACGGCGCCGATCTGGTCGACCACCTGCTGAACAATTTCGAGGACGTCGGCGACGCTAACGATGGTTACGCCGGGAAACTTCTCGAAGGCCGCCTTCTGGAGGCCGGCGGCCCGCGGCGGCGCGATGCGGGCCGAGCCGTAAAAAACAGTGGGGACATCCTGAAGAGTGTTGGGCGAGAGGATGAAGCTGAATCCGGAACCCGGCCGTATGGCCTCGGCGCGATGGATCACCGCGACCTTGGCCCGGATCGAGCCGGCGCCGACGATCCAGACCAGTTCCGAACCCAATTTGATCTCGAGGGTCTCCGCGGTTGACTCCCGCACGGACGCGAGCAGTTGATCCGTATCGTCGTCCCACCAGGCGCCCTCGACGACTTCCAGGGATTCGGGCCGCTTTCGTTCCCAGGTGAGGTTGCGCGTCGCCCGGTACGTGCGCCCGCTGGTGCGGTCGTAGATCTGATCGAGCGGGACGCCGTCGATTGTCATCAAGCGAGCCGCCACGGAGGGCACCATGTCCGTCTTGCCCACAACGCCCTCGTATTCGTTGATGAGTTTCTTGAGGCCTTCGCGGTCTTCGCTGGTGATGTTGGCGATGAACAGATTCGGCATCTCCGGCGGCGCACTCAGGGCGAGTTGGCTGACGAGCGATGCCTGCAGAATGTAGACCGTCAAAGTGAACATGACGCCGACGCCCAAGGCGACAAGCACGACATCGGCGTGAACCCCCGGCCGATGGAGATTCGCGATGCCGTGCCGCCATGACGGCGATAGCCTCCCCGGAAGCAGTGTCGGCAGCGCCTTCAGAAAGCGCAGCAGCAGGCGCGCCACCAGATTGAGTAGCAGCAGGCTCACCGTCAACCCTCCCGCGAACCAGGCCCCAACCTCCAGCGAGTCACTCAGCCAAGCAGCGACGCCCACCAGCCCAGCGACGATCACGATTCCGACGATACGGCCGGTTCTCCTGCCACGGCGTCCGGCTGGAACTTCCATGTCGCGCCGGAAGACAATCGCGGGTCGCACGTCACGGACGCCTAACAGCGTCGGAAGCGTGAACAACAAAGTCGTCAACAGACCGATGGCGAGCGCTTGCACGGCTACGACCGGTTGCCACTCGATGCCGGCGGGCAGCGGGATGTAGTCGGGCAGAACAGCCGGGAAACCGACCTGGAGGAGCCATCCGAAGAGAATACCCAGCAGGCTCCCGGCCAGCCCCAAGGCGACGGTCTGAATCGTAAAGATGCGGATGATCCGCGAAGAGCGAGCCCCCAAACACTTGAAGATCGCGATCGTGTCGAGCTTCTCCTGCAAGTGCGAGTACATGGCCATGGCGACGCCGAGCGACCCCACGATCAGCGCAACGAGGCTGACCAAGCTTAGGTAGTTTGTGGCGCGATCGAGGCCCCTGCGGATGGTCGGATGGGTCTCGCGATAGTCGGTGATGTAGGCGCCGTCGAAAACCGCCTGCAGCTCGTCGCGGACCTGCTTGATGGAAATTCCGCCGGGAGGAAGGCGAAACAGATAGCGCTGTGACGCCCGGCTGCCGGGTTGAATCAATCCGCTGCGGTCTAACGCCGCACGGCTGATCATCACGCGTGGCCCGATGCTGAACGACCCCGTCATACGGTCGGGCTCGACCTCGACGACGGCCGCGATGCGGAAAGTCTCATCCCCCAGGCGCACCTCATCGCCGATTTCAGCACCCAAGCGCAAAAGCATGTCCCGTGACCCGGCGACGGTGTTTGCAGTGAGCGCCGCGGCGAGAGACCCGGGCGGGTCCAAAACGATGTTGCCGTAGAAGGGATACGTGTTCGGATCGACGGCCTTCACCGACACCATGAAGGGCCGGCCGGAGGCTTCTGACGACATCGACGAAACGGTTTCAGTGACCCAGGTTTCCTTGATGCCGCGCGCTCTGAGGCTTTCGATGATGGCTGATTCTTCCTCGGTCGCCAGGTGATATTCGCGGACGGCGAGGTCGGCTGCCATCAGCGTGCGGGCATCGCGAAGCAGCATCGTGCGAAAGGCGGCGCTGAATCCGCGCACACCGGCTAGGGCCCCTACCCCGACGGCGACGGCGATCGCGATGAAGAAAAACTTTCCCGGTGACGCCCTGGCGTCGCGCCAGGCAATCCGAACAGCGGTTCGCCAGGGGAAGGAGGTCTTCATTTCAGGCGGATCATTTCAGGAGAGTCATTTCAAGTCGGGCGTGGAGCGCCACCGGAAAGCTCGTCGGAGGCGATGCGACCGTCATGGATGGTAATCAGGCGGTCGGCGCGCGCCGCCAGCGCACGGTCGTGTGTCACGAGCACGAGGGTCGTTCGTTCGGCGCGGTTCAATTCGACGAGCATGTCGAGCACATGTTGCCCGTTGGCGCTATCGAGGTTGCCGGTCGGCTCATCGGCCATCACCAGCGGCGGTTTACTGACGAAGGCTCGCGCCAGCGCCACACGCTGTTGCTCACCGCCGGAAAGTTGAACGGGGTAGTGGCTGGTACGGTCGGCCAGACCGACCCGGCTGAGCAACTCCCGCGCCCGGGCCGTGCCAGCGTAGCCATCGCCGGCAAGGTCGAGCGGCAGCAGAACATTCTCCTCCGCCGTGAGAGTGGGAACCAACTGGTAAGACTGGAAGACGAAGCCGATTTTTCGGCCTCGCAACACGGCCATTTCATCTTCACCGAGACTCTGAATTTGCTGTCCGTCGAGGATGACTTCGCCGGCCGAAGGCGTGTCCAAACCGGCTAAAAGACCAAGTAAAGTGCTCTTGCCGCTGCCCGATGGCCCCATGATGGCAACGAACTGGCCGCGCGGGATGGCGAAGTCAATACCGCGCAGAATGTCGACCCGGTGGGCTCCGCTATCGATGTTTTTTAGCAGCCCCCGCACTTCGAGAATCGGTTCTTCGGTCGACATGAGGACGCTGCGAATCTTATTATGGCAGTAAGTGCGACCCACGACCCTGCTGTACCTAACCCTGCTCGTCTTCGGTTGTAGTTGCTCTCCTACGGGTGAAGATCCCGCCGGCCAGCCTGCGAACGGCGCCCCTAGCAGCGGGACACCAGCGCCGCAAAGGCAGGGAATTATCGTCGCCTTTGGTGATAGCCTGACGGCGGGTTTCGGAGTCGATCCGGGAGAAAGCTACCCGGATTATCTACAGCGGGAACTCGACCGGCGGGGCCACTCCTACGAGATCATTAACGAGGGTGTCAGCGGCGATACGAGCGACACGGGCTTGGTGCGAACCGACATTGTTGCCTCGCGCAAGCCGGATCTCGTGATCGTGGCGTTCGGCGGAAATGACGGGCTGCGCGTGCTCGCCGTGGATCGCATGAAATTGAATCTGCGCCGTATGATTACGAAACTGCAGCGGAGCGGGATTCAGGTCGTGCTCGCCGGCATCAAGCTTCCGCCCAACTACGGCGCGGATTACCGTGTGCCGTTCGAACAGGCTTTCGTCGATTTGGCCGAGGAGTTGGGAGTTGCCTTTCTGCCCTTTCTGATGGAGGGGGTGTGGGACAAGCCGGGCTCCATGCAGGCCGATGGCATCCACCCCACGGCCCAAGGCCACGAGCGCATCGCCCTGAATGTGCTGGAAGTGCTCGAACCGCTTCTGAAGGCGAAGCAGAAGGAGCCGGCGGCGGCGTACTGACGGCATGCGGGGCGTGCCGTGTCCCTGATATGGGGACGGGGATCACTCCACCCAGATCGGCGAACTCCAGGCCATCTGCTCGTTGTTCTGAAGTACACGCACGTAATAGTAGTTCGCACCGGGCTCAAAATCCTTGTCCTGAAACTCCAGGTAGACCTCTTTGGTGTTCGGACGCCCGGTATACACGAACGTCTGGTTCTTCACGATGATGATCTGCTTGATCGCGTCCGTGCCGATGGCGCGAATCTTCAGCTTCGGCGCGACGTTCGACTTGATGATGTCGCCCATGATGTACGATGCGCCGCCTGACTCGGCCTGGAAGTCGAGAACAATGTTGTCAGTCGCCGCATACGCGTGGCGTTTTTTCAGAGCATCGAACATCGCCTCGCGCGTGAAATCGGGGCTCAAGATACAGGCGTAAGAAATATGCGTCGACCAGTGATCCGAGCTGGCCTGCACTCCGAGCTTCAGCCCCTTCGCAAGAGCATCCCACCAGTAGCCGTTCGGGTTGTAGCCGCTGCGCTGCGCGACCTGCTTCTGATCGCTGGCGGCCTTCGGCGCGCCCTTATACTCGTAGCTCGCGCGATAACCCTGGTAGATCTCGATCAGTGGCTCGACGTCGGGATCGTTGTCGCGGAAGTCGGTTCCTTGGGCGGTACCGGATGAATGTGGCATCGAAATGCCGTCATTCTTGCGCAGATACTCGAAGAGCTTCGCCGCGCCCGCTTCACCGCGCCGCTCGTCTTCAGGAATCGGAAGCGTCCGCGTACCCCTCTTCGCGAAGATCACGTTGCGGTGACCATTGGGAAAGGTAAGGCTCCGCTCGTAACCGAACAGCGGCGTGAATGTTCCGGCCACGTGAAAAAGGTCCGTCAGCTTTTCGTCCTGCCACCATGTGAACTCTTGATCAAAGCCCAACTGGTGATCGGTCGGCACGATGTAGTCGAAACCCGCCGCGTCGAGCGCATAGCGGTAGACCTCGATCAACGACCCGTCGTACTTGAAATCCGCGGAGACATCGGTATGCCGGTGCATGTCGCCGCGGTAGATCTTGTACTTCGTCTCCGCCGCCTCGATGGTGTAGGAGCGAATTGTGCGAACATCCGCCGCCTCGTTGGAATGAATCGGGACCTCTTCAGCAAACGGATCCACGAATTCCCGCAGCGCAGAGCCATCGTAAGTCGGTGGCCGCGATGACTGCTCGAGGTTCGCCACGTAGATCTCGGCGTTTTGAGGAATCATGTCGGTGAACGCCCGGTTATCGGTCATCCAGGCCGCCCACACGCTTCCATCTTTATCCGTCGTGAGCGCCGCACGCTTCTCGATCGACCCGCGGCTATGCGACAGCGGCACCGGCCGTGTCCACGACTCGCCATCGAATCGCGTGAGATAGTTTTCCCAACCCAGCGGGCTCCCGATGTCACGCGAACGCCGCCGCGTCCAATGCCGAAAGACCATGTTGAGGGTGCCATGCCCATCAAAAACGATCTGAGGGTTCTCGAAGTTGGGATGGAGCTGGTAAACGTAGAACGGCTCGATCGAACTCCTGGTTTGCTGCCAGGCCTTGCCGTCCCACATCGCCACGCGGATCGAGCGCGCCTGATGTAGCGGCGCTGACATGGGCGGGTTGATTAAGAAGCCCTGATCCTTGCCCCAGTTCGCGCCCGACTCATCCCAGGCGAGCCACGGCCGCCCCTCGGTATCAAGGGCCAGCGACGCATGCGCCTGGAAGCGCGCGCTCGACGTGACGGCTTGGACCGGACCCAGGCGACCGTTCTCAAACGCGCGAAAGAACACGTCGTAGTTGCCCCTGTCATAGCTGTCCCAGGCGACATAAGCCGCTCCGGACGCGCCACCGGTAACCTGGGGTTCCCAGTCATTCGCGGCGGATTCGGAAATCCGCATCTCGTCAGACCACTTGCCGTTCGCGAAGCTGCGCAGGTAGATATCGCTGCGCGCCTGCCCCGGGTCTCCTCGAAAACTCTGCCAGGTGACGAACACATGGCCGTCTTTCGAGGAAGCCGCGCGGTGAAACGTATTCGTCCCCTCAGCGCTGACCTTCACGGCCGATTGCCAGGAGCCGTTCTGTTTGCGGCGTCCCCAGATCGACCAAGTCGTCCCGTCTCGCTGACTCCAGAAGGCCCACAGCCCCCCTTGCGCGTCCACGGCCAGCGAACAGCGGAACAGGTCGCCCGGTTGCGGCGTCACTTCCTCCGGCGCCGACCACTCACCGCCGCTGCCTTGCGTGCGCAGCATGACGCGGTCGGCGCGGTCTTTGTAGGCTACCCACGCCGCCGCGATGGAACCATCCGGCAATCGTGCGATGGCGGCCTCGTCGTCCTCGAACTCCTCCGTCGTCAGCTTCTGGACGTTCGGGCTCCAGGCCACCGTCGCCTTCCCGCCGATAAACTCACTTGGTTGGATACCGACGTCCGACAACGCGAAAGCGAAGCTGCCCTGCGCGGTCCGCACGGAAGCCTGCGCGCCCCCGGCGTGCCTGATCGTCACGAACACACCGGAGGGAAAGTGCATCAGTGGTGGCCGCTCGGCCGGACTCATCTCGGTGTAATTGATGCGCGCGAAACCGACCACTTCGTCGCGGCGGTTCGTTAGGCGCCAGGAGTTGGCGCCGGTTACGCTATCGTCCTCGGAAAACTGCCAGCCCTCGATCAAGACGATTTCGCCCGCCGAAACGTCGATCGAGCCGTCCCAGCGCTGGTCCTGCTCAACGCCGATCCCGAACCGCAGGAAAACCGTCTCCGTCCGCGTCTGAGCCGTGGCGTCAGGCAGCGAAAGACAAGCCAGCAGCAGCAAAGCGATTGCGGACCCCGTTCGTTTCATGATTTCCATCCTTTTGAGCATCTCGTTTCGAGCAGGCCGATTATACCAACCGCAAGAACGTTGGCAGCGGGCCGGACACGCTACTGGTTGCTCTCGACATGCGCGCTGTCGCCAAGCCCGCTCCCCTGACGAATCCATTCAACGACGAACCCGGCCAGTAACTCATTTCCCGCATCGGTGGGGTGCTCGGTGTCGTCGATCAGTTCGCGCGGGTTCGAAGCAAAGCGGGGAGCGGGGTCGATTGAAGGAATCCCGAGGCTCTGGAGCATCTCCTCGAGCTGTCCGATCAGGTCCGCCAGCTGATAGTCCCCATCCGTATTGAATGCCGAGGCGACCGGCAGAATGACGACGCCAAACCTGATCCCACGTTGGCGGGCATAAGCCGCCATCCGCTCGAAGCGTTCCCGCGCAAACTCTCGGTTGCCCGCGAACAGCCATCGATACCACTGCACCGGCGTCTTGGGCGACTCGCGAAGATCACCGTTCTTCTTCCATCGATAGAAGGCCTTGCGGAACAGGTAGAGGGTCCGCCAGCCCGCCGGCTCGTACATGCGGTAGAGACCGTTGTCCCCCCCCTTCATAGACCGTACCGCGGCGCGCAAAATCGTTCAAATTGAAAAGGTAGAGGGCGTCGTCGAAGTCGTAGATGACGTCCTTCACCTCGAAGTTCTCAGCGACCTCGGCGATCGCGTATCCCGGCACACCCAAATTCAGAACCCTAACCCGTTGACCCTCCAGCAATTGTTGGGTCTCGGCCGCGAGCGTATTTTTTTGCCCTTGCCAGATGCCGAACCCGAATGAGTCACCGAGCAGTGCGACCCGCCGCGAGTCCACCGCTAGGTCGTCGGACTCATCGCGAATCCCGTAGCGATTGATGACCAAACGGACGTTCCCTCGCCAATAGGTTCCCGGAGCCAATTCATACGCCAGCAGCGGGTCGCTCGACGCCTGGTAGTAGTGCCGCGGGTCATCCTTCGAGATGCCCCAAGCGTCGCCGTAAGCGTTCGTAACCACGCGCGAAACAACTTCCAGCCCGCCCGCCGTCAACACCAGCGCCAGCAGCAGCGCCGCTGCTTTCATCCCCCACTGGCGGCCGGAAACAGTAGATAACATTACGAACCGAAAGAATTTACCGTACCCATTTTCTCATGGTGTGTGGAGCGGCCGTCTTGTCTGAAGCAAAATGAGCCGAAAGGGTACGTCCCAATGGGCGTCGAAGACGTCAAGGTCGCGCCAACGACGAGACAAGTGTAAGATTGCAGGGCCGGTGACGAGTTCCAATCTGAGCCGACGCGAAAGGGGAACTATTGACGGTTGATCGGCGCAATTGGCTCAAAACTCTGGTGGGAGTCTTCGCTTTGCCACTGGCGGGAGCCGCAAGCGATTCCAGTACGAAACTAGTTACCGACGACCACATTCGCGAACTGGCCCAGAATGCTCCGCTGGCGATGCGGTTTCGGGGCTCAACGGCGGAAGAGTGCAGAGCTTGGCAGAAGCGCTTTCGCGACAAACTCGCTGAGCTGCTCGGACCCCATCGACCTCCGACCGAATGGCAAACCGTGGCGCATGAGGTCGCTGAATTCGAAGACCACCGGCGTGAGTCTCTGGTGCTGAAAGCTCCTGGCCATCCGGCATTGCCCCTCTACGTGCTTACTCCAAAAGGGCCTGCCGGCAAACGGCCAGGCGTGCTCGCCTTACACGGTCATGGCCCGTTCGGTAATGACGCCGTTGTCGGGATCGACACAACACCCGAGCGCGTGAAGAACATTCGCGACCTCAACTATGACTACGGCCGGCAGCTCGTTCGACAAGGGTACGTGGTGGTAGCTCCGTGTTTTGCGCCCTTCGGACAGAGGCTGGGAAACAAAGAAGCCTACGATGGCAATGACGCCTGCGCTGTATCCTTCGTCCGAATGCAACTGCTCGGCAAAGTTCTGATGGCGGAGAATCTGCGAGATGCTTTGTGGGCTTTCGAGTTACTGGCTCGCAATAAGAACGTGGACTCGGATCGCTTGGGATGCGTGGGGCTCTCCTATGGGGGGCGGATGACAATGCTTACCACCGCGATGGAATCCCGAATTCGTGTGGCGGTCGTATCCGGTGCGCTCAACGTCATGCAGGAGCGAATTGGCAAGCGTTATAGCTGCGGTGCTCAAGTGATTCCAGGACTGCTCGAATACGGTGACATCCCTGAGATCGCTTCACTGATCGCACCCCGGCCTGCGCTCTGGGAAGTCGGGCAGAAAGACGGCCTGATGGTTAAGGAGTGGATACCACGATCCTGGCAGAACATCCAGAAGGCTTATGTTGCGATTGGTACGGAGAGGAATCTCGCGATGGACTCGTTCGACGGGTCCCACCGGTGGAACGGCGTTGAGGCGTATCCGTTTCTGGCGCGCGCCATATTGCCAGCATCGGACGCGACGAGACAGCGGTTGCTGAAGTAGAGTGTCTACGGGCGAGTGCGGTAGGCTTTCAAACCTACATACTCGAAACTTCGGTTTATTTCGGTCCGAGCCAAGAAGCTCGGCACCAGTTGCTCCAACGCCCCCCGACTTTCATCGAGCGCGGAGTTGGGCCAGCTAGAAACGTTGCTCGAAGCAGTTAGAAAACGCGCTGTAAATCAGAAAACCGCTCGACGATTTGGAAGCGGTCCGACGAGGTGGGTAGGTCTTCGTGTTCGAGGCTCCAGGTCATGGCGTGCGGCACGAGTACAGCGCCTAAGCCAGCCTCGAGCGCGGGGTTGATGTCGGACTTGGGGCTGTTGCCGACCATCCAGGTGTGAGCGGCGTCTATGTTCCGCTGGACGACGAACTGGCGGTAAGTTTCCGCGTCCTTCTCGCGCACGATTTGGCAGGCGTGAAAATACTGCTCCACGCCGGAGCGGTCAACCTTGGCATGCTGCTCCTCGTGCTGTCCCTTGCTGAAGAGCGTGAGATGGTAGCGGCTGTTGAGATACTCAAGGGTCTCGACAACGCCGTCGAGCAACTCAATCGGCCGGTCAAGAATCGTGTGGGCGAGGCGCATCGCCTCGTCCAGTTCTTCTTCGCTCAGCGGCGTTTCAGCGAGTGTCTGGTAACAGTTGCGGAGGTTGCGCGCGAAGTTGAGCGTGCCGTAGCCATGAATGCGGATCGCTTCGAGTTCGATCTCATCGAGAACGGCCCGCACCTGTTCGGCGGAGAGATGGGAGTGGCCGAGGAGTTCGACGAATTCCTCAAAAACCCGCTCGAAGTAGACGCCGTTTTCCCACAGCGTGTCATCGGCATCGATGAGAAGCCACTTCGCGTTCATGGATCTAGCGCCATGAGTTCTTTCGGGGTCACGTTAGAAACGTCGGATCACTCGCTTGGCCCGTTCCTCGGGAGGCTCCAGCCGGAACGGAATATCAACGAGGACGTCGACTTCGACAGGTACGCCCAGTCTGGTAGCCGGTTCGAATTGCCATTGCGCGAGCGCCGCGATCGCGCTGGCATCGAGCCGTTCATCGACGCTCTCGACGAGTTCGATACCCCTGACGGTGCCGTCTGTCCGGATGACGGCGTAGAGAGTGACCGTGCCCTCGACCCCTTCATCGGCGGCGGTGCGGATGTATTTCGGATCAACTTTGTGCTTGGGTCCCGGAGCGCTCAGCTTGCCCCGCGTGGGGTCGTCTTTCTGATCGGACTCGATCGACTTGTCACGCTTCCTCGTTCCCAAGCGCCGCTCGGCGAAGCGGATGACCCAGCTTCCGCTATAGCTGGTGACGTTCGGCGTATTCACCGCCAGCACGAATACTTCGCGGTTCAGAAATAGGATCTCGGGGTTTTTCGATCGCACGTCGATGTCAGGATCGATGACCGGCGGCAGGCCGATGTCGCGGACGCTTGCGCGGCGATCAAATAGGGAGAGAGCCGCCGTGTCTTTCGCGGGGAGAGGTGAGATGCCGGGACCGAGCGAGCCGGGCCTGTCTTGGCGCTTGCGCTGAATCAACGCTCGCGGCTCGGCGAGCGCACTGCCTTGGATCGAAAGATTCGGTGTGCGCAAGGAAGCCGTAGCGGCCGAGGCAATCATCAGATCTCCACCGCCTGGACCGCCATCGGGCGATGCTGAAAAACGACCCCGGCGGGACCCGACAGGTATCGCGGGCACGGCGTTCGGATCCGGATCGAGTCCCACGATCAGGGAGTTGGGGCCGTCCGCGGCGGGCGGGGTTTTGGTCGCGGCGAAACCAGCTTTCACTGTCTCCGCAAGGGAATCACGACCCGCGAGCGCGGCCACTCCGGCTGCGGAGCCGCTACCACCGAGGCCATCGGACCCATTGATCAGTGGCGCGGCTTCGCCGGGTGTCAGCGCGCCCCGCTTCGGCGCGGCGGGCTTGTCAGCCCAGGATTGATAGCGCAGCCGCGGCTGTTGCTGAATCGTCCCCAGATCGACGGTTTGCCGCCCCGCGATCAGGTTAGGCGCGGTGGCGTTCGGAAGGGCCGGCTTCGCAGGCGCGGCCTGCGGGCCTATCTCCGGCGCCCAGTAGCGGAGCAGTGGCGGCTGATGCAGGTTCGCTAAATCGACTTTGGCGGCGGCTGCCCGAAGTTCAGGGGCCGCTTCGGGAGCGAGCGCTTGACGAGCGGGCGCGGATTCAGCCCGCCGCTCGTACTGGAAACGCAAACGAGGGCCGGGGGCAGCGGGCAGGTCGGGAACGGCTTGCCGGAGCGGTTGGAGTTCCGGCGCCGCCTCGGGGCGCAGCGCCTCGCGTCGCGGTGTGGCGTCACGACCCGGCTCGATCTGAAAACGCAGACGGTTTACTTGCGGAGCGTTCCAGGCCAGCAAGTTCGGCGAAGGGATGTCGTGCTCAATCTTGATGTCCGGCGGGGCGCCGATAATCTTCTGGCGCAAGCTCTGAGGATTCGGGTCGTCGGCAATAATCTTTTGCCGAAAACGCTCCCGCGCCTGCTTTGCGCCTACTCGCTTCGCAGTTTCGGCTGTCGGTGTGACGGCTGGAAGTTCTTCCCGCGGCGTGAAGAGGGTGACCCGGATCTGGCTGTCCGCCAGGAGATCTTCCGCCGTTCGCATCTTGAACGCGGAGGGGCGACCCGGTAGATCTACCGAAACCAGCACGGCAACGAGCACAACGTGCAGCCCTAGCGACAGCACGAACGACCGCAGCCGTTCCTCGGGCCGCGAACTTAGACAAGGTTGCAAGGAGACCGCGCCTTGCTCATCGCGGATCACCGCGGAGCGGGACATAGCAACATTATCGGCGTTTTTCACCAGACCCGGAGTAGGCTAACCAACGTAGAAACAGGTCAGTAGAAAAGGTATTTGCGCCAAGTCTGCTGGTTGTTGCCTAGCAATCGCATCAGGCTGCGGCTTGTGTGCAAGTTAAACGGTCGCGGGCGGCGTTTTAGTTTCATACCGACCTCGTCGGGCAGCCGGTCACCTTTGCGGTTATTGCACCGCCTGCAGGAAGTCACCAAGTTCTCCCAACTACTGGGGCCCCCGCGCGAACGCGGCATGACATGGTCGAGCGTCAACTCGCCCGCCGCGAAGATCTCACTACAGTACTGACAGGTGTAGCGGTCGCGGACCAGAATGTTCTTACGGGACAGGGACCGCGTTTGCCTCGGAATCCGCCGATACTCGAGCAGGCGAATCACCGATGGCACGGTAACGGCGCGCGAGGGTGAGTGGATCTGATCGCCAGACAGCTCCTCGGCGGATGCGGCGCCTTTCAGCATCAGCACCAGTGCGCGGCGCGCGACACACACGTTGATCGGCTCGTAACTGGCGTTCAGTACGAGGACAGGGCTTGTCAGCAGGCTGCCATTGATCGTCATGTCGCTGCCCTTGGTTTCGCTTGCTGTACTCGCCCTACATGAACTGGCAGTATCCGCCGCTTCGCCCTAGCCGCTGTCAGCGCCAAGACCGACCGAGCGCCGGCTTTTTTCAAAGCGCGCGCACAGGCATCGAGCGTCGCGCCCGTCGTCATGACGTCGTCAATGACAAGAACGGTCTTGCCCGCGACGCGGTCCCGCTGACGGACGACGAAGGCGTTGGCGACGTTACGCTTCCTCTCAGCATACGAAAGCCCAGCCTGAGGCTGCGTGGCCCGTATCCGCCGCAGAACGCGAGCCTCACAGCGAATCCCCGCTTGACGCCCGAGTTCTTCGCTCAGAGCCAGCGCCTGATTGAAACCCCGCCGCCAGCGCCGAGCGCGATACAGCGGAACGGGAACGACCAGATCGGGAACCGGAAGCGACGCCAGCACCGTGGCCATCATCCCGGCGAGAGGCTTCGCGAGCGGACGCATGCGGTCGTATTTAAGCAGGTGGATGAGCCGCCGCAACTCGCCTTCATGAACGCCGAAGCCGCGCGCCCGGTCGAACACGGGAGGCTCGGCCAAGCAGGCCCCGCAGCGTTTCGTGCCTTGCAAGGCCGCTGCTTCTTCAAAGGGCAACCCGCACAGGTCGCAACTATGGTCTTCGAGAAGGGGTGCGGGAGAATGAAGGCAGGCAGCGCACACGGGCACCGCGCCGAAGCGCATCAGCGGGCGTTCACACAACCGACACTGATCGGGGACGAGGACAGCGAACCATCCCTGGAACGGATTCCCGGGAACAGGCCACGCTAGGATCGATTTCCAACTCGTGTCGCTACTCGAGAACGCTCACCTCGCCTCACGAAGAGACAATCTTGACTCTCTTATATTACTAGCCCGCGTCAAGGGAGTTTTGTTGCTCCTCAGCTTCCTGGCACGAGCGGCAATAGCGGGCCCAGGGGACGGCATCGAGACGCTTCTTGTCAACGATCTCGTTGCAGGACTGGCAGCGTCCGAAAGCCGTCGACGTCGTCCTCTCAATCGCCTTTTCCACCAAATGCAGCGTCTCACGCTCAGAATCACTTTGGCGGAACAGAAACTCCTTGGCATAGGAACTCGCGGCATGCTCGCCCGAATCTTCCGGCGAGCCGGCGTCGGCCGTTCGCCCCGCTTCGGCCATGCGGGACACGAGACTTTCGAGGTCCTTTTGCTTCTGCTCAAGCTTACGCCGATATTGCTCGCGACGCCTTTTATCCATTTGCTATCCGAACGGGCTGCTACAGCGCCAGCCGACCATCCATCGAATTCTAGGGGCGTATATCAGGCGTGTCAACCGACATCTGTAAGGCTGGTTTTCTCACCCTACGCGGCCTGACGGCGGGCGTCGTCGATATATCGCCGGATGTAGGCCGACAGAGCTTGCCGCAGTTTCCCCATCACCGGCCACGGTCCGTCGGCGCCGGGTGCGATCGGGCGATCTCGAATTCGACTGACCGGCATGAGTTCCCGGGTCGAGGAGGTGATAAACACCTCGTCGGCTTCGTAAAGATCGTCGAGCCGGAGCACTTTCTCCTCGACGGGCAGACCGAGTTCCGCCAGCATGACGGCTCTCGTCACCCCGGGCAAAGGTCCAGAAGAGAGCGGCGGCGTATAGGTCACGCCATCTTTTGCGGCAAAAATGTTTGCCGACGTGCATTCGGCCACCTCGCCGCGCTCATTCAACAGAATGACCTCGGCGAAGCCGTCGCGGTTCGCCGTCTCGGCCAAGGCCAGATTCCAAGCCCAGGAAAGTGTCTTGGTCCCGGCGAAGGGAGCGGCGGCATGGCGGCACTGCTCGGCTACATCGAGAGCGACCGACGGATCCCATCCCTGCAAGTCGTTCGTCAGCGCAACCAGGTCGGACTTGTTATCGGAACCCGGCCCGGCCCAGTATCCGCCCTGGCTTCGAAATACGCACACCCGCATGCTCGCTTCCCGCGCGTCGTTGGCCGCGATCAAACGTAGCAAGTTTGCCCGCAGTTCGGCGGGATCGTGGGGCAGATCGAGGTGCATCAGGCTCGCATCCCGAACCATCCTTTCCCAGTGACGCTCGTAGGCGAACGGAATGCCGTCGTAGATTCGGAAAGTCGTAAAAACGCCCCAGCCGGAAAGCAGACCGATCTGGCCGGGTGTAAAAATCTTCTCGCCGGTGGGGTGAATCTGATCGTTGTAAAGGATGTTCGGATGCATCGCACCCCATTATCTCCCAGAGTGATTGAGAACGGTTGCTTGCGTTTTGGATGAGTTTCTCGCGGCTTGACCACTCTCAACGTGCGCGCTAGGATGCTGAATTCGTGAACACCTGCGCTTGTCCCAGGCAAGGCCGCTAACGGCGCTGGATTTGTGTTCGTTTCATCCATTCGAGGAGGAGAGTTCCATGTCAGTCGCGGATATCGCAAACGGTCTAGTGAGCCTGTGCAAACAAGGCAAGTTCTTGGACGCCGTCAACCAGTACTACGGCGAGAGTATCGTCAGCGTTGAGGCATTTGGGAATGAGAAAATGCCCGCCGAGATGTCGGGGATCGATGCCATCCGAGGTAAGAACCAGTGGTGGGCCGAAAACCACGAGGTCCACGGTCTGGAGGTCGCCGGGCCCTACGTCGGTGACGCTGGGTTTGCTGTCAAGTTCAACCTCGATGTCACGCCCAAGATGACCGGCCAGCGCATGACGATGGTAGAGGTAGGTTGGTATACCGTGGCCGACGGCAAGATCAGCCGCGAAGAGTTCTACTACAACGCCCCGGGACAGTAGTCGGCCGGCGGGCGCAACCCGGGGCCCCGGTAAGATACGTGGCGACGATACGTGCAGACGATCCGCGCACGGGTTTCTTGACTCATGACAGGGGGAGATGATGGCGAAACAACTTCGCGTCGGCATGATCGGCTACGGATTCATGGGCCGTGCTCACTCGAACGCCTACAAGCGCCTCAACGACTTTTTCGATGTCGAGCACCGGCCGGTTCTCAAAGCCGCTTGTGCCCGCAAGCGCGAGAAAGCCGAAGCGTTTGCGGCTAATTGGGGCTACGAGCGGGTCGAGACCGATTGGCGTGCGGTCGTCGAAGCCGATGACATTGATCTAATCGACATCGCCGCTCCCAACCGGTTTCACCACGACATCGCCATCGCCGCGGCCAAAGCCGGCAAGATGGTGCTCTGCGAAAAGCCCTTGGCGATGACCGTAGCCGAGGCTCAGGAGATGACGGAGGCCGTCGAGAAGGCCGGCGTGGCGAACATGGTCTGGTTCAACTACCGCCGCGTGCCGTCGATCGCGCTCGCCAAACAGATCGTCGATGAAGGCCGCATCGGACGGCCGTTCCACTACCGCGCCGAGTACCTGCAGGATTGGACAATCGCTGAAGACGTGCCTCAGGGCGGAGCGGGCCTCTGGCGGCTTGACGCGAACGTCGCGGGCTCGGGAGTCACAGGCGATCTACTGGCGCACTCGATCGACACGGCGATGTGGCTCAACGGGGCGATCACTCGCGTCACCGCCAAGACAGAAACCTTCGTCAAGGAGCGCAGGCATGCCGAAACGGGCAAAGTCGAGCCGGTGGAAATCGACGACGCCTGCATGTTCCTCGCCGAGTTCGCGAACGGCTCGATGGGCACGTTTGAATCGACCCGCTACGCGCGTGGCCGCAAGAACTTCAATACGTTCGAGATGAACGGCGCCGACGGCAGTCTCTACTTTGATCTCGAAGAGCCCGAGTATCTGCAGTTCTTCGAATACATGCAGCAACAGTCCGGCAAGAAAACCGAGGATCACCTGACCGGTTGGCGTAAGATCCACACCACGAACTCCGAGCATCCTTACATGGATAAGTATTGGGTGCCGGGTACGTGTATCGGCTACGAGCACACTTTCTTGAATGCCCTGGCCGACTTCGTCACAGGGATAGAGACGTGCAAACCGACGCAGCCTGACTTCCGGAACGCGCTCCAGACGCAGCGGGTTTGCGAGGCTGTGCTGGATTCGGCGAAGAAGGGTCAGTGGCTGGAGACGGGCGTGGAACTCTGAAAAGTCGGGGTGCGGTCGATGAGTTCGCCGCGAATGACCTGCCGCACATGCTCCTCGGCGGACACCTGGACCGCTCCCTGGCGACCACGGCTCGGTTCGTGGTTAGCCGCGCAGGTCGCGGCGGCGCGGGCGAAGCTTGTTGAAGTCCGCGCCGGAGATCACGTAGTACCACTCGGCGAAGCGGTTCTGTAGCTCGTCGGCCAGTGCTTTTCCCTTGCCGTCGGGGTCGTTCCCGTCGTTGTATTGCTTGGCGCGGGCCTCACTGTAGGAGACGGTGATGAAGAGATAGCGCTGCTCGTCAGCGCCTTCTTTGTTCTCTGCTTCCTTGCCGGCGGCGGCTTGGGCGGCCGCGCCACTGGAGGCGATTTCTCCGAAGCGCAGGGTGTACTGGATGCCGTTCTTGGCGTCGACTATGATCTCCCCTTCGTTCGAGAGGAGTTGACCCGTTTGGGTGATGAAGAACCCCTTCTGTCGCAATGACATGATCGATTCCTGCGAGAGCGTAATGCCTTGCTGCGTTTGCAGGTCATGTGTCAGGTGCTCAGGCTTGGGCTGAACGTCGACGATCTTGAGCGAGTCGAGAGCGCCGGTGAGGTCGTTCACCTTGCCGTCGTTCGGAGTGCCGCCGCCGCTCATGGTCCACTTGGCGTCTTTCTTGGTGAGCGTGAGGCTCTCCTGGTTTTCGAGACGGCCAAGCATCTCGTTGATCGAGTAGCTGTTGACGAGAACTTTTTGGATATCTCCCGAAGCCAGCTTCAGAAGGTCGGTCTCGATCCAGTCCGCGAACTTCGCGGAGACGTCAGCCGATGTCTCGACCTCGTAGACGCGTTTCTGGCTCGGAATACGCATGTAGCTGCGGTTTGATTTACCTTCAACCTTCTTGCCGATGATGAAGTCGGAAAGCACGCTGTCATTCTCGTCTTTCAACGTGACGCGCTTGCCACGCCCTTCGAGAGACACCTCGTTCTCGGCAAGAGGATCGATGACGCCGTAATCGCCATGCTCTTCGACGCGGTCGCTCACCATGGCGTCCTTGTGCAATTCCATCAGGGCGGCGGCTGTATCGGCGAGACGGTTTTCCGCGTCAGCCGGATAGTTGTAATGCGACGGTATGACCCACTTAGCGGCGGCAAACTCCACCTTCAGAGGCCGCGCTGTCGCGGTCTCTTCGTCATAGTCGACGACCTCGATCGATTTCGGGGCCTGTGGATCGGTGAAGTTCGGGTAAAAGACCTCGCCCTGATCGCTGAAGATCTCAGGGGTGGCGGCGCCCGGATCGATCACGATCGCGGCGGCCGCGAGTACGACGGCGGTCAAACCGAACAGGATGGTGGTCTTAAGTTCATTCATGACGGATTCCCCGCTACGGTCAATGTTTCTCCTCGACAAGCCGGTCGGGCGAGACGCCGATCTTCTCGCGCCGCAAGCGGCGAATGGAAACGAACAGGAACAGCGCAAAGGCCGGGATTGGCGGCAGCGCGACCGCGAGCACCTTGATGGTGCTTTGAATACCACGGATCGAGGATTCCATCTCGGCCTTGGCCCGCTCCATCTCGCGCTGCTTT
The DNA here is from genome assembly GCA_027624045.1 of Acidobacteriota bacterium. Classification (GTDB taxonomy): domain Bacteria; phylum Acidobacteriota; class Terriglobia; order Bryobacterales; family UBA6623; genus JAPPLB01. The sequence continues at coordinate 27,578 of JAQBUE010000013.1, forward strand.
TCGTCTTCGATGTTCTTGCGCGCCACGGTGAGCCGGCGGTTCTCGGCCTTCTGCTGGTTGGCGATCATGATGCGCTTGGTTTGGATATCGAGGTCGGTGCGCGACTCCAGCAACGCCACGGCCTGATTGAGGCGCTCTTGGGCCTCGGTGAGCCTTTTTTCGGCGACTCCCTCGGCTTCTCTGGTATCCGTGAGCCGCGCTTCCTCGTACACACGAGTGAGGTCTTCCACGGCTTCGAGCGTGCGATGCTTCGGCCTCCGCTTGCGCAGGGCAATGAAGGAGTCGTCGCCGGCAAGCGAGTCCACGGCGTTCAAAAGTAAACTGACGTTGTCGAAGTTGAGATTCTCGACGCCTTGACGGCGGAGCTCGAAGAACTGCTCCCCCATCAGATCGAGATCGGCGACAACGATCGCATGAACGGGCTTGTCGCCCTCTTTGCCGTTGACGCGCGCCGCCAGTACGTAGCTGTCCGCATCGGGCTGATGCGGCACATTGGGATTGAATTGGACGCCGAACAGTGTCTGTTGCACAAGCCTCATCCACATCAATTGCCCGGAATCGACGCCGGTCCGGAGCAACGGGATGAACTCCGTCTTACCGCTCTCGGCGGGCTTCAAAACACCGGAGTGCATCAAGACAACTTCCTGCAAGCCCGACGTGACCGGGTCTTGTTCGTTGAACGGACTCTCGGAGGTTTTGTTGCCCGCGCCGATGAAAATAATCTCTTCGGGCAGCTTCCCGATCTGCGGATGTGGATTGTACTTATCCCACGCGATCTGATCCTTCGGCCACTGTACACCGAGCACGTCAAGCAGCGGCTGCACATCGGTCGGTGGCGCGGGAGGCGGCGCGCCCTGCTGAAACGGGTTGCGCGGCGGGATCTGCGGCGAGAGTTCGATATTGAACGCCGGCAGCGGGTCGAGCACGATCAGCGCCGGGTTCCCGGCCTTGACGTAGTTCGTCAGGCGCTCAAGCTCCTCATCGCTGATCGTGTGCGGTAGCACGGCCAGCAAAACGTCAAGGTCACCCGGGTAGTCGGCATCGGCCGGTACCTTCACAACTTCATACTGCTTGCGCAGTTCAGCAACAATGGACCAATCCGTCGACTGTCGGCGGCTCTGAAAATCAAACCCTCCAAACATGTTGACCTTGGTGTTGAGAACGCCTACTTTTTTCTTCGCGGCGTTCGATACCACCCGCACCGAACGCAGGATTTCGTATTCCGCGGGCAGGCCGGGGTCGAAGAACGGGATTACGAATTCTTCCGCGCCGCGGCTGAACGCGATGCCAAAGAAGATCTCATCCGGGCTGCCCGGTGTCTGTTCGAAAATCGGAATTGGGCGCGGCTGGATGTTGTAACGCTCTTCGGCTTCACGAGCCTCGGGTGTATACTTCTCTGTTTCGATGACGCGCGTTTGGATGACACCGCCGCCAAGTGCGTTGAACTCCCGCAGCACGTTCACGATGTTGTTGCGGGTTTGCAGATAGCGCCGGGGTACGTCGCGGCTCATAAAGGCCTGGATGAAGACGGGGCGTTCCGTATCGAGTTCGTCGATCAATCCGGCGGTCTCCTCCGACAGCGAGTGCAGGCGCTCGGCCGTGAGATCGACGCGGCCTCCGAGCCTCCCGGTCAGCACCGTAAGGCTGGCCACGATGACGAGCATCGCGAGGCTCCGCGCCAGATAGTGCCTTCCCAGCGGCGCCGCGCCCTTGCCTGTCTGCCAGTGCCGCCGGCCCAGCAGCGCGACGTTCAGGTAGAGCATCGCAAGCGTGAACGTCACAAAGTACAGCAGCGACGAGACAGAGAAGACGCCGGAAGCGAAGTCCTGGAACTGTTCCCGGAACGAAAGGGCCTCAATGAGCCGCTGCAATCCGCCCGTCAAGATGACACCGACGTTGTGAATGAACACGGGGATGGCGCACAGCGCCGCGCCCAAGATGAATGCCACCGTCAGATTCGAGGTGAGCAGCGAAACCAGCATGCCCAGGGTCAGCAGCGCCGCCCCCATCAGCCAGTAGCCGACGTAGGTCGAGAACATCAATCCCAGGTCGGGGCTGCCGAGCCACATCAGCACGAACACGTGGCTGAGCGAGAAGACCAGCGCGACGGTGTAGATCGCGAGAGCCGCCAGATACTTGCCGATCACAATGTCGCTGTCTGTCGCGGGCAGGGTCAGCAGTAACTCATCGGTGCCGTTGCGCTTCTCTTCCGCCCACAGACTCATCGTGATCGCCGGGATCAGGAAGACCAGCAGGTAGGGCATGAAGCGATTCAGGGGATCGAGATTCGCCAGATTATTGGCGAAGAACGCCCCCTGCCAGAAAGCAGCTACCGCGCTCAAGAAAACGAAAAGCGTGATGAAGACGTAGCCGATCGGACTCGAAAAATAGCTCGTGAGTTCGCGTTTGAGAATGGCTTTCGGGAATCGCCAGGATTCGTTCATAGGGCGCCTCCCTCAGTGCTCGTGGTTGATTCGGCGTGGCGCTCGTCCTCGGATGGCGGGGCCGCGTCATGCGCGGATGCCACCGCGGGAGCGGTTGCCGCTGGTTGTTCGTATGCCGACTGCGCCCCTGACAGCGATGCTGTAGCGTTCGGGGCGGCTTGCGATGGTTTGGCAGTCGAGTTACCAGTCAAGCGGTAGAACGCCGCTTCAAGGCTTTCGCCGGCTTCCATCTCGCTAACCGTGCCGTCGAAGACCACGCGGCCTTCATTGACAACGATGACATGGTCGGCCATGGCTTCGACTTCCTGCAAAATGTGCGTAGAGATGAGAATGGTCTTGGTCGCGCCCAGGTCCCGAATCAACTGCCGCACGTACCGAATCTGATTGGGATCGAGACCACTGGTCGGCTCATCCATGATCAGGATGTCGGGCTCGTGGAGCAACACCTGGGCCATGCCGACACGTTGGCGATAGCCTTTCGATAGCTTGAAAATGCTCTTCTCAAGTACGGCTTCGAGATGACACTGCGTCACCACGGCGTCAATGCGCTGCTTGGTGCGATCCGGCGCAAGTCCGCGGGCCTCGCCGAAGAACTGAAGCAACTCAAGCGGCGTCATTTCCGGATAGAGCGGACCGTTCTCGGGCAGATACCCGATGCGGGCCGCGGCTTCGATGCGGTCGGTGGCCACGTCGAGGCCACCGAGCCACGCCGAACCTTCGCTCGGGGCGAGGTAGCCGGTGAGGATCTTCAAAGTTGTCGATTTGCCAGCACCGTTCGGTCCCAGAAACGCGGCAACTTGGCCTTGCGAAACTGAGAACGACACATCCCTGATGGCGGCAAACTCACCATAGAATTTGCTGAGGCCACGCGCCTCGATCGTCGCCATGCCATTAGTCTCTGACATAGTCGCCTTCCGCAAAGATTAATTTTGGCGAGATGGGCTTTCACATCCTCGCTTTGCGTCGAGAATGCCCGGGTAGGCCCGTAACGTATTTCGAATTCCCAAACCTGCCCCGGTGGACCCTAGCTCTCTTTCAATGTACACAAAACAGCAGGGTCGGCTCAAGTTGGGTTGGGAAGCGCGTCCTTGACTCGCTGACGCGTCAAGGCACATACTGGGCCGGCGCTCCACATCTATCTTCCGGAGAATCGTCGTCCATGCAACTGTGCTCCCATTCGCGGCATCTGCCCCCTCCCATTGCGAGTCTTCTGCTTTGCGCACTCCTGATTCTGGGCGCGTGCGCGCCCCAGGCGTCCAAGGACCCGGACGGTGCGGCCCTGGCGCCTGAGACGGCGGCCGCCGCTTTGCACCGCGCCACGGCCTTCTACCGCGGCAAGGTTTCGGTCGAAGGTGCTTACCACTTCGTCTACAGCGAAGATTTGAGCTATGGGCGCTCCGAACAAGCGCGCGGTCTGACGCAGGCAAGCGTACAGCGCGCCGGCACGCCGGTGGTCGGAATGGCGTATCTGGAGGCCTATGCCGCGACAGGCGACCAGCTCTACCTCGACGCCGCGCGGGACACCGCGCTGGCCCTTGTGCGCGGCCAGGTTTGCTCGGGCGGCTGGAGCTACATCATCGAGTTCGACCCGCAAGCGCGGAAAGACTACCCCTACCGCGCCGAGGGCAACTGCGACGGATTCACAGTCAAGAGCGGCGCCGAAGGCGGTCACCCGGCCAGCACACTCGACGACAACGTCACCCAAGCCGCCTTGCGTGTGATGATGCGCGTGGACCGCGAACTCGATTTCAAGGATGATGCGATTCACGAAGCCGCGCTCACGGCCCTCGACAGCCTCATCCACGCGCAATACCCGAACGGCGCATGGCCGCAGCGTTACAGCACATTCCCCGACCCGGCTCAGCACTCCGTCAAGCGCGCGAGTTATCCGGAATCGTGGTCGCGCGAGTGGCCCGGCACCGACTATCGCGGCCACTACACGTTCAATGACAACTCCGTTTCCGATGTGATCGACATGATGCTCGAAGCGTCGCGCATCTATGGCGAGCCCAAATACCAGGCCGCCGCCGAGCGGGGTGGCGACTTCATGCTGCTTGCCCAGATGCCCGATCCGCAGCCGGGCTGGGCGCAGCAATACGACGCCGGCATGCACCCGGCCTGGGCTCGCATCTTCGAGCCGCCCTCGGTCACGGGCGGCGAATCGCAGGGGATTCTCAAAACGCTGCTGTTGCTCTACGGGGAGACCGGCAAGAAGAAATACCTGGAGCCGATTCCCCGCGCCCTCGACTATTACGAGAAGTCCTTCCTGCCGCCCACCGACAGCCCCTCGAAATACCGCTCCCGGGCCTGTCCGCCGGCATCGATCTGCATGGCGCGTTTCTACGAACTCAAGACAAACAAGCCGCTCTACATCACCAAGGGCACGCGCGTGAACGTAGAGGGGCGTTCGGCCGCCCTGGTCGACGGCTACAAAGTCAGCTACAGCGACGAATCGGTCATCACCCACTACGGCGTGCTCACTCGTGGTGACAACTTCCCGGCGATCCGTGCCGAATACGAGCGGATCAAAGACGCCGATCCCGCCGCGCTGCGTCGCCCTGAAAGCCTCAGCGGCCTTTCGCCTTGGAGCCGCGACAGTGACGCGAAGCCTGCCGAGGACAAGATTCGCGAGCGTGCCGCCGAGGCGATCGCCAGTCTTACAGAGCGGGGAGCCTGGGTCGAGCAGGGAGTCGTTGATCCCACCAACAGAATTCTGCAGCTGTTCGCCGCCGAAGACATGACGATCACGATCGGCGACGAAGTCCACCGCATCAAGGAGGACGACTTTGTGCGCGTCTTTCAGGGAGAGATCGCGCCTCCGGAAAGGGTTATCCGCTCGGAAACCTTTGCCCGCAACGTGGAGGCCCTTGCCGCCTACCTTGGACGGTGATCGGCTATGCAGTTGCGGCGTCTACCGCCGGGATGATAGCTTTGGCGGTCAAACAAACTTCATCGGAGGGTTAGGGAGATAAGAATGGCGGACAGTAGGAAACTGCAAGAATTCACGGGGAACCTGCTGCGGATCATGGCGGGTTTCCTACTCGCGCCGCATGGGGCGCAGAAGTTGTTCGGTGTTCTCGGGAAAGAGCCGGTCGAATCGATCGTGTCACTCTCAGGCTTGGCGGGCGTACTGGAGTTTTTCGGCGGAATTGCCCTGATTCTGGGGATCTTCACGCGGCAGGCAGCGTTCGTGCTATCCGGGCTGATGGCGGCGGCCTACTGGATGGCACACGGTACGCAAGCCTTCTGGCCGATCCTGAACCGGGGCGAACTCGCCGCACTCTATTGCTTTGTGTTCCTATTCCTGTTCGCCCACGGGGGCGGCGGGTTCTCGATCGACGGCTGGCTGCGGAGTCGGCGGTAGAACCTGTGCAGGTTTGTAGAACGTCAGAGTGTTGTTCCCCTGACGAATGACGCGGTAGCGGTGTAGTTCGCCATACTGTGCGGCAAGGTGGTGGGCCCGGGCGTGCTGGGCGATTACGAGCTTCGGTGGATGCTCACCGAGCGTGGACAGGGTTTGTTCGTATTCCTTATGCGCCTCGTAGGGCGGGCCGAGAAAAAAGATGTCGGCGGTAAGCCCGGAAACAACACGCGCGACCAGCTCTGAAAGCACCACCGCATTCTCCGTGATGCCTAGCGTGGACAGGTTCGCGCGGATGATGGCGACCGCTTGCGGGTTCGACTCGACCCAGAACACCTGCGACGCGCCGCGGCTGAGCGCCTCGATTCCAACGGCGCCGGTTCCCGCATAGAGATCCACGAAGACCGCCCCTTCGAGGTCGTTCTGCAAAACATTGAACAGAGTTTCACGCTGCCTGTCGAGCATGGGACGGGTCGCCAGGCCGGGGAGTGACTGCAGGTGGCGGCGCCGGTAACGCCCGGCGATGACACGCAAGGGCGCGGGCGGAGGCGGGGGTGGGGTGTTTGTTACTTTTGGTTTTCGTTGAGCCAATTTAACCTACCTGCACGAGACCGTAACGGCGTTGCCACTTGTCGCGGATATAGTCCACGAGCTGAATCAACCGCTTTTTGTCGGGTGGATGTTCTACAAAGGCGGCGGCCTCGCCGCGAGCCAGTTCGAGTAGTTCACGGTCGCGGATGATGTCGGCGACCCGAAACGCCGGGAGCCCCGATTGCTTGGTGCCGAAGAATTCACCAGGGCCGCGGAGTCGCAGATCGACGTCGGCGATGCGAAAGCCGTCTTGCGTCTCGACCATCGTGCGGATGCGCTCCCGTGCCGTTTCATTCTTCTCGCCGCACATCAGAATACAGTAGCTGCGCTCGGCGCCTCGCCCGACGCGTCCTCGAAGCTGATGAAGCTGCGAGAGTCCGAACGTTTCGGCGTGCAGGACGAGCATGACCGTGGCGTTGGGCACATCGACACCGACTTCGATAACCGTGGTGGAAACAAGGATGCCGACTTGGTTGCGTTTGAACGCATCCATGACTGCTTCTTTATCGGGTGTGGGAAGCCGGCCGTGCAACAGTCCGACCTTGAGATCGGGGAAGACTTTCTTGGCGAGACGTTCGTACACGTCTTGCGCCGCGGCGACCTGCTTTGTTTCCGATTCCTCGATCAGCGGGCAAACAACATAGACCTGGCGTCCGGCTTGCACCTGCCGGCGAAGAAACTCGAACACTTTGTGTTCATCCGCGAAGGCCGTCTCGCGCGTGTCGATGGGCCGGCGGCCCGGCGGAAGCTCGTCGATGATTGAGACGTCAAGTTCACCGTATAGCGTGAGCGCGAGGGTGCGCGGAATCGGGGTAGCCGTCATGACGAGGACGTCGGGGTGCAGGCCTTTTTGCAGCAGCCGCCAGCGCTGCATAACACCGAAGCGATGTTGTTCGTCGATGACAATGAGCCCGAGGCGCTTGAACACGACATCTTCAGAGATCACGGCGTGGGTGCCGATGACGACATGCGCGAGGCCTTCGGAAATGGCGCGTTTGAGTTTCTTCTTGTCGGCTCCTTTTGTCGACCCGGTGAGCAGCACGACAAGGTAACCCGCCGGTTCAAGCAGATGTTTGAAGTAGAGATAGTGCTGCGTCGCTAGAATTTCCGTCGGCGCCATCACGGCTACCTGATAGTCGTTCTCGAGGGCGATCACGGCGGCTTCCAGCGCGACAATCGTCTTGCCGCTTCCCACGTCACCCTGCAGCAGGCGGTTCATGGGAGCGGCTTGCGCCATGTCGCCGGCAATTTCCTTCAGAACCCGCTTCTGAGCGCCGGTGGGCTTAAAGGGAAGGATTTTCTTGATCTGGTTGCGCGCCCGGTCGTTCAGTGAGAACGTGATCCCCTGCGCGGTCCGTGCCTTCTGACGTTTGAGGGCCAGGCCGCATTCGAGGAAGAAGAACTCCTCGAAGATCAATCGTATTTGGGCGGGTGAACGGAACGATTTCAGCGCCTGCAGGTCGGCATCCCCGGCGGGGAAGTGGACGTCGTTGAGGGCTTTGAGAAGGTTCGGGAATCCCAGGCGCCGGCGAACGGTTTCAGGAAGAGGATCGTCGAGTTCCGGAAAAGCCGCAAGGCAGCGATAGGTCAAGCCGCGCAGTTGGCGCGCCGTCATTTTGCCCGGGGCTTCGTAGACCGGGACGATGCGCCCGACGTGCAGTTGCGCGTCTTGAGCGTCGTCGAGAATCTCGAACTCAGGGTGAAAGATACAGATTTCACCTGAGAAGCTGTCCCGTTCGACCTTGCCGTAGAACGCCACGCTCTTGCCGCGGCTGAGGATGTCTTTGAGGTAGTCGCCGCGAAACCATTTGGCGACAAGTTCGGCGCCGGAATCGTCCCGCAGGCGCGCTTCGAACAAGCGCGTCCCGGTGCGGCGCGATTGGAAAAGCTGCGCGGCCGTGAGTTTGCCGATGACCGTGGCGGTTTCGCCGAGAGAGATGCCGGAGAGCGGCTTGATGTTGCCGCGATCTTCATAACGGAAGGGCATGTGGTAGAGCAGGTCCTCGACGGTGGTCAGGCCCTTGCGGGCAAGCAGCCGGCCGCGTTGAGTTCCCACGCCCTTCAGAGTTTCGAGAGGTGTTTCCAGATCCATCGTGCAATGACAACAGCCCGGCGCGCGGTGTCGCGAGGCTGACTCTGAAGTGTAACGGAACATACTTCGGTACTACTCAGCAGGCGCGGACTAGTACGAAAACCCCATTAAAGCTTCTTAGGAGCGATGGTATACTTCGTCTTTCCGCTGGATCTAAAACGCCTCCTCTCGTTGTTTTCGACCATGAATCGTTGGATTGACAAAGCGATCGTCAGCGCCGTGGGCTTGACGCTGATGTTCATGATGGGGATGTCCGGCAAGGACGTTATCCTGGCGGGGAAAAATGACTTCGCGCCCCTCTATAACGGGACGCAGTTGTTGGGCACACCGTACCTCTATAGCGCCGAACACAACTACGCGCTGCTAGAAGAGCACGTTGGCGGCACGAACGATTCGCTGCGCTTTACCCGTCTTCCGTACCACGCGGCCCTGTTCTGGCCGCTGGGGAAACTGCCTTACTTGACGGCCTATGCAATCTGGGTGGTGTTGTGCTTGAGCGCCTTGGTGGGGTTCGTTCTGTTGTGGACGATCCCCTCACGGCCGGATGCCATGGCATTTACGGCGCTCTCGCTGCCGGCGTTTCAATCGCTGATGAACGGACAGGACACCCCGTTGTTGCTGCTGTGGGTGGCGCTGGCCGCCCGACTGCATCAGAAGGACCGCGACTTCGCGGCTGGATGCGTTCTGGCGTTGTGCGCCTCGAAGTACCATCTATTCGCGCTTATTCCGGTGTTGATGCTGGCGCAGCGACGCTGGGGGATGCTGCGGGGTTTGGTGGCGTCGGGGACGGTTCTGATGCTGATCTCGTTCGCCGTATCGGGCTGGAGCTGGCCGATGGACTACATCGCGACGCTGGCGGACGGTAGAGTGCATCCCGATCCTTCTAAGATGCCGAACCTTCACGGCCTGTTGCGGAATGCGCCGATGAGCTTCGCGCTGCAAATGGCGCTGACAGCGGTGATTGTCGTCTCGACATGGTTCGCGGCGAAGCGTACGTCGTTCCTGCAGGGTTTGGCCCTGGCCCTGAGCGGCGGGCTGTTGATCAGCTACCACGCCTACTTATCGGACTGCGCGCTGCTGCTGCCGGCGGCTATGATTGTGTACGCACAGATCAAGAACCGCTGGGTGCAGGCGTTCTCGGCGCTGCTGCTGACGCCGTTTCTCTACATGTTCATCCTGGCGCCGGCGCCGGCGTCCTATGCGGTCCAATTCGTGATCGCGGGTTTCTTCGCCGGCACCGCCTACTGGGCTCTGCGCCGGTCGCCTTTAGCCCAACAGGCCCTGGCAACGACCTGAGCGTTCAGGTTACAGTCCTCTAGATGAGTGAAGCTAGCCGGGGCGGCCAGCCCGCCCTTCTCCGCTCGCTGGGATCGTGGGGAGCAGCCTCGATCGTAGTCGGGACCATCATCGGCAGTGGCATCTTTCTTGTGCCGAAGACGATGATCAACGCCGTCGGGTCTCCGTTGATGGTGTTGGCGGTCTTCCTGGTCGGTGGATTGCTTTCACTGGCTGGGGCGCTGACTTACGCTGAACTTGGCGCGGCGCTTCCTCATGCGGGCGGCGAGTACGTTTACTTGCGCGAAGCCTATGGGCCGTTCGCCGCCTTCCTGTACGGCTGGACGCAAATTTTCGTAGCTAAAAGCGGCAGCGTCGCGGCACTCGGAACCGCCTTTTTCTACTACTTGGCGAACTTCTGGCCGGCGCTAGGGGAACCGATTTTTAGCATCCCTTTCGTTGGGGGCGAGACGGCGCTGACTGTTTCCTCCGGCCAAGTGTTCGCGATTGCCCTGATCTTCTTTCTGGGCTGGGTGAACTACCTCGGAGTCAGACTGGGTGGCGGGGTCCAAACCGCGGTCACCGTGCTGAAAGTTGTCCTAATTCTCACAATCGTGCTGCTCGCCGCCATGCTGGGCGGAGGGAGCACTGGGAATCTCCAGTCGACGGTTGCGCACACGGGCGGCGTGGCCGGATTCTTTGCGGCGTTGGTCGCCGCGCTGTGGGCCTACGACGGATGGAACAACCTGACCATGGTGTCATCGGAAGTCCGCGAACCGCAGAAGAACATTCCACGCTCGTTGATCTATGGCGTCATGGGCGTGATGGCGATCTATGCGCTGACGAACGTCGCCTACTTCTACTGCCTGTCGGCCGCCGAGGTTGCCGTTAGCGATCGCGTCGCGAGTGACGCGGCCCGCGGCTTTCTCGGTGAAGGCGGGCAGGACGCTGTAGCGATTGCCGCCATGATCTCCATCTTCGCCGCGCTCAACGGTTCTATCCTTTCCGGCGCACGCGTCCCTTATGCCATGGCCCGTGATGGATACTTCTTTGCGGCCGCGAGCCAGGTGCATCCGCGTCACCGAACTCCGCACGTCGCGATTCTGGCGCTCAGTCTGTGGGCGGCTGTCCTCGTCCTGACGGGTTCGTTCGAAGAGCTATTTAACTACGTGATCTTCGCAAGCTATCTGCTGTACGCTCTCACGGCGTCTTCTGTTTTCGTGCTGCGCCGCAAGCGCCCTGACCTCGATCGGCCGTATCGCACGCTGGGCTACCCGTGGGTGCCGGCGCTTTTCATCGTGTTGGCTTCGGCGCTCGTTCTCGCCACGCTCATCAACTCGCCGCGCGAATCCATGCGCGGGCTGGGTCTGATCTCGTTGGGTATTCCCTTTTATTGGCGCTGGAGAAAATCAGCGGTTGCAAAATAGCGCTGAGCGTGCATAATAGAAGACGAATAGAGCACACACGGGCCTTCTACCACCAGCATCCCCTGAGCCCGGCCGCCGTCAGTTGTCCCCTCGAACTGGCTTTCCAAAAGGGCCTGTTCTGAATCCAGAACAAAATTGTTGACGTAGCTGCTCTCTTTTTGCTATAAAGGGCTCAAAGAGGCGGTTCACCGGCATCATCTGTTCTAAAACCGGAACGAGCCTATTGATCTTCAGCATTTTGGTCGAAAGATGATACGGACCTGACAATTATACGAACTGGTTCCGAATGCAATGATCCGCAAGGAAGCAAAGGGAGGTTATCTCAGATGGATGTCAATAAGATCTTAGTCGAACTTCGAAACGAGAGAGAGCAAATCGAAGACGCCATCATTTCCCTGGAGCGACTCGCTCGAGGCCGTGGAAAGCGTCGTGGCCGCCCGCCGGCCTGGATGAAAGATGCCCAGGACCGTCACACACTGCAGGCCTCCAGCAAAAAAGGCGAAGAAGACTAACTCCGATTTGGAGAGAGGCGGCCGGCCTCAAGCCGGCCAGCCAATCGCGCTCGCTACACCCTCAGTACAGTAGATAGAGCTGGCGCACGGCTAGAAACGTTTGCCGGTCGCGATCCCACCGGGCGCGAATAAGGTTCGTGTCGCGCCCCGCCAGTAGTGCTTGCTGAGTTTCCGCGTTTCCGAGTAACTGTTTGGTTTCCTCAAGCCGAACTTGATCTGGATAGAGGCGAATCAGCGCAGCCGCGATCTCCAATCCCAGGTGCGTGGCGCGAACGGTCGCGCGGTCGATGACGTTAATCTGCACACCCGAGATCGCGCGGCCGGCGAACCGTGACGAACCCGGTGTTCGTTCGGCGGCGTAGAATCGCAAGCCTTCCAGGTTCTTCCCTCTCAGCTCGGCGGCCAGTTTGCGCCCCTCGATCCAGTCTGCTCCGATGAATTCGAACGGTGTGTCGGTACCACGGCCGACTGAGTAGTTTTTCAAGCCTTCGAGCATTGCGACACCGGGATAAAGGATCGCCTGCTGCAGCGTTCGAATGTTGGGCGAAGGGTTCACCCACGGCAAACCGGTTTCATCGAACCATTGTTCGCGGCTCCAACCCTCAAGCGGAATCACGTGGAGATCGGCGCCGATTGAGCGTTCGTTGTTGAACATCCGCGCCAACTCACCGGCCGTCATACCATGCCGAATCGGCATCGGAAAGTAGCCGATGAAAGAGCGCAGCTCAGCGTCGAGCAGCGGGCCTTCCACGACCGAGCCCGTGATTGGGTTGGGCCTGTCGAGCACGTAAAACGGCTTGCCGTGTTTGGCGGCCTCTTCCATCGCGTACCCCATGGTCGTGATGTAGGTGTAGAAACGGGCGCCGATGTCCTGAATGTCGAAGACCAGTACATCGATGTCTTGAAGCATCTCGGCTGTCGGCCTGCGGCGTCCAGGCTGATAGAGGCTGAAGACGGGAATCGAGCCTGAACCTTTGCCGTCAGCGATGCTCACTTCATCGAGCCGGCCTTCGAGTCCGTGCTCGGGGCTGAAGATCGCGGCGAGTGTCACTCCCGGGGCCTTCGAGAACAAATCTATGTTGCTGCGTCCCTCGCGGTCAATGCCCGTCTGGTTGGTAATGAGACCGACACGTTTGCCGCGCAACGGTTCAAATTGATCGCGAACCAGCACGTCGAGTCCGCTGAGAACCTGCGCTGTTGCCCCACGGCGGCGAGCCGCGGCACCGGCGGCCTGACCGTAGCGCGCGAAGGATGCGCCCCGGATGCGGGCCGCGTCGACTTGCTCGATGCCGCCTGCCACGATGTTCGCAACCTGGGCACGCAGACTGACGACGGAAGTGTTCGCTTTCGGATGCACGCGATTCGTCATCAGAATGACGAACGTTTCAGTCGCGGGATCGATCCAGATTGAGGTTCCCGTGAACCCGGTGTGGCCGTACGAACCAGCGGGAAACAAGTCGCCGCGCACGGAAGCATACGGCGATTCTAAATCCCAGCCCAGCCCTCGCAACGCTGTCTTACCCAGCGGACTCTGCGGCGATGTCATCTGGGCAACTGCTAGCGGGCTGAGCACGCGCACCGCGCCCAGACGGCCCCCGTTTGACATCATCTGAGCGAATCGGGCGAGGTCGTCGGCTGTCGAGAAAAGTCCGGCATGGCCCGCTACGCCGCCCATGTAGCGCGATGTCGGGTCATGAACGACTCCGCGCAGTATTTCGCCTGTCTGCAGCCGTTCGGTCGGCGCGATTCGGCCCGCTAAGGATTTCTCGGGATTGAAGCGGGATTCGGTCATCTCCAGCGGTTCGAAAATGTGCTTGGCGGCATACTCATCGAGGCGCAATCCGCTGAGTTCGCGGATGACCTCGGCCAGAAGCAGATAGTTGATGTCGCTATAAACGAACCGCGAGCCCGGCGGCGCGACGGGAACTTCCTCGTAGGCTTTGCGCACGCCGGTCTCGTAACCGGACCATTCCGGCTGCAAGTCCAGATCGGGCCGCAGTCCCGAGTAATGGGTCAGCAGGTCGCGAATCCGAATATCCGATTTTCCCTCGGCGAACTTGGACAGGTGTTTCGTGAGACGGTCGTCGAGGCGGAGTTTGCCCTGCTCAAGCAACTGCATCACCGATGGAGCCGTCGCTACAACTTTCGTCAACGATGCGCAATCGAAAACGGTGTCCAGCGTCATCGCTTCCTGCGCGGGTTGCAGAGCCCGGAAGCCGTAGGCCTTGCGATGCACGATCCGCCCGCGATGACCGACTACCAGCACCGCCCCTGGAATAACAGAGTCCGCGACCGCTTCGCCGATCAGGGCGTCGAGCGTCGCGGTGGTCGGCCACTGTTGAGCCCACCCCACTGACGCCCCGGTCAACAACAGAACAACCAGGCTGAGCATCAGCAAAGCCGCGTGTATGCGAGAAAAGACAAGCTTCATCCCAAACACTCCTACGGGACTAAAAAAGGCAACCACGCACTACCGCGGCTCGAAGCTCAGCGCGTGGCATGGTTCCGGCAGCGGATAACCCAGCGACCGTCCGAAAGACGCAACTCATAGTTCAACCCGTCATCACCAATGACGCGAAAACACTCTGCGTGCGGCTCACGCCAGCGGCGTGCAATCCGGCGCACCGCGACCTTCCGGCCGTCCCACATGAATCGCAGCGGAGCCTCATCGGCTCGGCACCCGGAATACGATTCGACCGTGCGCCCCATCACTGGTCTCAATCCTAACGCAAGACCACGCCACTGGAAGCTGAGGTTAAAAAGTTAGGTTCACTTGCGGGCCTTGACGCATCTCAATTCGAAAATACTCGAACGCCAGACGGGTGCCGACGCGGCCACGCGGCGTGCGATCGAGAAAACCGAGCTGCATCAGATAGGGCTCGTAGACTTCTTCGATGGTGTTGGCATCTTCACCGACCGACGCGGCGATCGTATTGAGCCCGACCGGCCCGCCGGCGTACTTGCCGAGGATGGTTCGCATGACCTTCTGATCGATCTCGTCGAGCCCGTGCGGATCGACCTCCAGCAGGTCAAGGGCAATACGGGCTGTTTCCTGATTGATGGTTCCATCCGCGCGGACTTGCGAATAGTCGCGCACGCGGCGCAGCAGCCGGTTCGCGATGCGTGGCGTGCCGCGGCTGCGCTGCGCGATTTCTGTCGCGCCGTTTTCGTCGATTTCGAGCTCGAGCATGCCGGCTGAGCGGAAGACGATTTTCTTTAGGTCCGCGACGTCATACGGATTCAGCCGCAGCGTCAAGCCGAAGCGTCCCCGCAGGGGCGCCGAGAGCAGTCCTGCGCGTGTCGTGGCCCCGATGGCAGTAAAGGGCGGCAGCGGGATAGAGTGCGTGCGCGCGCCAGGTCCGGCCCCGATCATCAGGTCGACGCGGAAGTCTTCCAGCGCGGCGTAGAGCATCTCTTCCACATCGGGCAACAGGCGGTGAATCTCGTCCACGAAGAAGACTTGGCGCGCTTCCATGGCGGTGAGAGCGCCGGTCAGATCGAGCTTCTTCTGAAGCACGGGCCCGGACGTCAGATCGACCCGCACATTGAGTTCGTTGGCGATGATGTTGGCGAGTGTCGTCTTGCCTAGGCCGGGCGGCCCGTAGAGCAGCACGTGATCCATCGCTTCGCCGCGGCCGCGGGCGGCCTCGATGGCGATGGATAGGTTTTCCTTGAGCTTGGTTTGCCCGACGAAATCGGCCAGGGATTTCGGACGCAGCGTTATATCGAATTGGCGGTCCTCGTCTTCGGGTTCCGGCGAGACGATGCGCTGATCCGGCATGGCTTTCAGCTTAGCGGCTCATCAACTCCATCGAGCGCCGAAAGAGAGGCTCGAACTCGGGGGCGACGCCGTCGGCAATTGCTTTACGTACTGCCTTGTCGGCGGAGTCGCGATTGCATCCCAGGTTGAGCAGGGCCGAGATAACGTCCCGTTGGATGGCCCCGAGAAGCGTGACGCCATCAGGAAGCTCATCCTCGCCGAGGGGCCCGAGCTTCTCGCGAAGTTCCAGGGCGATGCGCTCAGCGGTCTTGCGTCCGACGCCGGGAATACGGGTCAGGCGTTGTGCGTCAGCGGCGCGGATGGCGTCGAGCAGCTCAGCGGTGGGGAGCCCGGACAGGATCGTGATGGCCAGGCGTGGACCGATGCCGCTGATCACGATAAGCTTCTCGAACAGGTCTTTCTCCCGCTCGCCAAGGAAGCCGTACAGCGAGAGCGCGTCCTCGCGGACATGGGTATGAATTAGCAGGGTGACTTGCTCGCCGACTTCCCCGAGGTGCGAGAAAGTCGAGACCGGCACCATCACGGCGTAGCCGACGCCGCCGCAATCGATCACGGCGCGATTCGGTTGCTTTTCAAGCAGTTTTCCTCGGAGGGAAGCGATCATGCAGGCAGGCGCGGCGGGGCCGAAGTAGCCTGATTATAGCTGGCGCTTCCGGCCTAAGGGTGAGGGTCTCGCAAAACGGCCTTCCCATCCGGCTATGATTACCAGCAATGGCGTTGCGGCGAGTGTTTGTTGATGATGTGCGGGACGGGGAGACCGAGGTCGAAGGAGCGGAGGCGCATCACTTGGCGCGCGTTGTTCGTCTCAAGACCGGCGAGGAAGTCGAGCTCTCCGATGGGTGCCGCTTGTTCCGGGCGCGGGTGACCGATGCCGCTCAGCGGCGCGTGCGATTCGTCGTGGAAGAGGAGCTGCCGGCTCTGGATGATCCGACACCGCAGGTCGTGCTACAAATCGCCCTGTTCCAGTTTCCGCGCTTTGAGTGGGCGCTCGAGAAGGCGACTGAACTGGGCGTGGGCCGAGTGATTCCGGTAATCGCCGAGCGCAGCGAAAACCATTTGGTGAAGGCGGCGCCAAAGCGGCTGGAGCGCTGGCGGCGTATCGCCGAACAAGCTGCTCAGCAGTCCCGGCGCATGGCTGCCGCGGTTGTCGACGACCCACTCGGGCTTGACGCCTTGCTCAGCAGCGAGGCCGCCGGAGCGCGGCTCGTGTTGCACCCGGGCGGCGATCCGCTTGCCGCTGTCTTGGCGCGGACATGCGGGCAACCCTTCCGGTTGCTGGTCGGCCCTGAAGGCGGCTGGACGGATGCCGAAGTCGCCCTAGCGGAGGCGGCCGGTTACCGGCGGGCAGGAATGGGCGGGTTGATCCTGCGCTGCGAGACCGCGGCGATTGCGGCCTTGTCCGTCATCACGCACATAGCGCGGCCCGAGCGCTAGGGGAGTTGCTATCAACTCCTGGAGCCAAACGCCGATATATAACCCTATGAGTACCTGTTCGGCTGCAACCTCCGACTGTGGCGGCCGTCTAGGTGCCGACTGGGTGCCGCTTGCGGCATTCCCGAACGTAGATCTGAGACGTTCCACGATGGACGCAGCGAACGCTTCTCCGCGAACATAAGAGACGCGCGTGCTTGCACACGGCTTGGCCATGTATCCGTATTCGCACCCACTTAGTTTCGAGATCGCGCTGAGGGCGGTTGAACTCATCGTTGTTTTGGCACACCTGCATCTCGGCTTGTTCGTATTGCGGCACTTGCCGGCAGCACCTTGGAGCCGATGGGCGGCGGGGGCCGCGCTGTTAACGGGACTGCTGCTGGCGGGTCCGTCGGCGCTCATGGAATGGGATACACGCTTCCTGGACTGGACGGCGCCCGTGCCATGGAAGCTGGCGAGCGCGGTTTGGGTTGTGGGCCTGTTCGGCGCCTACGCGGTTTTCCTTGGACATGAGTTCTGGCGATGGATGGAACGCCGCGGCGGGTCTCGCGCGGCTTCCGGGGTCGCGGACGGGTCGCTCGGCCTCATCGCTCCAGTCGGCCCTGCCTCGCGCCGCGCCTTTGTGACGGCTGCCGTCGCGCCGTTTGTGATCGCGGGCTATGGGACGTTCGCGGGCCGCAAGCAAATCGAAGTAGAGGAGATCGACATAGCCCTGCGCGGGCTCCCCGCTGATCTCGATGGTCTGCGGCTGGCGCAAGTCAGCGATCTTCACTGCGGCTCATTTCTTACCCTGCGGGATGTCCAGCGCGTCGTCGCGATGGTGAATGAGACACGGCCGCACATAGCGCTCGTGACGGGGGACCTGATTACAAGGCCCAATGATCCGCTCACGCCCTGTATCGAGGCATTAGCCGGACTGCGGGCCGACGCGGGCATTTGGGGATGCATGGGAAATCACGAAATGTATTCGCTCTGCGAGAGATTCACCGAGGCCTATGGCCGCGCTCGGGGCATCGAGTTTCTGAGGGGGACATCGAAGACCCTCCGTTTTGGGAATGCCGAGCTGAATCTTGCCGGCGTTGATTATCAACGCAGCAAGCAGCCCTACCTCGAAGGCGCACAGGATCTCATCAAGCAGGGCGTGCTCAATGTGCTGCTTTCGCATAACCCGGACGTTTTCCCTGTCGCGGCCGATCTGGGTTATGATCTTGTGATCTCGGGGCACACGCACGGCGGCCAGATTACGGTTGAGATTATCGAGCAGTGGGCCAACCCTGGGCGATTCTTTACGCCGTTCGTCACTGGCGAATACCGCCGCGGCGACTCCGCGTTGTACGTCAGCCGGGGCATTGGAACCGTGAGCCTCCCGATGCGGATCGGGGCGATGCCGGAAATTACGCTCTTGCGCCTACGCCGCGCTTAGAATACGCCGAACTTAGAACACGCCGGCCTAACAAGCCCTCAAGACTTCCGAACCATGCGATACCTCGTCGTCAGCGACATTCACGCCAATTGGGAAGCGCTCCAAGCGGTGCTCGAAGATGCCGAGGGAAAGTACGAGACGATCGTTTGCTTGGGCGATGTAGTCGGTTACGGTGCCGACCCGAATCCGGTGACTGAATGGGTGCGGGACAACGTGGCGAACGTGATTCGGGGCAATCACGATAAGGTCTGTTGCGGGCTCGAAGACCCGGTGCTGTTCAATCCCGTCGCCGCGAAGGCCGCCCGCTGGACGTTGGAACAGCTTACAGCGGAGAATCGCGAGTTTCTGCGCGGCCTTGCAAAAGGGCCTGTCGAGGAGGATGGCTTCCTGATGGTCCACGGCTCCGTTCTCGATGAAGACGAATATCTGCTGGACCCACGCGATACGGTGCTGCAGTTCGTTAACGCCAAAGGCAAGCCCGTGTTCTTCGGCCACACCCACGTGCAAGGCGGCTTTCTGTTGTGGCAGGCGGGAGAGAAATCGAAGCCGGCGGCTTTCGAGCCTGACGCGTCCGAGCCCGCCGGAAGCGAGCTGCGATTGCGGCCCGAGCGCGGGCAGTTGGTCAATCCCGGTTCAGTGGGCCAACCGCGAGATTTGAACCCTCTCGCGGCCTACGCTCTTTACAACTCCAAGAGCGGTGTCGTCGAGTTTCGGCGCTGTGCGTACGACCTCGCCACCGCGCAGAAGAAGATTCGTGATGCGGGCCTGCCTCCGGCCCTGGCGGACCGGCTGGCCTTAGGCCGTTAAGCCATGACGGTCTCAGTCTGGAGATCACTCCCGCTTTCTCTGCTATGCGGTAACTCTGCTATGCCGTAACAATGCCCAACGGCTTGCGGCTTATCCAGTTACCGCGGGTGAAGTCCGGGAAGTCGACGGTCTTGCTGTTCGCGGCGATCGAGCGTTCACTCAGTTCGGTCACGGCGCTCAAGGCCGCACCGTCGTAGACATCGCTGTCGAGAGGCTGGCCGTTCCGCAGGCAGTAGATGAGGCGATAGGCCTGGACGAAGTCCATGCCGCCGTGGCCGGAACCTTGGGCTCGCTCTTCGAGTGCTCGCCAGAGAGGGTGCTCGAACTGGTCGGCGTAGGCGGCGATGAGATCTTCCCAGTCGTGTCCGGGGCTCTTGCCGTCGAGGTGAATTTTAGCTTCGGGGTACTTTTGCACGATGCCCTTGGTGCCTTGAATCAAATAGTCGCGGCTGTAGGGGCGGGGGGTGTTGGTGTCGTGGGTGACGAGAACGGTCTGGCCGGCGCGGGTGCGGATTAATGACGTCACGACATCGCCCAAAGCGACATCGAGCTTCGCCTGCGGACTGTCAGTGCCGAATTCGGCGGCGGCATACTCATGCAGGCTTTGGGACTTCGAGCTCATCGCGACCATGTGATCGAACTGGTTGCCGCGGTTGATGTTCAGGCATTGCGCGACGGGGCCGAGGCCGTGCGTCGGATACAGATCAGCGTTGCGCCGAAGGGAGTGCTGCAACCGCCAAAGCTTGCGGCCGTTGCTGTCGTTAAACTTGCCGGCGCGCAGGTCGTGCAAGTAGCCGCAGCGGGCATGGATGAGATCGCCAAAGAGGTTCTGGCGAACCATGTTGAGCACCATGAGCTCGACGCGGTCGTAGTTACAGTTTTCCATTTGGATGCAGTAGCGGCCGGTCTGCTCGGAAGTTTCAACGAGTTCCCAACACTCGTCGAGCGTTGTGGCGATGGGGACTTCGCTGGCGGCGTGCTTGCCCTTCTTCATGGCCTCGACGCAGACCGCCGTGTGCAACTCCCAGGGCGTCGCGGTGAAAACGAGGTCGAGATCGTCGCGGTCGCAGAGGCGTTTGTAGTCGGTTTCGCCCCGCGAATAGGGTTCCGGTTGCACCTGGCCGGCATCGGTGACCATCTTCTGGGCGCGAACGACGTTGGCCTCGACGATGTCGCATATGGCGCGGACCTCGACGCCTTCCATCTTCAAGAGATTGCCGAGGTCACCGCGGCCTCGCCCTCCGACGCCGACGAAACCGATGCGGACTTTGTCCATCGGTTTGGCGGTGCGCTCTGGAGGGGCGGCGGCCGCGAGCGAGGCGGCGGCACCGGTTGCGGCGATTTGGTTGAGAAATTGTCTTCGGTTGTAGGGTTTTGACATGGTATTGTTTCGTCCCCGGCCTCGACCTACCGCATTTCAGGATCATTCTTGGATTGGAAAATGCTATGGGCAAGCGTGGTCCGGGTGGACGACTTGGCAGACGGATTCTAACATTGTGAGGTGGAGAGACGCGGGCTGGCGGTGCGTGCCTTCGGTTTGGCCGGCGCGGGTGTATATTAGCAGCAGCGTTGATCGGGAATGTTCAAGCGGTGGGAGATCAGTCGAGTATGACAAAGGGACGAGTCACGCCTTGGATCGTCGCGGCGGTCTCGGCGGTCGTCCTTATCTGCGCCGTACCCCGCCTGGAGGCTTCTCCGTTGAATGTGCGTGTAGCCGCCATTTCGTTTGTCCCCACGAAGTTCGATCTGCACGGCAACGCCGACCGTCTCGAACAAGCCTTCCGGGAAGCCAAGCTCGGGGGCGCTGAAATCGCCGTGGCTCCCGAGGGCGTTTTAGAAGGCTACGTCGTCAACGAAATCATCGCCGGCGAGTTTCCCGCCGAAAAGATGCGGGAAGTGGCGGTCCCGATCGATGATCCCGTCATCCAACGCTTCCAGCATCTCGCCAAAGAGCTGGAGATGTCGCTCGTTTTCGGGCTGGCCGAGCGCATCGGAGACGACGTCTACAACTGCGCCATCTTCATCGATCACGAGGGGCTCATTCGCGGCAAGTATCACAAGATGCAGTTCGCGGAAGGCTATGACGAAGCGTGGTGGTACAACCGCCTGGGGCGTGCCAGTCGCGCCTTCGATACGCCCTTCGGCCGCGCGGGCATCCTGATCTGCAATGACCGCTGGAATCCCAGTCTGGCCCGCATCCCCGTGCTCGACGGTGCCCGCTTCCTGCTGATTCCCTCCATGGGTTCGCGCGGTCTCAAGCAGGACGAAGCCGTCCTAAACCGGGGCCAGGAGAACGGCGTTCCGATCGTCGAGGCGAACGTTGGGGTGACGCTGATCGTCAACGACGGCAAGATCGTCACCGTTGATCGCAGGGAAGAGGGAATCACCTTCGCCGACATCACTATCCCTGCAGCGGCGGCCTCGCAAGAGCAGGAACGTGATCGAGTCGAGAAAGAGTTTCTTGAGTGGCGCGAGGGGGAGATGAAGTTGCGGTTGGAGAAGACTCTCGAGAAGGTGAGAAAGAAATCGGCGGGGCAGACTGGATCGTAGGCGTTTGGGCAGGCCAGCCAGTCGGCGCAACGCCATGTGGAGACGAAAGCGCTCAATCAGGCAGTGGCACGCAACAGCGAGCGTTTCCCGAAGGACTTCTGCTTCCGTCTGAGCACCAAGGAAGTCGAAGCATTGAACCGGTCACAGGTTGTGACCGGTTCCCAAAAGCATCGCAATCCGCGCTACCCGCCCCGCGCCTTCAGCGAGCAGGGGGTAGCCATGCTGTCTTCCGTCCTGCGAAGCAAACAGGCTGCGGAGGTCAATGTGGCCATCATGCGTGCTTTCGTCCGTCTTCGCCGGATGCTGGCAACTAACGAAGAATTAGCCCGCAAGGTCGCCCGGCACGATCGGCTGATCACCTTACTCTTCGACCAAGTCGACAAGTTGCTTTGGTCGCCGGAGCCCAAGAAGAAACGTTCCATCGGCTTCACTCACCCGAAAGACGAAGAGTAGCTCACCCTTTTCAGGGCGGCGCGGAAGGGGTTTCCCGGATCGCGGCGCGGGCCGGCGGATTGACATCCGGCGCTCTGTTGCTTGGCCGAGTGGCAGATTGGTTTGGCAGGAAAAAAAGCCGCGGACCCCAAAACCGGGGTCCACGCTAGTGTGCCCAGCATGGGCTGAATCTAGTTGGCTGAAAGGAGCTAACCGGGAACCGCAAGGCGTAGCCGCGAGGTGAAGCTGAAGGAAGCGGGGAACAAACCTTTGACCGTAGGAAC
>JAQBUE010000192.1 GCA_027624045.1 Acidobacteriota bacterium
CAGGGCTTACGGTGTGGTGGTTGACCTTGACCCAGGGCTGATCGCCCTGGGCTATTTTCCTCTGCCCCTGTGGGGCAAAAGTCCGAGTGTAACGCAGGGCTGATCGCCTGGGCTGATTTCTCTGCTTGTGTGGGGCAAAAGTCCGAGTGTAACGCAGGGCTGATCGCCTGGGCTGATTTCTCTGCTCGTGTGGGGCAGAAGTCCGAGTTGTAACGCAGGGCTGATCGCCCTGGGCTATTTTCCTGTGCTTGTGGGGGGGGGCAAAAGTCCGAGTGTTGCGCAGGGCCGATCGCGGTGGCGCTACTCCTGCTGGCGGGCGCGGAACTCTTCGTACCAGTTCTGGACGACGCGGATGACGGGTGGGGCTTCGGTGTCGGCTTCCCCAATCTCCACGATGACGAATTTATCGCCTTCGGGCGCTACATCATAGCCAAGGAGATTGTTACCCTCTGTAGTCAAACCCGGGGCGGAGAACAGGGCTTCCGGTGTACCCACCGTGAGTGAGGGGGCCGTCGATACGGGCGTCGCCATCAACGTGTCGCGCTCCACATAGAAGAGTTCCTTGCCGTCCGCCCGCCAGCGCGGCTGGGAACCGCCATTCACTGATACTCGACGCTTATCTCCCCCTTCGGGAAATGCCTGAATATAGATCTCACGCTCTCCTGACTCGTTCGACACGTAGGCGATGAAGCGTTCGTCGGGCGAAAACTGAGGGGCGATTTCTTCAAACTGGCTCGTCTGAAAAGCGAACTCCTCATAACTGCCATCGTCTTTACGCCGCAGGTAGAAAATGTCTCCAATACCTGTGCCACCCACTCCCTGGAGCCTGCGGAAAAAGAGCAGAGTCTTTTCGTCCCGCGACCAGTCGGTCAGATACTCGGCGGTGCCTTCTGTCAAGAGCAACGGGGTTGCCTCGCCCGAGCCGTCCGCGCGCCTTACATAGATGTCGTGTTCTCCGGTGCGCCCTGACGTGAACGCAATGCGGTCGCCCGTGGGCGACCAGGTCGGCCACAGGTCAGCTGCGTCGTCCGTCGTCAGGCGTGTTCTGACGGGCCGGCCGACCTCATGAATCCAAATGTCCCCACCCCTTGTCCCATCGGTCACGGCAACCCGTTTCCCATCAGGCGAGAGCGCCGGATACCTAATACCATTCTGCGACTGGCCGATCGTTCCCAAAGGGGCTCCCTCGCGATCCCGCCAGGCCAAGCGCCTGGGTGGGGGCCCATATCGCCCTTCCCGGTAAACCAGCGTCCCATCTTGCGCAATGCTGGACATGGCGCTGGCTTGAGCAATCGAAAACGGGTTTCCGGTTGCTT
This sequence comes from Acidobacteriota bacterium, assembly GCA_027624045.1. Lineage (GTDB taxonomy): Bacteria > Acidobacteriota > Terriglobia > Bryobacterales > UBA6623 > JAPPLB01. The sequence continues at coordinate 1,317 of JAQBUE010000192.1, forward strand.
TCATCGTGTCAACCGAAAATGGCACGGCCCAGAGGCCCGAGGAGTCGATGCCTTGGTAGACGACGTGGCCGCTGGGATCGTAGACGGGCCAGTCCCCGGCCGCGAGGGTCTCGCGCTGCCCGGAGCCGCGGTCGAAGGCGATGATTTGACTGCTGGCCCCCTCTCCTTCCACGTAGAGCAGCTTCGTGATGCCGGTTTCGGGCGAGAAGAACGCAGGCCTGGTGGCGCGGACTCCCTCCTCCAATTCGAGCCATGGTTCAGGCTTGCCACCACCAGAGGAAACGCTGTGGAGTTTGTTGGCCATGTCAAAGATGATCGTGCGCCCATCGGGCGTCCAACTCGCGCCCCACGTGGCGCCGCTCACCTGGCACAGGGTCACCGCCGGGCCACCGGAAACAGGCACCTTCTTGAGCTCGTCTCCCGACCGGAAGCAAATGAACTCGCTGTCCGGTGACCAGGAAGGTGTCAACAGTCCAAGATCGGTGGGGCCCACAAGCGAACGCGGCTGGTTTTGGTCAAGGTCTTGCACCCAAAGTACGCTCTGATTGGTTAGGGCGCCCGTGAGATAGACGACATGCCGGCCATTGGGCGAGACGCTGGGAAAAACCGGAGCCGAGTCGGTCGCTAACGTGAAGCGCCGCACGGGGGCCTCGGTGGCGGGGGCAGGCGAGAACAGCGGGAAGAAGGCGAAGGCCAACGCGAGAAGCACGGCCAGGGCGGTAGTCCCCAGAAGCGTGGTTTGTTTCCGGGATTGCGCCTGCTCAATCTCGTGCTCGGATGATTGCGGCAAAACGCGGATGGCGACGGAGCGATGTAGCTCGGTGTCTTCGGCTAGGTAGCGGATGACGTCGCCGGTTGCCTGCGCATCCTCGATGATGCGGTATTTTGCGAGGGGGCCGGATAGGGATGAGCTTTCAGGTTGGGGTTGAGTGGGACCGGCATGAGTGCCGGTCACTACCGCGGGCACGGCATGCCGTGCCCCTACGGATGGGGCCGAAGCGGCGGGCATGATAATCGACTTGCCGGACTTGAACTTGTCGCTGAGCGTCTCGAGGTCCACGACCATATCGGCGGTGCTTTGATAGCGCCGGTCGGCGTCTTTGGCTAGGTACTTGGTGACGAGGAGTTCGAGTTCCATGGGGACGCCGGTGCGCAGGGCGGTGATGGGCTCGGGTTGTTCATTGGTGATGGAATACATCACGGCCTTGTCGTAGTGGCCCTTGAAGGGCTGTTGGCCGGTGACCATCTCGTAAATCACAACGCCGAGCGACCAGATGTCGGTGCGGTGGTCCAGGTCCATGCCGTAGGTTTGCTCGGGGGACATGTAGGTGACGGTCCCCATGGTTTCGTCGGTGCGGGTGAGCTTGGAGCGGTCGGCGAGTTGGGCGAGACCGAAGTCCATGATGGTGACGAGTCGTTTGGACCCCGAGCCGGTGACCATCAAGTTGGCCGGCTTGATGTCGCGGTGAACGATCTTCTTCTCGTGAGCGGTGGGCGGTTTGGATGGCGATGTCGAGGGCGTCCTTGAGCTTCAGCGGGCCGGCCTCGATCTTCTTGTCGAGGCCTTCGCCTTCGAGGAAGGCCATCGCGATGAAGGTGCGGGCGTTGGCTTCAGCAATCTCGTAAACGGTGCAGATATTCGGGTGGTTCAGAGCGGCGGCGGCCTTGGCTTCGCGTTCAAAGCGCTTGCGGATATCATCGTCGGAAACGAGATGGGCGGCGAGAAACTTCAGAGCGACGGGGCGGTCTAACGACGTGTCGTCGGCCTTGTAGACGACACCCATGCCGCCCTCACCGAGTTTTTCAGTGATGCGGTAGTGCGAGATGGTTTGGCCGATCAACTCAGGCCAATTCTAGCGCGAATTGAGGGGGGGCGTTGCCGTTGCTCGGGGGCATGTTGTGCCGTCCGTTCCAGGGCGGTGTGTTGTGGGACTGAGGAACCCACTAGGGCCATGGGCTCGCTTTGCTTGGGCCCCATTCGGGGCCTTTCGCCGGCTGGGGCCTGGAGCCGCCGGATCTACGCCCGGCGCTTGGCTCGGGATGTGAGTTTGGCGTGAAAGGTGTCGTTCTAGAAGGGGTGATATCCCTTGACGCCTAGCTTGATGCGGTACAGGCTCAAATCCACGGTCACATAGAGGACGTTGGCCTCGTCTCCTTTGCCGAACTCGACGTTGCTCGGCAGACCCTGAGCGTTCGCGGGGTCGGTCTGGTTTTCAGGGCCGGCGGGGATGAAACCGACTTCCTCGCCCTGGGGATTGATAATCATGACGCCGGGCCGCTTCAGACCTCTTGACGTGAGATAGATGTTTCCGTTCTCATCCACGGTCATTCCGTCGCACCCGGCTTCTTTGCCGAAGTCGACGAGCGTTTTCTTCGGGCCGCTGACCAGACCGTCGTCTCCGAGCGGGAAGGCGTAGATTTTCATGGCGCCGTGCACACCCGCGGGCGCATCAGGGTCGGTGATGCGTTCGCTGCCGTTGTTATGGTCGGCGGCGTAAAGCGTACGGCCGTCGGGGCTTAGCGCTACACCGTTCGGCTTTTCGAGTTCGTGTGTGACCTCGACGACCGTGCCATCCACATCGACACGATAGATCGCCATGTGCTCCAGTTCGCGGGGTTCCGCGCCCAAATATCTCGGGTCGCTGAAGTAGACTCTCCCTTTTGCGTCGAGTGTCAGATCGTTGGGGGCGTTGAAGCGCTTGCCGTCGTATTTGCCGGCGATCACGGTCTTTTCAGCGGTCTCTACATTCCAACGCGAGATTTGGCGGCCGCCTTGATCGGCGCCTTCGGCTGCGATCAAATGGCCATTGGCGTCGAAGGTGAGTCCGTTCGACTTGCCGCTGTCTTCGGCGAACACGGTGGTCTGGCCGGTCTTCGGGTCGAACCGCATGATCTTGCCCTTATCGGAGCCGAAGGGAATGTCGGAAAAGTAGATCGTTCCATCAGGGGCCACGGCCGGCCCTTCGGTCAAACCGCCTTGAATGGGCAAGGAGCGCGTGAAGACTTTTTCGAGCGTCGCACCTGCCGGAACGATGGCCGCTGCTGCCGGCGGCTCCTCGATCGGAGGGGCCTGGGGACTACAGGCGGCCAGGATAAACAAAGTGATGCAGGCTGACATTGGTTTTCTCATGCGATATTCTCCGCGGGCGGTTCAAGGCCCGGCTCCTCAGACATACTATGCTGTGCCGCGCCCCTGGGGCAACTGTCCCACGGCGGGCGTTCGCCCGCGGGCGCGCGGATTCACATCCGTACCTCCTTCCCTTAGCTGGGGAGGCGCGGTAGAATTGACCGCATGCTGACAAGACGATCATTCGTGGGCGCGCTGGCGGGAGCGGCGGCGGCTTCGGGCCAGAGCAAAACGCGTCCTAACGTTCTTTCCATCTCAGTCGACGACATGAACGATTGGGTCGGCTGTCTCGGCGGCTACGCGGGCGTTCAAACTCCGAACATCGACCGGCTCGCTCAACGCGGCGTGCTGTTTCGAGACGCGCACTGCTCATCACCCGTCTGTAACCCCTCGCGGACGTCACTGCTGACAGGCAAGCGTCCGTCGACGACAGGGGTTTACGACAATAACCAGTACTGGAGACCGGAGCATCCTGATATCAAGACGCTGCCGATGTTCTTCCGTGAGAACGGCTACCACGCGGCGGGAGCGGGAAAGATTTTTCACCATGTGGCGGGATTCAATCCGCCGGACCAGTGGGATGAGTTCCATGTTCAAGAGTTTGACGATCCCTGGTATCGGCGGCAGGAGTGGTATCCGTGGGTGAACAAGATTCCGAATCCGCCGGGGCATCCGTTTAACGGGATGGCGAGCGATAACTTCGCGGGCGAGTTCGATTGGGGCGCATTGCCGAACCGTCCCGAGCAGACGTATGGCGATATGGAGGCGGTGCGCTATGGCGAGCAATTCCTGAAGCGGGAACACCACAAGCCGTTCTTTCTGGCGGTAGGGCTGTGGCATCCGCATATCCCGATGTTTGCGCCTCAGAATTACTTTGATCTGTATCCGAAAGACAAAGTGCGATTGCCGGAAGTGCCGGGGAACGATTTGGATGACATCCCTGCGATTCCGCAAAAGTGGGCGGCCGTGCGGCGGGCCGAGCATGAGCGCATCGTGCGGGAAGGGAAGTGGGCGGATGGCGTGCAGGCTTACCTGGCATGCATTAGCTTCGCCGACGCGATGGTGGGCTCCGTGCTCAAAGCGCTTGAAGAGAGCGAGTACGCTGACAACACGATCGTCGTGTTTTGGAGCGACCACGGATGGCATCTCGGCGAGAAACGCCACTGGCACAAGAGCACGTTGTGGCAGCGGTCGACACATGTTCCGATGATCTGGTCGGGGCCGGGAGTGCGCCAGAACGGTACAGACCGGACGCAGCCTGTGGAGTTGCTGGACATCTATCCGACGCTCGCCGACCTGTGCGGCTTGCCGAAGGCCGCTGATCTAGAAGGCGCGAGCTTGGTTCCGCAGTTGCGTGATTCGGGCGCTAAGCGGCGGCCGGCGGTGACAACGTATTTGCCGGACAATCACGCCGTAGTGACTGAGAAGTGGCGCTACATCCGCTACGCCGACGGAACTGACGAGTTGTATGACCGCGTCAACGATCCGAACGAGTGGAACAATATCGCCGGAGATGCTCAGTACGCTTCACTCAAGGACCGGCTGGCCTATTGGATGCCTGAGAAGAGCGTCGCGCCTGTTCTGGATCGCGATGCGTACGATTTTGATTTCGATTCGTATACGTGGACGCGGAAGTAGATGTGTTCGGGGAAAGCCTGATGAGGCCTCGAAGGTTGGGATCTCGCCCTGAGGCGTACGAGACAATTTGGCGGGCGCTTAGAGGTCGAATGTTCAGGTCGTAAGGGCATGGCCCGATTGTTCGGCAGTACTTTAGTAGGGCACAATCAAGCCTGCGCGGGAACTCCGCGTGGCCGCCTCTGCATGTCTACCGCCCTTTGGATCACTTTCATGGTATTGACGGCTCTCGGAGCCGCCTTGCTTGCTTTGTTTTGGTGGCAACGCGCGTATGAGGCGATTTTGCCTCGGCAGCGCGAAGATCTGCGGCGGGCGCGGATGGCGCTTCTCGCCGAGCAGGCGGCGTTCGAAGCCGGGCGGTGGTTTATCCGCAAACGGCCGCAGCAGGCTTTCTTGTGCCTGAACGAGATCAAGGTCGAGCAGCGGTATTCGCATTCCGATCGACTGATGAGGCCCGGAGACACGCGCCGCGTCGTGCTGCGGGAGCGGATCACTTTTCGCGATCTGGCTCTTTCGCATTGGCTCGAGCAAGAAGTGCGACTGGAGCGGGGCGATGACCTCGCCGCGCTGGCGAAGGCTGTCTCGATCTTTTCGGGCGGCGTGCTGAATATCGATTCAGAACCGTCCAAAGCCTACGTGGACGAAATGGTCTCGGTTCCGCTGCGCAGTGAAACCGCTCTACCAGCGGAAAGCGTAGCCAAGACCTAGCGCCGCGATGAGCACGGCGGCGAACAAGCCCAGCAGGAAGGGTCGCACGCCGCCGGTCCTGAGCGTGCGGAACTGGGTGGCGAGCCCAACGGCCGCGATGGCCGCGGTGATGATCCACTTGCCGGTTTCAGCCAGGATGGCGGCGAGATTGACGGCGCGGTCGCCGGCACCGAAGATGAATCGCTCCGTCATGTGAAGCGTGATCTCCGGGAAGAAACCCATCGTCCGTAACAACGCCATCCCCACGAAGAGGAGTACGAATCCGGGCACGAGTTGGCGGTAGTTGACTGTCGGCGCCAGGTAGACGGTTTGGCGGCTGCGTTGGCGGGCGTGAAGCAGTCCGATGATGAAAACGGCGGGGCCGAGCAGCGAAATCCGGGTCAGCTTTACGATGGTGGCGATCTGGCCGGCCGTCTGGCCGTCAGTATGGTGCGCGAAACCGGCCGCGATGACTTGCGGTGTGGCATGGATCGCCAAGCCGCACCATTCCCCGTAGACTTCGGGCGATAGACCCATGAGAGTCCCCAGGAGCGGGAATACAAACATGGCTAGCGCGCCGAGCAGGTTGATTGACGCGACGGAGATGGCGATGTCTTTCTCCTTCGATTCCACAACCGGGGCGGTGGCGATGATCGCCGAAGTTCCGCAGATGGCGGTGCCGACGCCGAGTAAGAGGCCGAGATCCGCATCGACCTTAAAATAGCGGGCCACGCGTCGCGTCACGAAGATGACGACAGTGATCAGCACGACCGCGCCCAGCAAGACGCGGTAGCCGACCGCGATCAGGTCGTAGAAATCGAGCCCGGCGCCGAGAAGAACGATCCCGGCCGGCAGCAGTTTCTTGATCACGAAGTCGATGCCCGGTTTGAGGCGCACCGTCGCGGGAATCGCGTTGCGAATCAGAAGCCCCAGCAGTAGAGCGATGAGAACAGCGCTAGGCGGATGCGCGCCGTTGACCGTGAAAGGAGGAAACGGCAGCTTGTTCACGTAGAAGGCAAGCCAAGTCAGCAGCCCGCACAGCGCGATGCCTCCCCAGGGTAGGGCGGGCGCCGGGACGAGTTTTTCGCGGAAGCGCTGTTCGAACTTCTCTTCTTTGGAACTTAGCTTCAAGCCGTAGGCATCCTTCGGTTAGAGCAAGCTGCCGGTGTTGTAGTCGTCGTCGCGGTGGAAGTATTCTTCGACGCTGAAATAGCGGGTTCCGGTGTCGCACAGGATGGTAACGACATTCTTTCCGGGGGGGCAGTTTCTCGGCTACGCGCCGCGCGGCGAGAACGTTGGCGCCCGATGAGATGCCGACCAGGAGTGATTCCTTGCTCGCCAGTAGCTCGGTCATTTCGAAAGCATCGCGATCTTCTACTTGGATCACGTCGTCAATTAAAGCGAGATTCAGAATGCTCGGGATGAAGCCCGCGCCGATCCCTTCGATGGCGTGCGGCGAGGGCGGTTTACCGCTGAGTACAGCCGAGCGCGCCGGTTCGACGGCGATTATTTTGATGCCGGGGATGGCCGCTTTGAGAACCTCGCCCGCACCTGTGATCGTGCCGCCGGTGCCGACTCCGGCGACGAACGCGGCGATGTCTCCGCCGGTGGCCTCGAGAATCTCAGGCCCGGTGGTCTTGCGATGGACTTCGGGGTTGGCGGGATTGTCGAACTGATTCAATTGAATGCAGCCCGTGTTTTGCGTCACGATCTCGAGAGCTTTTCTGACGGCGCCCGCCATGTCGTCGTCACCGGGCGTGAGCACGACTCGCGCCCCGTAGCGTTTGACAAGGGAACGGCGTTCGAAGCTCATCGTTTCGGGCATCGTCAGGATGAGGTTGTAGTCGAACTTCGCGCACAGCATGGCAAGGCCGATGCCGGTATTGCCGCTGGTGGCCTCGACGATCGTCATGCCGGGCTTCAGACGGCCCGTGGCTTCGGCGTCGCGAATCATGCTGAGCGCCGGGCGGTCTTTGACGCTACCGCTGGGATTGAGGTATTCGAGTTTGCCCAGGATGGTCGCGCCGCCTTGGGGCGAGAGAGTTTCGAGCCGGACGATGGGCGTGCGTCCGATCAGATCAGCGACTTGAGCGTAAATGGCGGACGGCATGCGTGTTTCAGATTCGCATACTGAAGTGGTTCGTGGAGCGTTACCGCACTGTAATTGTTACCGTCGCATTTCGTGAGCGACTCAGGCCATCGCTCACGGCCCAGCTAAATCTGTCTGTGCCGCTTAAACCTGGCGCGGGGGTATAGAGAACGTCGTTGTCCGCCCCGCTGAGTGTGCCGTGCTCGGGCGGGACGCGGATGGTCCACAGGTGCGGGCCGGGGCCGTCCGGGTCGGAGTAGCGCAGGTTGATCAGGCGTTCACCTCCGGCTGAGACGCTGACGCTCAGGTCGTCGACTTGCGGCCGGCTATTTTCGCCCGAGGCGTTGGCATAGACGGTTACCGAGGCTGTGTTCGTGGTCCAGCCAGGGCCGGTGGCGCGCCAGGTGAAGGTGTCTTGTTTGGTGAAACCTGCGTTGGGTGTATAGCTACGCTTGATGCCTGAGCCGGCGAGCCGTCCGTTGGCCGGGGAACTGATGATCTCGATGCTGTAGGTCTCGGGAGCATCGCTGTCCCACAAGCCGAGCGTGACCTCGACTGGCGCGTTGTGGAGCGAATGGACGCGCGCCGAAACGGCTGAAGGTGCTGTCGGCTTCGGGTTGGCGGCGAGCACGCGAACGGCCCAGTCCTGGTCATCGGGCGCGGCGAGTTCGAGCGTGGGACCGGAGGCAGTTTGCTCGTCGTGGAACCTGCCTGCGCGGGGGTCGTACCATGCCAGGCGAGGCGTCCAACAAGGATTGGAAGCATCCCTACGATCCCGACGCCAAGGTCACCAAGATGAAAGACGGC
>JAQBUE010000193.1 GCA_027624045.1 Acidobacteriota bacterium
TCTTCAGGATCATCTTGTATTGGAAACACTCCCTCCTTTCAGGATCATCTTGCATTGGACAACTCTGCCGTTCTCATCCAACGCGAGCTCGGTGCTATACTCACCGACCTCGCCGAAGCTGAGGGAACCGGGAGGAGTGATGTTGTCACCGCCGAAGCCTTCGGGCAACGCGATTGTCACATCGTCGTTCTCACGCCAGGCGTAGTCGAAAAAGATGTCGTGCTCGCGTGTGCTGGTGGGGAACTCGGCCTGATCCCCCATCTGAAAGTACGCCGGTTGCAGGAAGAGTCGCTTGCCGGTAACCTGCGCATAGCCTGGAATGCGTACCTTGTAGCGATAGCGGAAGGGCTTGTCAAGATCGGAGACGTTCTCAAACTCCACTTCGCTGATTTCGGCGGTGGTAAGCCGCCGCTTGATCGACTCGGTCAGGCTCGTCTCGCGCTCCGCGGGCGTGAGGGCGTCGTAGGCGGTCTTGCGGCTCACTCCGAGGTGCCCGGAGTACTCGATCTGGACACTACCTTCGAGCGTTCCGTCCGTGGCCAAGGTTAGTTTTGCCTGACGATTGGAGCGTGTTCTGTCGGGTTCGGAGAACGGTGTCATGACGATCGTCGATTGTTTCGGGTCGGAGAGCAGCGAAGCGGTACCCTCCTCGGGCCAATTCAGCATACCCGCCTCGACGTAGGGGGCCGAGGGATCGAAAAAGCGCCATTCTCCGTCGAGATTCACGGCGATGCTGCGGCGTTCGAATAGATCAATGTTCGGAAACCCTTTGTCGAAGAAGATGGAATTGCGTCCCGGGGAACGCGCCAGCCGGGTATCGAAGCCGGCGGCCATGGCGAGCGCGGCGAAGAGGTTATTGATATCGCCCGAGAAGCCCTGGCCCTGCTTGAGGGTATCGGAAGGGTGATGGTTGCTCTTGCGCTTCTTGATGAATTCCTCTCGCTGGTCGGTCGTAAAGCCGAAGCGGTCATGGAAGACGTTCTTGATCTCGTTTCGGCAGTAACGCACGATACGGTTGATCTTCTCTTCGGGTGTGGTGGCATCACCAATAATGGGCACAATAGCCTTCTTGATATCGCCGTCGACCTTTGCGTCGGCCATGAAGTCCTTGTGTAATTCTTTGCCGAGCCGCAGCCACTCCTTTTCCACATCTTCCATGCTGCGCAACTGGGTTTTTGAATAGTACACGAAGAGCCAAGGCCGAACGGCCGCCTCGGGAGGCATGCGGGGCTCAGCGGTGAACGCCGGAATGTCGCGGGCCTCGGTCATGTAATAGCCGAGCGGTTCTTCGGCGAATGGCGTATTTTCGACCTGGAAGCGCTGTGCCTGAAATCTGTAGCCAGGAACGGGGACGGGTTTGATGTGGTACTGGATGTGCCACACGGGAAGGTCACGCTGGAAGTCGAGCCTTATTTTGTGCGCGTTCTGGTCGCCGCGGTAGTGCTTGTACTTGTATTCGATGATTGCACCAGGTTCGACAGCGGGCATGCTAAATGATTTGAATTTTAGCTTGAGGTCGTTACCCTTCGCCACGGTACGTTCACAAATTGCTTTGTTTTCAAGCTCGATCGAGGATCCGTCGGGTTTGATCGTGCGCCCCTCGATGTCGGTAATTTGGTCTTCGCCTGACCAGGTCAGGTCGACGGTGCTTTGGGACTCGACACCACGGTCGTTGTAGACCTTGATGCGCACGTAGTGAGTAAAAGAAGCCCGCGAGTCGGTTCCCGCCATGATCTCGTCAAGGATGCGCACATCCCAGAAAATCACTTCGGCGTCAGCGTTAGGGTCGAGTTTCGGAGCGGCGAGTGCGAGATTGGCGGGCTCGATGGGCCGCCAGTCATAGGCAGCGGCGGCGGGAGTGAGAAGGAGTGTGAGCCACAGAATTCGGCTTAAGATGGAACGCGTTATCATCTGTTGATTTCTTCAGTTTTACGATTTCGGGCGAGGGAGCGCGTGGCGCCCAGCCGAAAGAGAAGGGGTGCCGGCATGAAAGCCGCGGTTGCATCACAATCCCGTATCCAGTTGCGCCTATCTTAATACGATCGTGCCGCAATGTCGAGATGAAAATATCGATTATCGAAATGCCGATTGTGGAAATACCGATATGGGACGTCTTCGGCGGCGGGCTTGCGATGGGAAATAGCCGCTGGCGCAGGCTCACGAATGTGATGCCGCCCAAGGTTTCTACTGTCTGGGACAGCTTAGGCGCGGCAGTGGAAAGAGTTGCCGCTGACCTGATAGTGGACATTCAGCTCGGGCGTCTCGATGCGCTTGTGCTGTTGAAAGCGGGAATCCATGGCGAAGTGCAGGATGCCGCCCGCGACGAGGGTTCGCTCAACAGGATAAGTGGGCCGAGCGGTGTCGAACATCCGCGGGGGGATTGGATCGTCCCTTTGAGAGTCTACTCGCTGGAGTCTGGAAACGGAACCAACCTGCCGGGGGGCGGGGAGCACCCGGGAGGGCGTCGTGTCGCCCTGACAGTTTTGTCAGCGCGGGCTAACGCCCACGGCTCAGAATTCGTTGGGTGGGCGCCTGTGGGGCTGGGTGGAGACTGCTTGTGCGGAAGGCTAGTGCTTCTGCTTGAGTACTTTGGCGAGAATAGCCGGGTAGTCAGTGATGATCCCGTCGACGCCAAGCGCGATGAGGCGCTCCATCTCAGGCTCATCGTTGACGGTCCAGGCGATGATCTTCAATTCTTCATCGTGGACCTCGGCGATCATCTCACGCGAAGCCAGCTTGAACTGCGGGATGACGTAATCAATGGGCGCGTTGTGGCGCGATTCTTCATCTTGCGTGCGGTTATAAATGTAGCCGAGCTGGAGGTCTGGTGACAGCTCGTGGACCTTGTTCAGCGTATCGGTGTCGAAGGCCGAGATCATGGTGTTCGCCGGTTTGCCGTACTTCTTGATCAACTCGACGGCCTCTTCTTCAAAGCCAGGAGTTTTGAACTCGATGTTGAGGAAGGTCTTCTTACCGAATTTCTTCAGAACTTCTTTCAGGAGGGGAATCTCTAAACCGTCAGGGAGCTGACGAATCTCTTCGTAAGTGCTGGCCTGAACCGAGCGGTGTTCGACGACCGAAGGGTGAACGACGACCAACTGATTATCAGCTGTTTTGCGGACATCGAGTTCGAACCCATCCGCCCCTTGCTCCAGCGCTTTGCTGAAACTCGGAACTGTGTTCTCAGCGATCTCGGCCGCGCCACGATGTCCGAAATTGAGTATCTTACCCACAATATTTTTCCTGCACTGAGCCCCTCAGGGAGCCCGTGGTTTTTGAGGCGGACGCGACAGCTGCGTCCCCGGCGGATTCAGAACCGCGCTTTCCCCCGACTTGGATAGGGACTTATTCTCCGCATTGTACTGAAGGAACTTTAAATCAGCGGGACAACGGATGCGTTCGAGGCTCTGCTATGCATCCGGCACCGGCTTGGAAAGAGAATCAACACCAGAGTAGCATTTTTTTCGGTTTATGGGGGAGTAGATCGGTGCACGTTTCAGCATGCCGCACGGGCGGAACGTCGACCGAACAGGTTGCATTCCGCGTCTCGGGTGTGCGTTTGGGAGAATGTCGAGCATGCTGATTTCGAATGCGGCGAGCAAGGCGGTTTTCCGGGCCGAGAAGATGGGCAAAGCGGACCTGGTAGCGAGTGAACACCTCTTCGCAGGGTTGAACGCGTTCGAGCCGGGGCAGGGGCACGAACTTCACACCCATGCCGGGCAGGACAAGTTGTACTACGTGCTCGAAGGCGCCGGGGATGTGACGGTGGGCGAGAAGCAGTCAAGGATCGGCGCCGGTGATTTGGTGCTGGCGCGCTCAGGTGAGAAGCACGCGCTGCTGAATCCCGGGCCGGGCCGGCTGCTGGTAATGGTCGTGATGGGCCCGCCGCCGGGCAAGTGAGACGGCGGAGGGGCTGCGAAAGATCGGAGATTCCGGCTGCGGACTCTCTCGTAGCGCAGTTGGAGAGCACGGGCCGGGGCATGCCTTACCGCGACATGGCCCCGTATTTCCCCGTGGGCAGATTCTTAGGCGAGGCGCTCTTCCAGCCGTCCCAGGCAACCTGCCCAGCCCTGGTTGTGATGGTCACGGTGCTCGCTCGTTGGGAAGAACTCATGCGTCAGCACAACTTCGGTCGAGCCGGCGAGGTCGATGAACTCGACGGTAACCTGAGTGTTCTCGACGGAGCCATCTTCCCAGGACCAGGAGTAGACGAGTTTCGCGGGCGCGACCACTTCACGGTAGACGCCCACGGCTGTATGGACCTTGCCGCTCGAATGCGTCATCTGGATCCGGTAGTTGCCGCCGACGCGCAGGTCGACCTCGGCGCTCGTTTCGTACTCGGCGCTGGGGGCGCACCAATGCTTCATTTCTTCCGGCTGGGTCCAGGCCCGGAAGACTTTTTCGCGCGGCGCTTTGAATGTGCGCCGGACTTCGAGCGTGTTGGCGGGGTCGGCGTGAGGTTGGGCTGTTGCCATTGCGCTGTCTCCTTGTTCTCGGTGGTTTCGAGATAGCTTTCGAGTGCGTCGAATCGCTGTTCCCAGAAGCGGCGGTATTGCTCGATCCAGACGGCTGCCTGCCGCATCGGTTTTGGATTCAGACGGCAGTGGTGAAGGCGTCCGCTCTTGCGGCGGGCCAGCAGACCGGCTCGTTCCAGGACGCGCAGGTGCCGTGAAATAGCGGGTAACGTCACCGCATACGGCGCCGCCAACTCTCCGGCGGTAGCTTCACCGAGGGCGAGACGCTCAAGGATGCCTCGCCGAATGGGATCGGATAGAGCCGAGAAGGTTGCGTTCAAAGCCGTCATGTAAGTATTAACCGTTCCGTTAAGAATAAACGTGGCCAGAGCGCTTGTCAAGCAAGCGGACGGTCTTGGGATACTGAGGCAATGACCGGTCGTCACGATTCGTCTTTGTCGTCTCATCGAGTCACGCAGACCCCGGGCGCTATTCGACGGCGGCTGCGAGACGGGAGCGGCTTGAGCTATCTGCGCGACTTCATCTATGGGGCGATCGACGGTACGGTGACGACATTCGCGGTCGTGTTTCGTTTCGGAGTCCTGGTACACGTCGGGGCTGGAGACGCTGCTGCTGGGCAGTGGTGCGGCGCTGCCGGCGTATCTGATCGGACTTGCCCTCAGCGGCGTGGTTTGAATGCGCGGTTTGGGGTAAGCTGGTGTCTAACAATATGACTCGACTTTTTTCACGAATTGCTCTGAGCTGTGTGCTCCTTGTCCCGATGGCGGCGTTTGCTCAGGACCACGGCCCCCACTACACCGGCGACAACGAACTGATCCGGCCCGAGGGTTACCGTGAATGGGTGTTCATCGGCGCCACGCTCGGTATGAGCTACGATCCGAACTCGGCGAAACGCAAGGAGCCGAAGTTCCACAATCTCTACATCAATCCGGCGTCGTACCGCGAGTACAAGGAAACGGGGCGGTTTCCCGAGCGCACGATTCTCGTGATGGAAGTTTTGACGGCGGGCTCCCACTCCTCGATCAACAAACAAGGTAACTTTCAGGACAAAGTTCTGGGCGTCGAAGTCGCGCTCAAAGACACCTCGCGCTTCAAGGAAAGCTGGGCCTACTTCAACTTCATTCGGGACGATGGCTCGGCCGCTGACAGCGTGAGGGCGTTTCCGAAGGAGAGTTGCTGGTCGTGCCACGACGAGCACGCGGCGACGGACAACGTGTTCACGCAGTTCTATCCGGTGCTGCGGCGCGATCCCTGACGAAAAAATGGGGACAGTCCGCGGCGCGCCGCTTGTGGCTGAAGCAAACAAAGCGGTTGCGTGGGCGGCGCTTGGTACAGTCCCCATTTTTTCACGGCCCCGGCTCGCCGCGGGCCCGTCCTCAAAGCAGAGCGTCGCGTTTGGCCGCCTCTAAGTCTTTCACGAGCTGCGACACTCTCTGCGCTTCGCCGCGCGAACAGATCAACAGGGCGTCCGGCGTATCGACGACGATCAGGTCTTTGACGCCGATCAAGGCGGTCAGCTTGCCCGGCGCATCGACGAAATTGCCGAACGATTCCAACTCGCGCAACTCCGAACGGGACACGCTCAATTGGTGCTTGCCGCGCAGCAGTTCGTAAACGGCGTCCCAACCGCCGACATCGTTCCAGCCGAATGGCGGGCAGGCGAACCCGGCGATGTTCTTGGCATGTTCGAGCACGCCATAGTCAATGGACTTGTCGTCGCAAAGAGCGTAGTGACGCCGCAGTGAGGCCGTGAATCCGCGTGAAGCGAGCGGCGCCAGCCGGGCCAATGCTTGGGCCGTGGAGGGCATGAACGTCTCGATCGCTTCCTGGATGGCGGCGGCGCGCCAGATGAACATGCCGGCATTCCAGTAATAGTTGCCTGCCTTGACGAAGCGCTTTGCGCGCATCAAGCCGGGCTTCTCCTCGAACTTCTCAACTTTGAGAGGATCTGCGCCGCCCACAGTGACGCCCTTAGGAAAGCGGATGTAGCCGTAGCCGGTTTCTGGGCTTCGCGGCGGGATACCGAGGACGATCAGGCGACCGCCATCGGCGGCTTCACGCACCGCCCGCCGCACGACTTCCCGAAATATTCCCTGGCGCTCGATGAAGTGGTCCGACGGAAACACACCCATCACGGCGGCGGGGTCTTGCTCGAGCAGCAGCCGCGCGGCCAGGCCGATTGCCGGCCCGGTGTTTCTCTGTACCGGTTCGGCGATCACTTGCCGCCGGGGGACGTCGGGCAACTCGCGCACGACCCGGCGGCGCAAGGTTTCGCTTGTGAGCACCCAAATTCGCTCCGGCGGAACGAGTGCGCTCAGCCTCTCGACGGTTTGGCGCAGCAGGGAAGTAGTCCCGACGACAGGCAGCAACTGCTTCGGCAAACGGCGGCGGCTGCGTGGCCAAAAGCGCGTACCGCGGCCGCCGGCCAAGATGACAGCGTGAAAATGCCGCAGGCCCTGCCCGGAAGTCATCGGCTATCGATCTGGTGTGCGTGGATCAGATTGAAGGTTCGTGTCCAGCGGGTTTTGCCGAAGAAGTTGAGGGCAACGTCCTTCAGGTGCGCCACGGAAATTCCGGTGTCTTGCAAGCGCTCGGTGGGCGCATCGTAGGACCAGTAGATCACGAGAGGCTTTCCGATGATGTTCTCGCGCGGAACGAAACCCCAATAGCGGCTGTCGAGCGAGAGGTCGCGGTTGTCCCCCATGGCGAAGTAGCTGCCTTCGGGAACGACGACCTCGTTGTTGACGACATGATCCCGCAGCATGGTCACGGCCGGGTCGGAAACCTGCGTGTTCGGCGGTCCGGGAAAGTTGTCGCGGTACTCATCGATGTAGGGAGTCTTGTGCTGCGTATAAGGTTCGTCGACCGCCTCCCCGTTCAGGTAGAGCTTCTTCTGTAGCAGGCGCAGGCGGTCGCCCGGAACGCCGATGACGCGCTTGACGAACGTCTGCTCAAGATCCATGGGATAGCGAAAAACGATGATGTCACCGCGCTCGACATCCTGGTAGGGCAATAGATAACCGCCAACGGTCCCGTGGGGCGAGTAGGCAAGCTTGTCGACAAGTAAATGATCGCCGATGAGCAGCGAATTCTCCATCGAACCTGTCGGGATCACGAAGGCTTGGACGAGCGTCGTCGTCCCGAACAGCAGCAGGATGATCGTGACCGTCCACTCCGCGACGATGCCGCGCCGGGGACTATCGCCGCGCTCTTGGTTGTGAGTGGGCTGTTCTGATTCGCCGGATTTCGGTTGCTGTGCGGTTGTGCTCACTCGGCCTCGTGACTAAGGATCGTGAATAGGGATCGACTGAAGATCATTGTAGCCAAACGAGAAAGGCGTCCGGTGTTCGTTTGATACGGTTCAGCGGGCTACGAGCAGCGGTTGACAAACGCTGGTTTTCAGTCACACAATGCAAGTCAACTGGCGGGGGTGTGTGTGATGTCACGACAACGGATCGATAGCGGAAGAGTGATTGTGCTGGCGGCGATGGCCGCTCTATTGGCGGGGAGTTCCGCGCCACTTGATGCCGCCGAGAAGATGAAGCCGGAGGAACTTGTCGCAAAGCATCTTGAAGCCATCGGCCCGGCCGACGTGCGGGCAAGCATGAAGACCCGTTACTTCGTGGGGCAGGGAACCTGGCGTGTACTGATCGGCGGGCGCGCTCAAATGCCTGGCGATGTGTTCCAAGCGTCGGAAGGGGATTCGGTCAGCTTCCGTTTCGATACGGGCACGAACCCGACCTACTACGGCGAGCACCTTGTCTACAACGGCGACGACGTTCACATTCTTCAAGGCTTTCAGGGCGGGCGCTCGCCGCTGGGTGAGTTCTTCACGGCCAACAAAGGTCTCTTGCGCGAAGGCCTGTTCGGCGGCGTGACTTCGACGGCATGGCCTCTGCCGCAAGTCGCCGCGAGGAAAGCCAAGCTGAAGTATGCCGGTCTCAAGAAGGTAGAAGGCCGCGAGCTGCACCGTCTCGACTACAAGCCCAATAAAGGGTCGGGATCAGTTAACATTCAGCTTTTCTTCGATCCGGAAAACTATCAGCACGTGCAGACGACATACCGTTACAAAATTCCGGGTCGAATGGGTGCGAGCCCCGACGAATCGGCGGGCCAGCAGCCGACGTATGTCAACGTGACCGAAACCTTTTCGAACTTCCAGGAAATCGACGGGCTCACTCTGCCCGTCAAGTGGAAGGTCGCCTACGACCGCACGAATCAAGGGGACGGCCCCGGTTCGATGGTCGCCGAGTGGGAGATTGGATTTACGAGCGCCGTCCACAACAAGCCGATCGATCCAGCCCTGTATGAGCTGGGAGCGAAGGCCGAGTAGCGGCTGTTGAGGTAGCGCGTCCAGTTAGCGGTTCTTGTACTTGACGATCAGCGAAATACGCCGATTGGAGGGGTGCGCGGGGTCATCGGCTTTGCGCAACCTGACGTCGGCGAATCCGCGAACTTCAACGATTCGTTGCGGGTCCATCCCGTTTTGGACGAGAAGCCGCCGAGCCTGATTGGCGCGGTCCACTGACAGTTCCCAGTTGGAATAGTCCCGCCGTCCCCGGAAGGACTGTGAGTCGGTGTGTCCTTCGATAATCACCTTGTTGGGCAGTTTCGACAATTCGCCCCCGATCAGCGTGAGGGTGCTGGTTCCGAAGGCCGTAGGACCTGCATTTGCGCTCGCGAAGAAGGTTTGCCGTTCGCTTTCGAGTAGCTCAATCCGCAAGCCGTCCGGAGTCACTTCCATCGCCACCTGATTTTGGAGACTCGGCCATTCGGGCGACTTGAGTAGGGCGCGTTCGATGTTTTGGGCGAGCTGTTCGAGATCTCGCGAGCCCTCGGCTTTGCTCTGCTCGAACGCTTTGGGGTCTTGAAAGTAGCCGGCGATCGCTTGCTGCTTACTTGTATCGGTGCTCATCAGCCACATCACCATGAATAGCGCCATCATGGCCGTAACAAAGTCAGCGAAGGCCACCTTCCAGGCACCAGTGTGCCGCAGTGCCAGGGGTCTGGTGCGCTTGATGATGATCAGCGGTGGTGTGTCCGAGGCCTGCCTGTACTTCTCATTCCCAGGCGGCCGAAGCGCGCCATAGCAGCCTGTGGTGGAAGTCCCACATTGAAACAAGAGTCGATAAACTTGTTCTATGGCAATGG
>JAQBUE010000194.1 GCA_027624045.1 Acidobacteriota bacterium
CCATTGCCATAGAACAAGTTTATCGACTCTTGTTTCAATGTGGGACTTCCACCACAGGCTGCTAAGGCCGGGCGGTAGATGTGGGTTAGATGCCTGATAAGTGAACGCGCGGGTAAGCGATCCGTCTAATCATTTGAGTCGGCACTGATGATAAAAACCATTGTGATGCTCGTAGGAGTTGTTTTTGTTGCATCATTGATTCTGCTCAACGGAGTCATGTTTGCACTCAAACCTAAAGAGTGGGCAGCAAACCGCTGGTCTCTGTACGGCAAGAACCGTCTTTACTTGCTTGATTCGCCGAGCATGGTCTTCAGTATGCGTATCGTTGGAGCATTGCTTGCAATCCTATCTACTAGTATGTTGCTTGGTGTAATGGGCCGGCTTTTTGATTCGGACACGGCATTGACCGTGTCAAAGTGGCTCCTTGTTCCTCTTGGTCTCTCTCTACTGGCATGGGGTCCGCTCGCCATTGTTTTCGGCCTACGTAATGTGATGTGTCCATCAAGATCTATTAACCCCAAGACGACCGAGAACTTAGTGTTTCTAAGGGCTGCAGTCCGGCTTATGGGGTTATTATTCGCTGTACTGGGTTGTGTGGTTACCGCTAGACTCTTTGGATGGCCTATCGCTGGCGGGACGCGCGCTGCCAGCATAGTGCTGCTGGTTGCGTTGGGTCCAATTCTTGCCTATGGGTTCGTCAACGGTGTCATGTACATGTGGAACCCCGTAGGATGGTCCGAATCAAGGTTTTCGTTCGTGCTTCCAAGTGATTACAGACGGTACATTACTTCGGGCAGTGGCATGAAGGTTCGCGCACACGGACTGCTGGTCATGCTCGTTAGCGCTGTGATTCTGCTGAGTCTTCTCGCATCCTCGATATGGCCGAAGGAGCGTGAAGGGCCTACTTCGCCGGTCTCGCCGGCGACCACTTCTTCAAGAAGGCCGTGAATCTCTCAACATCGTATGACTTCCCGGCTTCGAGTTCCTCTGTTGATTGCGAGTGGAGTAGCTGACCTTGCGCATCAAGCACGAACAAGTGCGGATAGCCGGGAATCTCGGGGTACCGCGACAGCAACTCTTCGTTCTTGTTTTCAGGACTGAAGTTCACCTTGACGGTTACATAATTGTCTTCCCGTAACTTCAGGATCGCTGGGTCGGCCTCGAAGAACTCATCCATGAAGCGGCACCAGATACACCACTTACCGCCGACATCAAGCAGGACATTTCGCTCGGTCCTCTTCGCTTCCACGAGCGCCCGTTGAACGTCGGTGGCGGCGTCCCTGGCGGGGTCGAATTCCGTGACGGCCACATAGCTGGTTTGCGGCGACGCTGGAGAAGCAGTTAGCGCCGCCGAGTATAAAACAAGCAGGGTTGTGCAAGCGGCGGTAAGGGCTACTCTCGTTCTCACGTTACTCATTCTCGCCTCCTTCGGTGACCTACCTCTGAGCCGTTACAACTGACCGACGACCTTCAGAAAATCGCTCCACGGTACGGGCCGTCCGTGGATCGGTGCGATCGTCTCGACATCAAGGCCAATTTGCCGCACGTTGTCGAGAAGGGTTTTATTCGTAGGGGTCGGTTTGGTCGCCGGCGGGTCGTAGAGGTCGGCTTCGATCAGGATCTTTTCGTTCGGCAGGTAAGCCATCAACATGCCTTCAACGTGCGAGCCGAGGCCTTGCACGTAATACATTTCTAACGACCGCGTTCTGTCAGTGATGACATACTTCTCATCCACGTCCTCCATCGTGTAGCCCTCGGAAATCTCTGTCGGCGGATAGAGCGACATCATGTCCGGCTGAAGGGTACGCGGCACGTAGTTCAATATCTCGGTTTCGTAGAACAACCGGTTGCGCTGTTGCGTGATGACCGTTGCCCCGATGTGGAGGTAGGCGCGCAGGCCGCCCAGGTGGTCGTAGTGGGCGTGCGTGTTGACGATGAAGCGAATCGGCTTGTCGGGTACGAGCTTGACGATCTGCTCGATGACGACCAGCGAGCGTTCTTCGTCGAGTGGCGCTTCGACGACGGCTACGAACTTGTCGAACTCGATCGCGACACTGTTGTGCGATGAGCCGCCCAGGAGCCAGACGCCTTTGGCCAGTTCTTGCGATTCGACTCGCGGGGCCGGCGGCTTGTATTGGCGCACGGCGGCGGGAACGGTGAGTGGCTCGCCGCAGGAGTTAGGTTTGATATCGGCGAACGTGCCGCCGAAGCTGTTGTGTCCGCCGCTGATGACGGGGAACATGCGTTCGTCGTCCCAGCCGTCGTGATGGTGCCAGCCGGCGGGGAACTTGATGCCGTCGATCTCCTGCCACTGGGTGTATTCGTGCTCGTAGTTCATGTCGCCGAGAACCGGGTCTGGCACCCATGTCTGGATTCTTTGAATCAGGTTTTGACTGTTGATCGTGGCGTTCACGCGATACTTGCGGAGGACGGTGGCCGAAACGACGACAAGCTTCTCGATGCCGCTCGTGGTGGCGCCATCGCGCCCGCTCTCGGCCATCTCCCATCGCCAGATCGCGGTAGGGTTGGCGCCGGGCGCCATGGCAGCCTTGATGAATCCCGGCGGATTGAGCCAGATATCGAGCTGCCAGAGTTCGGCCCGCGCCGGGGCAGGGATCGCAGTGCCCCCTTCGCCATCGATGTGCCACGCATAATCAGCGTTGACGGCGAATGTCTGACGCCGGTTCTGTTGGAGAGGCGTCCCTCCGAGCCAGCCCGTGCCGTATTTCCATGAGCGCGGATTCATGCCGGGTTCGCGCTCGAACGTCTCTTCCGAGGTTCGTGCTTCATAGTTGATCGTGCGGGTGTAATTGGCGAGCAGCTCACCGGGCGGCCAATCGGTATCCTGCGTCATGTTCTGCCCGACT
Organism: Acidobacteriota bacterium; assembly: GCA_027624045.1. Classification (GTDB taxonomy): domain Bacteria; phylum Acidobacteriota; class Terriglobia; order Bryobacterales; family UBA6623; genus JAPPLB01. The sequence continues at coordinate 2,868 of JAQBUE010000194.1, forward strand.
TTGCCGGAGGAGCCTGTGCCCGAGAACGTAATGCAGTTCAACTTGTCCGTACCCATGGCTTTGGCGGCGGCCCTTAGAACGGGACCGGGATCGATGTGGCCGGGCGCAAGGTAGCGCGAGGACTGTTGACCGGCGATCGGGATCGCAACCAGAAGAGCCGTCAGGATTCGAAGTATGTTCATCATGTGCTTTTGAGCTTCAGGTGCTGAACGAAATACAGTGAGTGAGGCTTACGGCGCTAGCGAGGCGTCCCTAAAACAGTAGAGTGCGCTATGCGTGCGGATGTAGAGCCGGTTGTCGACGATGGCCGGCGTCGCATAAACCTCTTCCCCAAAATCATGCGAGGCCAGCACTTCCCACTGCGCCCCCGCTTTGAGGACTGTGGCCTTACCGGATTGGCTGATCATGTAGACCTTGCCGTCGGCAGCCACGGGGGACGCATAGTATTTATCGAGCGCCTCCGGCAGCCGGCCCTGCTTGAGAATCTCGCCGGTCCCGGGTTCGAGTGTCGTCAGGATACCACCGTCTTTAATGAGGTAGAGCACGTCCTGGTAGATCAGCGGTGACGGCACGTTGGGCAAGAACTTTTCCAGTTGCCAGACGACACGATCAGTGCCCGTGAGGTCGCCTCGCCCTCCATGGCGGACGGCGACGATGCTGCTGCTAGACGTGGCGCGGTTACGATGGAAATCCCAGTCGCGGCGATCGATCAGCTTGTCGTGGTCGAGGTCGTAGAGGTAGAGCGCGCGCTTCGGTTCGATGATCTTGAACTCAACTTCGTCGATCAACCCATCAGCATTCTGGTCGGCCTTGGCGAGCACCTGATCGAACGTCAAGATCTGGTCGGCCGGGAGCGCCGTGCCACTTTCCCAAGAATTGGCGTAGATCATGTCGCCATGGACGATGGGTGTCGACTTGGGCTGCCAGCCACCGCCGTTGACCCACCACAGCTTCTCGCCGGTTTCGGCCGAGTACGAGGCGAGGAAATAGGCGCTCGGAACGATCAGTTCGAGTTCTCCCCGTTTGGGCTGATACAGGGCAGGCGTTACGTACGAGCGCGTTGTCTCGGGACGGTCGGTCTTCCAGGCGATCTTGCCGCTGTCTTTGAACACCGCAAGCAGATACGGGTCGGTGTCGGAATCACAGACGAGGATGATCTTGTCACCGGCCACGATGGGTGAAGAGCCATGGCCGTTGACGTTATTGAAGGGACCGAGCGGGAGCTGCCAGCGCTCAGCACCGCCGGCGGTGTAGGAAATCAGTCCGAAGTCCCCGAAGAAGACGTAGACGTTTTCACCGTCGCTGACCGGACTCGGTGAGGCGGGTGAGTTCGTAGGCTCGTATCGTTCGAGGCGCGGCCGCGGCACTGGTTTCTTCCAAAGGATCTCGCCGTTCGTTCGATCGACGGCAATGGTGTAGAGTTTGCCCTCCCGATCGATGACCTTGGTGCGGCCGGCATCGGACCGGCCTCCACCCTCGGCGGCGGTGAGAAAGATGCGGTTGCCGCTGATGATCGGCGACGAATGCCCCCACGGCAGGGCGGCCTTCCAGACGACGTTCTCACTTGCGCCGAGATCGGACGGCAGCCCCTCGGCCTCGGCGACGCCCCCACCGTTGGGCCCGCGAAAGCGTGGCCAATCGGCCGCCGCGAGTGACAGCGGCAGCAGCGCGGCGGCGGTCAGGTGGAGGGCGAAAAGGAGGGCAGGTGCGAGGTGTCGGTCGACGGGCTTCATCGTCTGCGAGTGTAAGCCACAACCGGTTTTCCCGCAACATTTGTCTCGGCTGTTGACGCGGCCGCCGGAAAGCGCGGACGTCGTACGCTGAGCCTACCTCCCCTGGGTCCAGTTGGACGGATTGAAATACGGACGAGTGTAGTCGTCCCGTGGATACTGCTGTCTCCCTTATACACCGGGTTCGGGCGGCAGGCGGTGTCGCGAACCCGCAAGTTGTTGATTACTAATGGAAAATAATCTGTTTTCCGCTGTGACATCAACATGAAGCGACACAGAGACCGTGCAATCACACGGCTTTGCGGTGAACCGCGGGCGGGGAGTCGTAGGTTTTTCCCTTACTGGCGTAGTCCTGCGGTTTGTAGGGTGCTAGATAGGCCTCAAAGGGGGCAACCGACCGATTGGCGGATGGGGCGTCCGAAGTACACCATACGGGGAAGGAGAAACACATGACGAAACTCTACAATCTCGCACTTGCTTTTGCCAATGACGAACGCGCACAGGACATGGTCGAGTATGCTCTCTTGGCTGGCTTCATCGCAGTAGCGGCGGGTGCCGTATTGCCGGGCATTTCGGCGAGCATCAGCCAGATCTTCAGCAAGATGGCCAGCCTGACAACGGCTGCCGCGACGAAGTAACATCGCAGTCCCAGTGTGGGAAGGGTTTCCCGGGGGATCACCGTGGGTGGTGATCCCCCAGCTTCATTCTGGAGTGATCTGAAAGATCGCGATCCGTTTCGGCTCAGACTCACGAGCCGCGCCGCGTTGGCAAACCGGAATTCGTGTCCCAGATGACTTCGCACTGGGGCAGGGCATTGCGCAGATCGTTGATCCCCGCCTCGGTGACGAGCGTGTGGTAGAGGTTCACGCGCCGCAGACTCTTGAGCTTCGTGAGGTGCCGCAGCGATTCATCATTCAGGTCGATGCTGTTCAACGCCAAATCTTGGAGCGATGGCGCTGCCTCCAGATGAGCCAAACCGTCCCGGGTTACGAAGGTGTAGTTGAGATTGAGCGCTTCGAGATTCGGCAAAGTCGCCACCGCCCTCAGTCCGTCGTTGCCAAGTTTTGTTCTTTCTAAATCAAGCTGTTTCAGTTGTTTCAGGCCGCCGAGATGAGATAGTCCTTTATCTGAAAAACGAGTGTGCCGCAGGTTCAGCGAGGTCAGGTTTGCGAGTTTGCCAATCGCTTCCAAACCGGCGTCGCCGAGATCCGTACCCGCCAGATCGAGCCAAGTTAGCTTTGGCAGCGCGCTCACTGATGCCATGCCCTCGTCGGTGACATCCGTGTAAGCCAGCGAAAGTGACCGCAGGTTGCCGAGCGATCCTAGAAAAGCAAGGTCCCCGTCGACTAACGGCAGGCCGCCCAAGTAAAGCTCCTCCAGACCCTCGACCCACGACAAGTTGGCCAAGCCCTCGCCTCTAACGCCGCTGTTCTCAAGTCGCAGACGCCGCAGCGAAGTCAGCTTTTCCAGGACATCAAGTCCGGCGTCGCTCACTGCTGTGTCGCCCAGCGAGAGATCTCGCAAACCAGGTAGGGCCGTAAGATGTTGCAGGCCCGTATCGCTGACCTCGGTGCCTCCGAGGTCAAGCTTTTCCAAGGCCACGAGACTGCCGAGATTAGCCAGCTCACTGTCGACGACGGTCGTTCCCGCCAGCGAAACTTCCCGCAAGGTGCCCTCAACCACGCGCGCCTCGCCACCCAACGACCGCACCCACTCGCCAACGGCATCGTCGGTCCGCTCCGAGAGCAACTTTCGCTCGCTCGACCGCTCAGCGCCCGATCCGGGAAGGAACGCAATACGGCACTCGGGAAGCGCCTTGCGCAAAGCCTCGATTCCAGCCCGCGTCACAGCGGTGTAGCGCACATCGAGCGAGCGCAGTTTCGTGAATCGTTTTAGGGTCTCAACGCCGTTGTTCGTAATGCCCGTGCGGTAGAGATTCAACTCCTCCAAATCCCGCATACCGCTCAGGCGTTCGAGGCCCCGATCGGAAACAACGGCCCCCAGCAGGCTGAGTCGCCGCATCTGAGTCATCCCGGCCAGCGATGCGAGGCCCTCATCCGTTACGCCCGCACCTTGCAGATCAAGATCGCTTAACTCGCGCAAGCCAGCGATCTGCGTCAACCCCTTGTCCGTCACCGGCGTATCGCGCAGATTGAGCTTTTCGAGATGCGTCATCCCCGCTAGGTTGGCGAGTGATTCATCGTCGAACTTCGTGTAGCTAACATCCAGGTGGCGCAGCTTGACGAGCGGTGCCAGAGTGCGCCCCAGCACGGCCGTGCGGCTGACATAGAGCTCGCGTAGCGTTCCATGCTCGGCGAGGTAGCCGATGGCGTCATCGGTAATCGGGATGGGATAGCTAAAGACCGTCGCGCTCACCAGCAGTGTTTCGAGGTGAGGAAGATCGTTCAAGAAAAGCCAGCCATCGGCTAGATCGCGATCCTTACCGTTCTCATAGATCTTGACCGTCTTGACCTTGAGTGAAAACGGCCGCCGCGTCCGGCCGGACATATACAGGCGCTTCAGATGCGGCAGCGTGCCGAGCCGTTGAACATCGTCGGCCGAATAATTTGTATCGACAAGATTGACCGTTTCGAGTTGAAACTCGGCGGAGGGAAGCTCGCTGAGTTCCGAAATCCTGGCCTTGTCACCGGCGACAACGACACTGCCCGCCTGGCGAATCACCCATTCGGCCACCGAACGGTCATCGGCCCAGCAGACGGCCGTGAACGCCACGAGCAAGGCTGCTGTCAGCGGTGTCCGCAAGATTGGCATCAAGATTCCCAGCGATTGAGGAATGTCAAGTAGGCATCGGCCGGGTCTGAGCCGGGTTGCCGCGCCATGACTTCGAAGCGGTCATCCGCCCCGACGGCGCGATAGACTTCACGAGTCCAGGCGTAGACACGCCGCGAACGCGCTATGTCGGCCGGCTTGCCCATCGGGTCCACGGGATCAAGAATCGCTACATAGCGATCGGCCACCGCTCCGGCCACGTGTGGCAAATCGAAATGATTCAGCACGTCCGGAATGAAGACGTCCGCGCCATGCACATAACGGTCGACTTCCATCAAGCTCTTGTACGAGATGAGGGCGCGATCGGCCAGCAGTCCACGAACCCGCGTATCAAGAGCCGCCGCGAACAAACACCACAACGCGCCACGTCCGCTGGCGATCAACCGCACGCCCGACTTCTCGACATCATCGCGCGCCAGTACATAGTCAATACTTCGCACGATATCGCGCACGCGCATGCCGAGCAGGGAGTCATCCATGAACCAGCACATGTACTGCATGGCCGTATCGATGTCGAACAAATGGCTAAACTCATTCGTCGCGCGCGTGCGGCGTCCATGGTCCGGCGCGGTTTCACCGACGCCTCGCACATCGACGGCAACGACCATGTGGCCGTCTTGAGCCAAGCGCTCGAGCAGGCCGAACTCCATCCCATCGTTCTGTATGGCTCGGCCATTGGTAAAGATCGTGGCTGTATACGGGTCTCGCGCGCGGTCCGGTATGAATGCCCACACAGGAATGTAGATGCCGTGCTCGGAAAGAAACTCCTGCTTCTCGACGCGGTACCCCTTCCGGGGCGTTGTCATACGATGACGCACGGTGAGCGGATAATCCGAGTCGGCCTTGTAGTGAATCAGGCCGCGGATCTCTTCCGTCAGCTTCGAACGATACGATTCGAGATCAGACAGATCGGCCGGCAGCTGCTTGGACGGAGGCAGTTTCGCCTGCTTATCGAGAATCAACGAGAAGATCGTGTGCCCGCGCCGTGAGTGGCGTATGGATCCATTCGGAGTGCAATAGAACTTTTCGGGCGGCTCCGGTTTGAAGAACGGTTCAGACTCCGGCCCGGGACGCCCATAGAACCAGCGGCTGAACCAATCCGTTGTCGCCAGCCGTAACTTCACTGTCCAGGCGTGCGGGTCAGCGGCTTCCGCGGTCGAAAACTTCTCCGGCACGCCAGCCACCTGATACGCCGCCTGAATCTGCTCAGCGGCCTTATTGAAGCGCGGCGAGTAGTGCTCGATCAGCGCCAGCAACGGACGCGGCGCGATCGCCACATGAAGGTCCGGCAGGTCGGCGCCGTGAATCGCCGCCGGAAACAGATTCTGCTCCACATCCGACGGACCCACCTGTGTTTCCGGCTTCAGGTCGAGCGGCCAGCGATGCCCGGTACCGCCCTCGTTCACCACAGCGCATTTCACGCGTTGATCGAGCGCGCTCACAAACAGCGTCAGCGTGCCGCCACCGGAATGCCCGGCGCAGCCGATACGCTCAGCATCAACCTCGGGACGCGTGAGTAGATAATCAATCGCCCGCATACCGTCCCACATGCGGTACTGCGTAAGGTTTTCACCGAGCAGCAACAAGAGCTGTCCCGGCATGGAGTGTTCGTAGATGGCGTTGCCGACTTCCGTCTCGTCCGTACGCGGGTCCCACCAATGGCGCCGCTCGCCTTGCCCAATGGGATCAAAGGCCAGAACCACAAATCCGGCTTTCACGAGATTCATGTAGACGAACTGGTAATCGGGCTGCATCCGCGCCAGGCCATAGTGACCGCATGGCGAGATGATCCCGGGAAACGGCCCGTCCCCCGTCGTCGGAACATAGAGATTCCCGGTAACCCAGAAATCCGGGCGGCTCTGGAACATCACGTTCTCAACGCGATAGCCGTCGCGCTCGAAGCGATCGACCACAACCGGATTGAGCGGCGTGAGCTCAGGGTATCCGCCGATCATCTCCTCGAATTTCTCGCGAACGAAGGTGTTGCGCGCATCGAGGTCGGCCGGCGTTTTGATACCGGCGCGCTGCTCATCCCAGCGCTCATCGAGCGCCTTCAGCCGTCCGCCTAAATGGGCGAGCAGCATGTCGGGGAACTCATCGGCATAAGAAGCGACGCCCAATTGTTCGGCCGCCGACCCCGATCGGGCGGCGAGCAGAGCGGCGGCGGAGTGCAGGAAGAAGTTACGGCGGTTTGTGTCGGACATCAAAAAAA
>JAQBUE010000195.1 GCA_027624045.1 Acidobacteriota bacterium
GAGCCCGGCTGCCAGGGGAACGTTCTACTTTGCTCAATCAGGGGATCTTTCTAAATTGCGTTGACAGCCGGCGGGCAGCTACTGGATCCAGCCGCCGCCGACAACGACATCATCGTCGTAGAACACCGCCGCTTGCCCTGGCGTCACCGCGGGCTGCGGCTGCTCGAACTCAACCTCTACCGACCCCAAGTCTCCATTCGGGCGCACTTCGGCCCAGGCCGGCTTGAACTGATGCCGAATCTTTACTTGCGTCCGCAGCGGTGCATCCAGTCCTGCTATCGCGATCCAGTTCAGATTGCGCGCCGTGAACTGCTTGCGCAGCAATTCCTGCCGCTGCCCGACCGTCACTTTGCGCGACTCCGGCTCGATCTTCACGACGTACATGGCCTTACCGGTCGCCACTTTCAGCCCCCGGCGCTGTCCGATTGTGAAGTGGTGAACGCCCTCATGCTCGCCGAGTGTCTTGCCTTCGGTCGAAACGATCTCGCCCTTCGTCTCCGATGCACCGCTATCGCCCTTCTGTTCTAGATACAGCTCGACGAACCGCGCATAGTCGCCATCGGGAACAAAGCAAATCTCATGACTCTCGGCCTTGCCCGCCACCGGGATCCGTAGTTCTTCGGCCAGTTGCCGCACCGCCGTCTTTTCCATCCCGCCCAACGGGAACAGCGAATGCGCCAGCTGCTGTTGGGTCAGGCCGAACAGAAAATACGACTGATCCCGCGAAGCATCCACGCCGCGTTTCAACACATGCCGGCCCGTTGCATCATCGAAATCGATGCGGGCGTAATGCCCAGTAGCCACACGCTTCGCGCCCACCTGCTCGGCCATCGTTAGAAACTGATCGAATTTGACAAAGTTGTTGCACAGGGTGCAGGGGATCGGCGTCCGCCCCGACAGGTAATCGTTTACAAACGGTTCGACAACTTCCCGTTCAAAGCGTTCTTCAAAATTCAAAACGTAATACGGGATGCCGAGATGTTCCGCCACATGCCGCGCGTCGTAGACGTCGTCGAGCGAGCAGCAGCGGCCGAATGATCCGCCCGGCGGAATCAGCTCTGGGATCCGGCGCTGGTTCCACAGCTGCATCGTCATGCCGACCAGCGGCGTGCCGTCGCGATGCAACAGCCCCGCCACAGTTGAGCTGTCAACGCCGCCACTCATCGCCACCGCAATCAGGTCCGCGCCCATTTCCCCATTCTCGCAGACGGCTTCACCTAGAAAACCACTCCCGATTGTGTTCTAATGCCTGTTCGGGAGATCCCATCCATGAAACGATTCGCCATCAGCGCTGTTTTCGTCTTTCTGCTTGCCGGTAGCTGGATTCTCGGCAACGACGCCTCCACGCGTGCCGCCGCCAAATCAAGCGGCCAAGGCAAAATGACCTTCCAGGTGCTCTACACCTCCAGCCACCTGCCCGCCGAAGCGCAGGTTCCCGATGTCCTCAAGGCCGCGCACGGTGGCTTCGCCGTCGACCGCCGTCCCGGCAAGGGCCAAACTTATTTCGCGCTGCCCGGCGCCGGCATTATCCAGATCGGCCCTGATCTGAAGAGCACCAAAATGGTCGCGACGCCGCCGTCGATGAAAGACACGAACATGCACAACACGACCATCTGGTACGCCGACGGCAACGCCTTTCTCACCTTCCCCGGAAATCAGTCGGCGCAAGTTTTCACGACAACCCTCGACGGCGCGCTCGTCAACACCCTCAAGACGCCCGCCGCTGGTATCGACCTCGGCCACCCCCTCCCGAACGACTACTTCGCCGGTGCAGGGAACTTCGTTCCCACCGATACCGAGTATCTCGACGGCACACTCTACGTCGCTACCGGTTACTCGCAGCTCGACTTCGTGCTCACCGCCAAGGTTTCCAGCAAGAACCCCTTCAAAGCCCAGTGGCAGGACTTCTCGTTCGGCGGCAAAGGCACCGCGCCCGGTCAATTCGGGACCGGCCACGGCATCACCATCCCCAACGGCACGAAGCGCGTTGACGTGTCCGACCGCCTGAATTCTGAAATCGATCGTTTCACGCGGCACGGCCAGTATCTCTCAACACTGAAGATGCCCTTGGGTTCCCTGCCCTGCGATATCGACTACCTCGACGACTACGCCATCGTTGGGGCCCTGCGCGGTCCCGATACCAGCAAGGGCGCGCCCATCTACATCCTCGAGAACGACAAGCTGATCTCGACCATCATGATCAAAGAGGACTTGGGTCTCGAGAAATTCACCCACATCCACAATGCCGTCCTGCGTAAGCACGGCGGCAAGTATTACGTGATCGCGCAGGCCTGGAATCCGGGCGATTTCGCCATCCTCGAACAGGTCGTCAACTAGCCACGGGATTGGCAAGATCGCACTGAGGTTGCTCTCAACAGTTCGCAAGCATCTCTCTGGGCGACCTGCACCCGCGCACTCTTTCCGTCCATGCGTCCCGGCGGCAAGTCTGTCTAAGTGCGAAAATGATGCACTTGTTTTCCGCGATGAAGAGCGCTTCGAGGCGCATGGCGGTGATGTTCTTGGCCGCGGCCGTGGCGGCAGTGTTTCCAGCGACCGCGCCGGCGACCGAGATAGCCACGGGCGTCATGCTTGGCCCGAGCTACAAGACCGACCAATTCTATGTCCGCCGCGGCGGACGCTGGGAACAAACATATTCCGGCGGCGCCTACCGCGGCAAGGCGCGAGGGCGGCTCATGATGCTGCAACTTCCTCATGCGCTCTTTGAGGACGAATGGCTGACCGAGCAGAAGTTTGAGCCCGACAAGAACACTGACAGGGTCATCGCGGCGCTCGACACATACGCCGAGTATGGAGTCAGAGCGATTGGCGTGAGCCTGCAGGTGGGCGACCCCGGCTACAGCGAGGAAGTCAATGGCATCACCCGCAACGGCGTTGCCGGTGCGGGCGAGAAGAGTGGCTCGCTGGTCAGCGCTTTCAACCCCGATGGCTCCCTCAAGCCGTCCTGGCTCTCGCGGCTAGAGCGCCTCCTGAAGGAAGCGGACCGCCGCGGCATGATTGTGTGTGTTACGTATTTCGGGCGCGAACAGGATGAGATCTTCGAATCAACTCTCGCACTCGTCGCCGCCGCCCGCAACATGACCGACTGGCTGATTGAAAAGAACTTCCGCAACGTCATCATCGATGTCGCCGTGGGCTGGGACGTTGAACCGGAGAACTGGGATCACGGTAGCTTTATCCCCGAATACATCGCTCAGCTGCTCGAAGACGTACGGGAACGCTTTCACAACGCGGCCTTTGCGCTGCCGATCGGGGCATCCAGCGGCAGCAACATGACGTACCCGGCTTCGCTGGCTCAACTCTGCGATGTCGTACTCGTTCGTGGCAACGGTATGCCCCCTGACCGCAAGCGCGCAAGGCTACACGAATTGCAGTCGAACTTGCGGCCGATTTGGATGATCGATGACGGCAACGGAACTAAATTCGATCCCGCCAGGCTAGCGCGGGAAGGCGCCAGCGCCGACGCCCTGTTCGTTGAAGGCGCCGGCTGGGGCTATCGCCCTTCCGTGCAGGGGATGTTCCCCTTCGCCTACGCGCCGGCCGCCGCCGCGGATCTATCCGTCGTCTCGGGCGCGGAGCTCGGGCCGACGTACTTCAAGGCCGTACTTGAGCACATCGCGGAACTCGTACTGAAGAAGCCGCCCCAGAAGCGTAAGAAGCGCTAGATCCGTTGCGTCGCGGTCTCGCGTCCAATACCTTCTTCCCCAAAGGGAACAGCATCGCCGCTAGCAAACCGGCAGAAGGCAGGTAGGGATCGAGTCCCAGCGCCGCGCCAAGTGCTCGAGCAGATCCTGCGTTTGAAGCATCTCCTCGAAGTGCGCGTGCTCTGACTGCCGCACATGATCGAGACATCCCTCCAGCTGCGCCACGATGGCATCAAGCGCATCAAGCTGCTCGCGCCGCAGCAGATCCTGTCCGGCGGCTTCTTGTAGCTCGCCGAGCTCTGTCGTGGTGAGATGAGCGCGAATGACCTTGACCTGATGCTCGATCAGCGATCGATCCCGCATCTCAAACGCCGCAAGCAAGCAGCGGGCCGCCTCACAGCACTGTTCGTAGAGTTGCTCGGACTTCATCTACTTTCTCCCTTCGAGGCCTACCTTCCAGGCCTTTGATGTTGAAATTCTTATCGGGCGTCCGAGCTCGCCCTTGACCCTGTATCAGATGTTTGTATTCGATGCTTCGTGAGCGGCCCGGCCCACCGAAGCCCTCTGGTAAATAATTGTCAAGCTCAGAGAAGTGCTGCCGATAAGAAGCATGTCCAGAGTCTGATGGGGTGACAGGACGTCCCCAAGTCAGACTGAGTTCTGGCGTCATATTTCAAAACCAAGGACGGAAATCACATGGCTGGCTTTTCAATTGTTACTAACGTTTCATCGCTGTTGGCCCAAGAGAGTCTATCCAAAACGAATGACTTGCAACAGACCACCATTCGGCGGCTAACTTCAGGGCTCCGTATTAACTCATCCGCCGACGATGCCGCCGGACTGGCGATCGCTAACCGGTTCCGGTCAGACATCTCGGTGCTGCGCCAAGGCATTCGTAACGCGGCCGACGGCTTGAGTACTCTTCAAACGATCGACGGCGGATTGAATAACATTTCGCTGCTCATCGACCGTGCCCGAACTCTGGCGACGCAGTCAGCTTCGGGGACGTTTACCGGCGACCGCGGCACGCTGAACGCCGAGTTCCAATCGGTGCTGGGCGAAATCGACCGTCAAGCGCAGGCTGTCGGACTCGATCCGGGCGGCACGTTCAACGCGGCCCTGTCCGTGTTCATCGGCGGCGGCCGGTCCAACAACAACATCTCGGAGGTCACGAACGGATCGGTCCAGATCGACTTGTCGAACTCGGCAGTGAACGCGAACAGGCTGGGGCTGCAAGGCGTCCAGGCAATCGGCGTGGCGGGTACCGACATCAGCACGAGCTCGGCCACAACCAGCGTGCAAGACGTCGTTGGTGATGCTACAAACCTGGCATCTCTGTCGACGGCGGGCTTCACGGAGTTTTTCTTCGCGGGTCCGGGGTTTGGCGATGACCAGAAGGCGCGTATCTCGATCAATCTGTCCGGCGTAGTCGACACGACCACCCTGGCGGCGGCGATCAACTCCTCCATTGACGGCTTCACCGCGGCTTCCGCCGCTGGCCAAGCCTTTAAGGCCGCCGACATCAGTGCCGTGATCAACACGGACGTGAACGGCAAACAGCAACTGGCCTTCACATCGTCGAGTTTGGCGTTCCAGGTGCAAGCCGGCGACCTCGTGTCAAACGCGCTGCTGGGGAACTTCTCAGCTGGTCCTGTCGGCGCCTCGCTGAGCGTACGTGTGCAGTCCGGCACGGCGCAGGGCGACGCCAGCGTGGCTGCCGCCAACGTTCGGGTGCAGATTGACGGGGGCGGACTGACTTCGTCCCAGACCTTGAGCCTGAACATCGCCAACACCTCAACACAGGCCGAGATATTCGGCGCCTTGGAGACGGCTTTTGGAGCCAATGCCACGCTGGGATCCACGGGTTTCAGCATCACGACCGACACCGCGGGGGACACAGTTAGTTTCTTCAACAACCGCGGCGAGAAGTTCTCGATCCTGGTTTCCGGCGACACGGAGAACCTTTTGGGGTTCGGCCAAGCCGTCGTTGACGGCAGCAACAACGCAACGTTTACCGAGATCACCGGCGTCGGCGCGATCGACGTGGATGAGGACGGCAATGCGCGAATCGCGGTGTTGATCGAGGGTTCCGGGGCTGCCTCGCCCGAAACGATTGATATCAACTTCCGGCGGGCAACGGCCGGAGCGACCGATGCGGAGCGGCGGCAGGACATCGTTGACCAGGTGAACGCGGCAATCGCGGCCAACGCAACTCTTTCGTCGGCCGGATTCCTGGCTTCGCTGTCGACAACCTCGTTCAAACTCGAATCGACAACTGGCACGCAGTTCCAGTTGACGGTCGACGATCACGCCACGTCGCTGTTGGGCCTGGGTGATAACAACACGCACTTCTCAACGACAACGTTCGCGAACGGCGATGCCGTTACGGGCGCCGGCGTGAACGCTCAGGAAACCCTGACCGTTGCCGTCACCGTGGCAGGGGTGGGCGCCACATCGATCACGCTGACCGGTGTAACGGCACTCGAGGGCGGTGAAACGGGCGCCGCGGCGACTGCTTCCGACGCCGCCGGTACGCTCACGTTCACAATCAACGACAGCCTGACCGGCATTTCCAGCGCCATCAGCGTCACGCTGGCGGCTGAAACCCTGGCCGCGACGGCAGGTAACATCCAAACGGCGATCGATACGGCGATCGGGGCCGGGCGGGTCACGGTGGATGACGACGGTGCCGGCGGACACTTCCGCTTCCAGGCGGCGGCTACCGAGCGCGGCGTCTTCGAGCTGGATGCGATCAACGTCGCAACAGCCGGCGCATTCGTCTTCGGCGTTGCCAACAACACAGAGTTTGGCGCCCTCAGCGCGGGTCAGGTCGCCGATGCTCTCAACGCTAAGGTCGTTGCGGACAACAACACAACCTTGTTGAACGCGGGCGTCTTTTTCTCCGCTAATGCCGCGGGTACGGAAATCGAAGTCAATGCCTTCAGCGCCCTGACGTTCACGGGTGTTGACGGCAGCCTGGTGGCCAACTTCGAGTCCGGGCTTACGGCTGGGTCGGTTGCCTCGTCAGGGACTATCTCAACCGGCACGTTGAGCGAGATCGGCACTTTTGCCGAGTCAACCTTCAACTCCGGCGGCGCGCAAGCGACCTCCGGCGCCTCACTCGATGACCCAACGGCGTTTACCGGCTTGTTTTATGGCGACGACGTGCAGAATATCATCGTTAGCGCGAAGAACGATCTGGGTGTCGTGCAGTCACTGAGCATTTCGCTGAACGATACTAACGCTCGCAATATTGATGAGGCGGTCAACACCATCAACGCGGCACTGTTGCAGTCCAATAACAGTACGCTCAAGCAGATCGTCGTTGTCAAGGAAAGGCTCAGCAGCTCGGCTGACGGGCTTCGCTTCCTGAGCAGCGCCACCGAGGGCTTCAGCGTGTCGATTGGTGATACGCCCAACGCGCACGGTATCGACGACTCGACGGCTGTTCTTAGCTCGGCGACGCTGGCAGGCGGCAGCATCGCGGACATCAGCACCAAGGAGAACGCGTCCGTGGCGGTTGCACTACTGGCGGAGGCGGTCAATAAGCTGGCGACCGTTCAAGCCGATGTCGGTAAGGGGCAGAACCAGTTGCAGTTCGCAATTGGCCTGGCCTCGACCCAGATCACGAACCTGGCGGCCACTGAAAGCCGGATCCGTGACGCGGATCTGGCGGAGGGATAGCAGATCGGATGAAAACCCAAGTAAAACCGCTATCAAACCCCTTATGAATCATTGACTTAGAGCCACATCCTGCCACGGTGTTGCAATGCGCTGTAACGTAGTGTATGCTCTGTTTATACGTAATTGTGTAGACACAGAGGAGACATTATGCTCACTGATCGGGATATCCGCTCTCTGAAACCGCCCCTGAAGGGCAACGTGATTCGCTACGACTCGGGCGGCGTGCCGGGCTTCGGTTGCCGCGTCACGGCGGCCGGCGTTCGTTCGTTCGTGCTCAGCTACAGGGCGCGTGGCATCGCCCGCCGCCTCACGATTGGTAGATACGGTATTTGGAGCGTTGCAGCGGCCCGCAAGCGTGCTGCGGAGTTGAAGCGCGCTGTTGATATCGGCGAGGACCCCTTACAGGCGAAACGCGAAGCCGCTGAACGTGGCATGCGCTTCGGCGAGCTGGTCGAGCTTTACTTAACGCGGCACGCGGTCCAGTTCAAGGACCACGGTAAGATCGCCCGCCAGCGCATCGAGGGAAACCTCAGGCCGTGGTACGGGCGGAGCGCTGCGGACATCACAAGGGCCGATGTGCGCCGGCTCATGGAGTCGAAAGCGGTGGATGCACCCAGGATGGCAAATCGGTTGCGCGAAGTCGTTTCGCAGGTTTTCGCTTTTGGCATCAGTCGCGAGCTAATCACCGGCAACCCGGCAACAGGGATCAAGCGCATAGTCAAAGAAACGCCTTGTGAGCGGGTCTTGACTCGTGAGGAAATCGGGCACTTCTGGACGGCTCTTGACGCGGCGGCGGTTCAGCCAGCAATGAGGTCCGCCCTGCGGCTTGCGCTAGTGAGCGGGCAGCGCATCGGCGAAATCTGCTCGATCGAGCGCGCGGAACTGAGCGACGGCGGTACTTTGTGGACGATTCCGCCACACAAGGCCAAGAACGGGAAGGCGCATCGCGTACCGCTTTCGAGACTGGCTCGCGAAATACTTGACGCACAACCCCGAATAGACGAAGGGCCCATCTTCAGGGGGGCACGAGGTGGGCGGGCAATCCAGCCAGAGAAAGTAAGCAAGGCGCTTTTCGCGAACCTCGCGGCTCTTGGTATGGCCCACTTCACCTGTCACGATTTACGCAGAACATGTGCGACGGGCATGGCGTCTATTGGAGTCGATTCCGTCGTCATCTCCGCGATTCTTGGCCACTCACCGCGTGGGGTGACAGAGCGTGTTTATCAGAAGTACAGCCGCGACGCTGAGAAGAGGCAGGCGCTTGAGCGCTGGGCGCGGCACCTGCTGCAGATCGTCAGCGTCGAATTCAGCAAGGTGGTTTCGATTCATGACTAGGAAACCGAGACCACCAACGGAAGGGCACAAACGAGTAATTGACCATTTGAAATTCCTGTATGTTGCATACCTGCGGCCGGCACTAGAGGAAAAGGGCTTGCCCACCCGCCCCGAAAAGATAACCAATGAACACCGGCTGGCTTATGTTACCGGCACGCCCGAAGCTTTACTTTTGAACTTGCTGGAGCGAGTGTTTTTCCTCAAAGACAATCTGCCTGACTCGGCCAGCGCTGCACTCGATCTGTACTGCATCGGTTACGACATGGCAGCTTCGGGCATCGGTAGAGTCGGCGCCGATACCATCAGCACAGGGACGCGGTCGGGCTTCAAGTCTGGAGCAAAGCGACGGGAGAATCGCGAAAAGGCGCGTTGCTATTCGATTGCGTTCATTGAAAAATTCAAGGCCAACCCTGAGCCGTTTATGGGAGGTCTCAAACGAACCACTAGGGCCGCGATACGAGCGTTATTAAAAGCGGACTGGGACGCCGTCACGCTTGGGAAGAAACCGACAGAACATACCCTTCAAAAGTGGTACACCGACTACCGCGCCGAATTGAAGCGAGAAAAGCCAAGCGCGGAAGACGATGAGCAGATCGCGGCTCGGCTTGAGCAGGAATCTCGCACAGCTGCAGGCTGGTATAAACGCCAGTGACTTGTCGAAACCGCCCCACAAAGATTCCCAAATGTGCCATTCCAGTTGAATTGTTAGTACGGAAGGGGGTTCGTTACTAAGAATTAACCCGCAAGCCTAGTGACCCGCATTTCCAATTTGATTTCGTCATCCCGACCTTCCAGCGGCCTTCAGCGTCTTTATTCATAGG
>JAQBUE010000014.1 GCA_027624045.1 Acidobacteriota bacterium
CACCCTATTTCGTCCCCGGCCTCGACCTACCGCATTTCAGGATCATTCTTGGATTGGAAAATGCTCTGATCACGGCCCTTCGGTGCTTGCGCCGGGGCTTTGGCGGGCCAGTCTGAGGGTAAGCAGACCGAGAAAGATGACCGCGATGACAAGCACAATCCATAAGACGGTTTGTTGGATTCCTGATTCCGTTACGAGGCGTGCGCCGGCGCTGTATGCGGGGTTCGCTTTGAGATCATCGGCGCCGACCTCGACATTCTTTACAGCCAGCACGACATTGCGAATGCGAGCGATCTCATATTGCGGCGCGCGGTCTTCTGGGTTGCCGAGCAAAGCTGCGTAGCTCCCTTGTGGCGCCGCGAAGTAGACGGCCGGTACAGGGAAGCGGCCTTCGACACGCGGGAATTTGAGTGGTGCATCATCGCCGTCAACGATCACGAGTTTCAGGCTCTCGATGCGGCCCGTGGGGAGCGGGATTCGGACGGGACGCGGGTCGCCGACTCGCCTCACCATGCGGCCCTGCGCGAGCGAGACGTCTTTCTTATCCCGCAAACCCACGACGTGGTAGGCGCGATCAAAAAACGGCACAGGAGTTTCGAGGACGAGTTGGTCGAGGGTCGAGGGCGAGACCGGGAGGCTAAAAGTGTACTCGGTTGACCCGTTCTCGGATTCAAGCTTCTCAGTATCCAGACTCCGCGTAACATGAGCGGCGTCCCGCTCGAGCAGGTAGGCCCATTGGCGTGATTCGAAATCGACGATACGCAGGTCGGCGAGATCGGGGAGAGTGTGGGCGAGATCCTCGACGCCAAGCGTGAAACGAAGGAGTCCTTCGCCGGAAGGCCCTGCTTCGATCTCCCGCCGATGGGTGTAGAGACGCGGGTCGATCGCGGCGCCGGGGCGCATCGCGAAGGCGAGAATGGGCGATGGGTTGAAGTTCGGGTTCGGTTCGATATCGCCGAGCCGCACCGGCGGCAGATTGAGAAGCTGCTCGGCGACCTCGGCCCGTTCCCCCGCTGAAGGCAGTTGTAGCGCGGAGCCCAGCCGGCCCAGGTCGTATTGTGGGCGGAAGGCGCGGCTGCCGCCAAAGCGCAACATGCCGGACGGCTCTTGCCCCGCTGCGGGAGTGAGCGCGAAAACAAGCGCGGGGCGTTGCACGACGGCTTGAAAAACCGCGTCGGCGAGCGGCGGGCTATCACCGTTTTCGATCACCACTCGCAGGCGGTCACCGCGCGCGGGCCTGAGCGTAAGGTCGACGTCTTCTACCGTCGCCGCTGCCTGCACACGAAATAGATTTTCTTCGCCCAGGACGGAATCCGTCCCTCCCGGCCCTTCATCCCATACCTGCACTTGGCGCGAGAAAGAAGTCAGCGCGGTTTCGAGCCGCAGCGAGTCGGGTGACAGTCCGACGGGCCGGCGCAGCTCAAGAATCGTCGCGCGCTCGACTTCGCGGCGATTTAAGACTTCGAGTGCAACGACGGCGCGTTCACGGCCGCGGAACGAGCGCGAGGTTTCGAGCTGAAATGAGGGAGTCAGGAACGAGCCGCCCTCACCTTCGAGGGTGACGATCAGGCGACCGGCCTGAAGGCGCGGCAGAGTGAGACGGGTTTTCTCGCGGCGCGGATTGGCGATGCGAAAGATGGAAGCGTCGTCAACGAGCGGTGCGGTTTCGCGATTCTGAACGCGCGCGGCAATGCGAACTTGCCGTACGAAGCCGGGCGAGGGGGTCACGAACACGAGGTCCCAGGAAGCCGCGTCCGTAATGTTCTGGGCGACGGCCGCGGGGATGACAAGTTCGTAGGTCTCGCTGAAAACACGGGGGCTGGCTTCGCTGCGCACTTCCTGACGCGACACGTCGGCGATCTCTAGCGTGTAAGTCTGGCGCAAGGCGGCCTCGGTTTCAGGCGGGATGCCGCTGTCGACCAGGAACGGCACTTCGTTTCCGGTGGCGTCGAAGACTCGCAGGTCGGAGAGATCCGGACGGCAGGCTTCGAGTACTGCGGTCGGCAGCTCAAGCCGAGACAGACGGTCGGTGGTAACAAACACAGGCGCCTGCTGCGTGAAGAGTGTCCTCAATTCCGGTGTCTGGCCGCTGAGAAACGGCAGCGGCAGCCCGGCACATACGAGAAGCAAAATTATCGCGCTTCGCGTCGCCTTTGTTGTCATGTTTCCTCCCCCGACGAGCGTTTGCGGAATACGAATCTTTGATAGGCTACGGAAACCAGGATCAACGACAGCGCCAGCCCAACGAGAGACGCCACTCGGTAGAGATCCTCCAGTTCGCCCAGATCGTGCAGGAAAACCTTGCCAATCGTCAGCACAAGGAACGCCAGGCTGCCCCAGCGCATCCCCTCGCTGTTTCGGTTGAAACCGATGCTAAGCAGGATGAGCGCGTAGACGGCCTAGGCCAGCGAGAGGGTCAGGTCGCGTGCCGCCATTCGCTCGAACGAAATGGTCAACTGCGCGCCTTCGGTGTAGAAATCGAAGATCGTCAGATTGATCCAAGTAAAGATGACAGCGACGGCGGCAATCGCGCAACAGACAAAGCCCATCGCGCGGCCGAGATAGAATCGCTTTTCCCAATCGCGCAGCCGCTCCCCTTCGAGGCCGCGAAGGTTTTGCATCGAACCGAGCAGCGCCGCCGCCGGTATCAGGTAGGTGTACATGAGCCAATTGACGATGGGCCAGTGGGCGCGCTCGTGGTAGTCGAGCAGCTCGGGGTTTGCCACCAGGCGGATTGTGGTTGCGGCGAGCAGTGCCAGACCAAAGTATTTGAGGCCGGGATGATTGAGCCGCCGCCAGAGCGCAATCACCGCGAAGCCTTCAAGCGCCCAGCCGACCGTGATCCATTCCTTATCGAGTTGCAGCGGTATTGCGACGCTGATGAATCCCAATGCGACGGCGGCGAACCAGACCAGAGGCCGCAGCAGAGCCGGGTCGTCAAGCTCGGCGAACTGGCGTGCCTTGTAGGCGGCGCCCAGGGATAATGCGCCGAGAACGACCGGCAGGAGTCCGATTGCGTCGTCACCGAACCGTGCTTCAAAGAGCTCGTGCAACGGCAGGAACCATGCCGGGCCAGCCAACGCCGCCCCGTACCATGCCCAACGCTGCTTCAGCAGGTTTGTGCCGGCATAGAAAGGCCAGAACGAAAACACGATGACGGCAAAGAATTGCATGCCGAGGCTCATGACGGCCACATCGGTCAGGTTCGTTGAGCTGAAAATCCGTACCGTCCAGCCGAGATGATTGAGCGCCAATAGCGCCACGGCGGAGAAGTAGAGCAGGCCGCTGCCGAGTCGCGTGGCGGAGAGCACGATCAGGAAAGCGACAACAATCGTCACCACCAGGTATAGCCAAGGCTCGAGACTGCGGTCGAGGCCTACGACCACGAGGAAGCTAAGTACGGTGATCGAGAATGTCGCCGCAGCTCTGTCGGCCGCCCGCCGGCCCGCCTCCGGCGTTAGCAGCGCGAACACTTGAAAGCCGAGCGCGGCCAGCACAACAAGCGCGAAATGCAGGGCATCGGGTGGCGCGGAAGCTCTGATGTTGTGCTCGGCGAAGAAGAGCGAGAATCCAACAGCCGCGCCGAAAGCAGCCAACGAAGGTACGACGCCCCAACCCACCAGGCGGGACTGCCGCAGCGCTAGCCCGGTCATCACGGCCCAGCCGGCGAGCCAGGGCCACAGCGGTGCATCGGTGACCTCGACCGGGGCCACGGCCAGCATGCCGAGGAAACTGAGCGAAGTGATGAGAGCAGGAACAATAGAGGCCGCGAGCCGGCTGCCGTGTTGCTGTTCCCGCGGTGCGAGTTCGGCGAAGACGTGAAACGCCGCTGCGAGCACGGCGCAAACCGCTGTCGCCTCCCAGGCGAGCGCGGTCGTGAAGTCAGTTCTTAGAAACCAGACCAACATCACCGCGACGCTGCCGGCCGCGGCTCCGAGCGAAAGTTGGGGCGTTGCCTGCACGCGGGCCAGCCAACAGGCCGCCACTGACAGCACAACCAGCAGCGCTGCTACGGGGTAGATGTGGACCCCGAAGTCGGCGTTGGCCGCGAAATAGAGAGCCAGCACGAACGGCGCCCAAACACCTGCGATTTGGCTTAGCCGCTGCATCCAATCGTGCTCGGGCGTTGCGTCGATGTGACGGCCACTCAAAACAGCGGCCAGGCCGAAGAACAGGCCGAAGAACAGGCCGAAGAGCATCAGGATTCCGAGTCCCAGCAACACGCTGTCAGGACCCATGCGCATCAGAACCCAGACGCCTTCGTAGAAAAATGTTCCGAACAGCGCCAGGATCATCAGCACCGGCCAACGCCGCGCCCGCGCCAGCCACAGCAGGCCGACATCCAGCAAGAGCACGTAGCCAAATAGACCGATCGGGTTGTCGCGGCCGGTTGAAAGAAGAATGGGGGTCGCGAACCCGCCGATCAGGCCGAGTAAAGCGATCTCGCGGGCGCGATGCCGCCAAGCGAGCGCGCCGCAAGCGCCGGTGACGAGAATCATGAGCAGGAAGCCGAGGGTTGTTGGGACCAACTCATAGAGCACACGTCCGGCCCAGACCGAGATGTAGAGGACGATGATGCCGGCTCCGGCCAGGGAGTTGGCCGTCGTAACGTAGCGGCTCTTGCGCATCCACTCGGATATCGTGATGGCCGCTACGCCCGTCGCAAGGCCGATCGCGACACGCACGATCGGCGGAATCAGGTCGTGCTCGACGGCGTATCGCAGGAACATGACTGCCGCGAGCGCGAGAACGATCCCGCCGAGTACGGCAGCGCCACGAATGCCGATCCACTCTTCCCAGTCGATGCGCCGCGCGAGTTGGGTCAGAGGCTGCGGTTCAGGGGCGGGGAAGGAGGGCAGCGTGGTTGCGGAGGGTTCGATAGGTGACGCAGGTTCAGCCGGAGATTCTGGAGCCGCCGGCGTCTCCCATGATCCGGGGGCTTGCTCAACGGGCACCTGTGCTTCGGGCGCAACGGGCTGTTCGGCCGGCGGCGCTTGTTCGGTTGCGGCGACGCCCCCGGCTTGAAGCTGGCCCACTTGCTCTTCGAGAACGCTAATTCTTTGCAGGAAGGCGACCCGGGTGGCTTGCAGTTCGTTGTCGAGTTGCCTGACGCGGCGTTCGGCGGCGCCATTCCGAGCTCGTGCCCGGTGGAATCCCACCCAGCAGGCAACGCCGAGTGCGATGAGAACCAGAAATAGGAAGCCTTCCATTAGACAATCTCAGGACCGAGCCTGCTTGAAGATACCACAGCATGTAGGTTGCCAAAACAGTGGAAACACCCTATTCGATGCTTGTTTTGAGCGAGTTGCGACTTGGTTCTGCGCCTGGCGATTCAGAATGAAAAGGACGTCAAATGAACATGTGTGTACTTCGTATGAACAGAGCTAAATGTGACAACCGCGCTCATGAGCCAAACCTCGACGGCGTTCTTGCCTCGAACACGCAGCTGATCCCGGCGCGGTAACACGCTCCGATGGGACATGGGTGGATGACGGGAAGCGGTTGTTATAATGCCGGTTCACCCGCCCCCGTTGCTCGCACCCGGGGGTTGCAAACCGCCTATGGAAGCCCTCGAAATGCGAATCGCCGATCCCGCAACCGTCGCGAAGTATGAAACCGTGATTGGCCTTGAGGTCCATGTGCAACTCGGCACCGCGACGAAGCTCTTCAGCGGCTCTTCGACCGAGTTCGGCAACCCGCCCAATACGCAAACGGATCCGGTGACGCTGGGCCTGCCCGGTGCGTTACCCGTACTCAATCGCCAAGCGGTTGCATACGGTGTGATGGCGTCCCTGGCGCTGAATTGCGAAGTGCGAAATTTCTCGCGGTTCGCGCGCAAGAACTATTTTTATCCTGACTTGCCGAAAGGCTATCAGATTTCGCAGTTCGATCAGCCCCTGGCCGAGCATGGCTGGCTCGATATCTCCGTTGACGGCAAAACAAGGCGCATCGGCATCACGCGGCTCCACCTCGAGGAAGATGCCGGCAAGACCATTCACGACGGGTTCCAAGATAGCAATCGATACAGCTATGTCGACCTGAACCGTGCCGGCGTACCGCTGGCGGAGATTGTCAGCGAGCCTGATATCCGAAGCTCCGACGAAGCGGTCGCCTATCTCACTGAGTTAAAGCAAATCGTGCAGTTCGTGGGCGCCTCAGCCTGCGACATGGAGAAGGGCCAGCTTCGCTGTGACGTGAACATATCCGTGCGCCCCTGGGGACAGCAGAAGTTCGGCACGAAGGTCGAAGTGAAGAACATGAACTCCTTCCGCTTCATCAAGCAGGCGTTGGAGTTCGAGATCGGGCGGCAAGTCGCGGTCGTCGAAGCGGGTGGCGTGATCCCGCAGCAGACGCGCTTGTTTAACGTGCAGACGGGCGAGACGGTGGCGATGCGTTCGAAAGAGCAGGCGCACGACTACCGCTACTTCCCCGAGCCCGACCTGATGCCGCTGATCGTGAGCGAGGAATGGAAGGAAGAGATTCGCGCTTCGATGGCCGAGCTGCCGGCGGCCAAGCGGGCACGGTTCGTGAGCGAGTACGAACTGAGCGACTACGATGCCGGCGTGCTCACCCTGACGCCGCAGACGGCCGACTATTTCGAGCAGGTGGCGAAGGGGTCGGGCGACGCCAAGGGGGCCGCGAATTGGGTCCAAGGTGAGCTGGCGGGGGCGTTGAACGCCGCTGGCAAGGGCATTGAAGATTCGCCGGTTTCCGCCGTGCAACTCGGCGAACTCGTCCGCTTGATTGGCGACGGAACTCTTTCCGGAAAACTAGCCAAGGACGTT
The DNA here is from genome assembly GCA_027624045.1 of Acidobacteriota bacterium. GTDB lineage: Bacteria > Acidobacteriota > Terriglobia > Bryobacterales > UBA6623 > JAPPLB01. Next base: position 6,786 of record JAQBUE010000014.1, read on the forward strand.
TTCGCCAAGATGTTCGGGAGCGGCCGTAGCGCGGCCGAGATCGTCGAGGCCGAGGGACTAAAGCAGATCAGCGACACGGGCGAACTTCAGAAGATCATCGACGACATCCTGGCGCACAACCAAAAGCAAGTCGAAACCTATCGCGGCGGGAAGACCGGCTTGCTGGGCTTTTTCGTCGGGCAGGTGATGAAGGCGACCCGCGGCCAAGCCGATCCCGGGGCCGTCAACGAGTTACTACGCAAATCTCTGGGCTGAGCCGCGTGTGCCCGTATCTTTTCGTCCACGGAACGCTTCGGCGCGGATTCGACAACCCGTTCGCGCGCACACTTGCCGAGCGAGCTGAGTTCAGCGGACCGGCAACGGTCGGTGGACGTATCTATGCGGTAACGCCCAATTACCCGGGATTTGTGCTGTCAGATAATCCTGAGGATCGAGTGATGGGTGAAGTGTTTCGGATGCGTGACCCGGCCGGACTGCTTCGATTGCTCGACGACTATGAAGGCTGTGGCCGGCTGAGTCCTAAACCGTACGAGTTTGAGCGCGAGTTGACGGTGGCCGTACTCGACCGCGCTGGACAGGTCGACGTTTGGACCTACGTCTATCGCCGACCGGTTGACGAAGATAGGTTGCTCATCTCAGGCGCTAGCGGCGTGAGCCCCGTGTCAGAATGGTAGGGCTTCCGCCAAGATAGCCGGCTCGAAAGAAGGAGCATCCGCATGCCGAACCTGACCCGTAGAGACGTATTGATCGCCGCCACTGCCACCGGTGGAGTACTCGCGTCGCAGTCGGCGCAAGCCGCCGCGCGAAGTGGGGACGGCAAGAAACCAACGTTGTGCCTGTTCTCGAAGCCGCTCCCTTTTCTCGGCTACTCCGAGCTGGGCAAAGCGCTGGGCGAGATGGGCATACCGGGCGTGGACCTGACGACTCGCCCCAGCGGCCACGTGTTGCCGGAAAACGTTGAGCGCGATCTGCCGAAAGCTCAGGCCGATCTAAAGAAGCACGGCGTTGAGATTTCGATGATCACGACCGGGCTGACGTCGATCGACGACCCCGCGGCGCGGCCGACGCTGCACACCGCGGCGCGCCTCGGTGTCCCGTTTTTCAAGCTCGGGTATTACCGCTACGAGGACCTTTCTCAGTTGGACTCTACTCTCGCCGAGGTGAAGCGCGAAGTGGAAGGCCTAGCCGGGCTTGCCCAGCAAGCCGGGATCCAAGGCGGTTTTCACAATCATTCCGGCGCCTACGTAGGCGCGGCGATGTGGGACCACTGGTGGGCGCTGCGCGACACCGACCCACGCTGGATGGGCTTCTACTTCGACCCGATGCATGCCACTGTCGAGGGCGGTGGCGCGGGGTGGAAGATCGGCTTCCAGCGCCTGGCATCGCGGCTGAAGATGGTTTCAGTCAAGGATTTCTTCTGGGAAAAGCGCGCTGGAAAATGGACGCATGATGTTTGTCCGCTCGGTGAAGGCATGGTTGATCTTCCCGCGTTTTTCCGAACCTTGGCGGCCACGGATTTTGACGGTCCGATTACGCTGCACGTCGAATATGAAATCCAGGGAGCGACGGAATCGGCACGCCGCGACAACGTTCTGGCGGCCATCGAGAAGGATTACAAATACTTAAAGAAGATTTACAACGAGGCCTACGGGGCGTAATGGAAACGCTGAGAATCGGCATTTCCCAGATTCCGCAAACAAACCGAATCCCGGAAAACGCAAGCGCCGCGATTGCCATGATCGAGCGTGCCGCCCGCGAGGGTGTCGAGCTCGTTTGCTTCCCGGAAACGCATCTGGCGGGCTACCGCGTGGGGGTTTCCAATCCGGATGCGCCCTGCGATGCTGAGGCCCTTGATCGCGCCTTGGCGCGGATCGGGGCCGCCTGCCGCGATCAGGCGGTGGGCGCCATCGTTGGGACGGAAACGCCAAACAGCGGCGGCAAGCCTTTCAATAGCGCGGTGGTTTTCGACCAGCAAGGCAGAATCGTGGCGATCCACCACAAGACCCGTCTTACGCCCGGTGACGCCCTCGGCTACTCGCCGGGAACGGAGCTGACGCTTTTCGAGTTCAAGGGCATCACGATGGGCGTGGTGATCTGCTTTGAAGGGTTCCGCTTTCCGGAGACAACCCGCTCGCTGGCCCGCGCCGGCGCTCGCATCATTTTCCATCCGCAGTTCAACCACGTGCTGCCCAACATGGAGTGGAAACTGCCGGTCCACGAAGCGCTGCTGACCGCCCGAGCCGCCGAGAATACGGTGTATTTCGTTTCCGCCAATATGTGTCACGCCCGTAACAACTGCCGCTCGCTGATCATTGGGCCGGACGGGCTGATTCTCGCAGCATCCGAACTAGGCAAAGAGGCGCTGCTTGCGGCTGAGGTTGATCCAAGCAAGGCGAACCACGCCTTTCTCAACGACAACCGCGCCGCGATGGCGAAAGCCTTAGCGGAAACTTGATTCGCCGAAACTGGCCCCTCGGGAGCGATTGACCTAGGAAGCCGCCACTGACACATCCCTTGTCGAGTGGGCCGGGCGGGCTCTCATCTTTGCTTGATACATGCGCTGGTCACTGAGATTGACCAGATCGTCGGTGTTAAGGCCGTCGTAGGGATACATAGCGGAACCGACACTGATGCTGACCGCGGCGAACTTGCCGTCAGCAACCTGGATCGGTTCTTTGGAAACACATTCGCGCATCGACTCAGCCATCGCGGCTAAGTCCTCGCGAGAGAGCCCGGGGAGGACCGCGATGAACTCATCGCCTCCCAGCCGCGCCGCGATGTCATAGGCTCGAAGACGGCCTTTGAGACGTGAGGCAACTTCGATCAATAACTCGTCTCCGGCACGGTGACCATAGCTATCGTTCACGGGTTTGAGCCCGTCAATATCCATGAAGAGAATGCCTACGCTTGCGTCGTTGCGTTGGGCGCGCTTGATTTCGGTTTCCAGCCGCCGGAACACGGCCCGCGCGTTCGGCAGGCCGGTAACGGCGTCTGTCTCAGCTTCGGCGGAGATCTTCTGGACGGTGCGCGAGGACAGCAGGGTCCGTGCCAGCTTCGGCGCAATCAGTCCCAACGAATGCGCTTGCTCGTTCGTGAATGCGTCTTCTTCTTTTCCGCACAAAACGATGAGTCCAACGACCTGCTCGTCAACAACCAGCGGCGCGACAAGGCTGCTGCTGACATCGCTGAAATAGCGCGGCACTCCCGCTAAAGGCTCCTCGGACGGAGGCGCGTTCGCGATGATCGTGCTACGGGAAATCACCGACTGCGCGACCAACCCGTGATCGCGTGAGACTGACAGTCGTGAAATGCAGTGTTGCGGAAAGCCTTCGGCGGCAAACAGGACGAAGCGGCTCCCTTCGAGGACAAAGATGCCGGCCTTGCTGTAGGGGATCGGCCGATAGAGGATTCGTAAGCACGCCGTCAGACTCTTCTCAAACTCGAGATCCGCGCCCAGCATGTCAAGAATTTCATAGAACGCCCACAGTTGATCCGGGCTATGGGAAAGCTCTTCGAGACTCTTGTGGCGTAGCGCCATGGTGCGATCGGCGCCACCATCGATCCAAGTCTGCCGAACGGGCACGGCGCGCAGACTCACCGATATGCGCCGTTCCGATTCGGTTTCTTCGGCCGAGTCGCGATTTGTCATGAGAGCGGGGGCCAACTCAAGGAAGACATCGAGTATCACGGGATCGAAAATCTGCCCGCGCTTCTGTTTGAGCACATCAACGGCTTGATCAAGCGACATGGCCGGCCGATAAGGGCGGTCGCTGGTGAGGGCGTCGAAGCAGTCGGCAATCGTCAGTACGCGAGCTAACCGCGGAATCTGCTCTCCCTTGAGTCCGCCGGGATAGCCTGAGCCGTCCCAATGTTCGTGGTGACGGCGAACGATCTCACCGATAGCATCGGGAAAGTGCGCCGAATCGACGATCGCCGCCCCGATGTTCGAGTGCGCGGCGATTTGACTGAACTCGTGGTCGGTCAGAGGTCCCGGCTTCATCAGGATATAGTCCGGCACGCCTACTTTTCCGATGTCATGCAGCAACGCCGCCTGCTCGATAAGCTCTATGTCTGACTGGCCGCAGCCTACCCTCCGCGCCAATTGCAGCGCGGATCGCCGAACGCGGCGGAGGTGGCTCGCTGAGCCGCCGTCCTTCGATTCAATGGCGGCGGCGAGGGTTTCAATGGCCCGGTGTCGTATCGCCGCCACTTCGCGAACATGGTCTTCGTAGTCGGTGAGGCGCGACCAGTAGCGGCGCAAATAGAGGTAGGGAGCGAAAATCAGAGCGAGGGCCAGCAAGCTTTCCTCAGTATTGGTCGCTCTGGTTAAACGTTGGACCAGTCCCAGCCCGACGGCAGCGAGTAGATAGACGGGACCGCTCCAGAAGAAGCGTTCATTCCATACCAGCCACGGAGCATGACCTTCTTCGATAGAGATCAACAACGTGCGAAGCAGGCTGCTGACGGCGTAGTAATTGGCAGCGGCTGCGGCTGCCCGAACGGGGCCCTGCAGTTGGCCCGCGAACTGCTGATAGCAAAGGGAGGTCGTGAAAACGCAGATCGCCAGGGCGGCGAACCGGAACGTAATATTCGTCCAGGATAACCGCTGGGACCGTTCCGCGATCAGACTGTGAGCTTCAGCAACAGCCGCGATGTAGAATGCCGAAGCCGCCGGCAGCTCAGTCATGGCCGCGAACGTAAACAGGAACGAAAGCGAGACGGTCCGGTCAACCCGCGGCAGACCCACCGTGAGCGGGTTCGTCGCGAACGCCATGACTAGCAGAATGATGAAGGGCACCAAGCCCGGTTCGACGGAATCGACCGTCATCCTGGCGATGACCGCAGCGCCTAGCAGATAGACGAGGGTCAGGTAGGGAGCCCGTAATACTGACCATTGATTCGCAGGCATGTGATGACATGGCGGGGCAGCCACCGATACACTTCACCCCCTTTGAGTCATCTCTATTCTCCGCCCGCACCCCTGCCGCTTCCATAGCCCATCGGTACTAAAAGCAGCGGCTTGTTCCAGAAAAACACTCTATGCCGGAGATCCGCGGGTACTACGACCTTCGATGTGGGCCGGCTACGGGGCGTTCAGGCGGAAATCATGTCCCAGGGCTTGCGGGCCTTGCGGCCCAGCAAACGGGAAGCTTCGGGGTCGCCGATGAAGTCCTCTTTGACGGAGTCCCAGCGAAGCTTGCGGCCGACCTCCATGGCAATGTTCCCGAGCAAGGGAACGATCGTCGAGCGATGTCCGGTGAGGCAGTCGGTATTTGGCTTCTCGCCGTCACGAATCGTTCGGATGAAGTGGGCCGCGTGGCGGTCGGTGGAGCGCTCGACGTTGAGGTGTCGTCGTTTGAGCGCGCCGGGGCCGGACGAGAAGTTGCCTTCGGGAATGATCTCGTACCCGATCCGGTCGGCGAAGATGGTCGCGTTCGAGCCATAAAAGGCCATGCCGTTGGGGCGGTTCTCAAGACCATCGGCCCCATAGTAATGCATGCCGGGAGTCGATCGGCCGCCTAAGCCGTGGGCATTGAACTCGCACATCTCGTAGCTGAGAACGAAGTCGGGGTACTCGTAGGTGACCTGCTGCAAATCAGGCTGATCACCCATGCCTTTAACGACAAATCTGCCCCCGGCAGCGGAGACCGTCAAAGGCCGCTCCGCACCCATGATTTGGTGCACGGTGTCAAAGCGGTGCGTACCGTAGTCGGTAATCCGGCCGGTAGCGTAGTCGCGAAACGAACGAAAGCTGCCGAGGAAGCGCTTGCGATTGAAAGGGACGTTGGGCGCCGGGCCCAGATAGAAATTCCAGTCAAGATCAGCGGGCGGATCGGAATCCGGTTCCGTTCCAAGCCCGTCGGGCGCCCGATTCGCGTAGTTCCAGACCCGCACGTAGCGAATGTCTTTGACCTGGCCGCTCTGGACGATCTGTTCGAGTTCGGCGAAGTGCGGTGCCGAGCGTTGCTGCGTGCCGGTGAGCACGATCACTTTCGAGTTGCGCGCGGCCTCGACCATGGCTTTGCCTTCGAGGATGTTGTGCGCCAGAGGCTTCTCGACGTAGATGTGCTTGCCCGCCTGACACGCAAGCACGGTCGGGATGGCGTGCCAATGATCGGGCGTAGCGATATGGACGGCGTCAATATCGTTCTGCTCAAGCACTTCCCGGAAATCGCGGTAGGTGCGAGCCTTGGGATTCAATTCGCTCCGCGCTCGCTGGGCGTTGGTGTCGTAGACATCGCAAGTCGCGACGTATTCGGCTCCGTCCACTTGGCTCATGTTGCGTGCGACGGTTCGTCCCCGTCCGCCGCAACCGATCAGCGCGAGCCGCACACGCTGGTTCGCCCCGAGTACGCGCTCGGCCGAGGCGGCGCTCATACCCGCGAAACCCGCCGTAGCCGTTGTCCGCAGGAAGTTTCTTCGTTGCATTACGCAGGCTCCTCGCCCTCGCTGGTAACCGGCGATTGGGGACGCTTGTTGACGTGCAGTTGAAAAACATCAGGGCGCGAATAGTTCCCTGTCACGTCGAAGTCGTACTTGCCTCGGGCGATGTCCGCGGGGTCCAAGTCGGCTGTGAGAATCGTCTCGCCCACGGTGTTGGGCCCTGCCAGCACTTTCCCGAGGGGGCTGATGATGGCGCTGCCTCCTCGCATCAGAACGGTTGCGGGATCGTTGCCCTGTACGGCGTCATAGTCATCCGGGCAATCCGCGCGCGTCAGGTACTGGCAGGCAGTCAGCACGAAGCAGCGCCCTTCCAGCGCGATGTGACGCATCGTGGCGAGCCATGTCTCGCGGTCGTCGGCCGTCGGCGCGCAATAGATGGCGATCCCCTGCGAGTACATATACGTGCGGAGCAGCGGCATGTAGTTTTCCCAGCAGATGACGGCGCCCATCTTTCCGGCCGGCGTATCGAAAACCGGCAATGTCGAGCCATCGCCGAATCCCCACACGAGGCGTTCGGCCGCTGTCGGCATCAGCTTACGGTGCTTGCCGAGGTAGGCGCCGTCAGGCGCGAAAAACACGACTGTGCAGTAAAGCGTGCCGCCGTCGCGCTCGATGATTCCGGCGACGAGATAGATTCTCAAGTCGGCCGCCAGCGAAGACAGCCGATTGATCGCCGGCCCTGGGACCTCAACCGCGGCATCAAAGTAACGCAGAAAGTCGTTGCGTCCCTGAGCCGTGCGGGAGCCGACCCGCGCGCCGAAGTCGAGGCCCTTCGGGTATCCGCCCACGAAGGCTTCGGGAAAGAGAACGAGCCGCGCTCCCTGTGCAGCCGCTTCGGCCGCGAGGGATTCCACCTTGGCGAGGCAGGCGTCTGGGCGGAATACCGCCGAGCCGGCCTGCACAACCGCTACGCGCATGGGCTCCATCGGCGTTTCTAGCATACCGTGGCGACACCGCCGCTTGTGGGCTTCCAGGGAGCTTCGGTTATGCCACGTGCCCGCGCTTGTATAATATGGGAGGTTCCTTCAGGAATCGGCGGTAAGGTGGCTCTGTGGCGGCGGAAATTCGAATCCATCGTTGGGATCAAATTCAGCACGAGGAACTGGGGCCGAAAATCGCCCGACGCGTCGTGCATGTTGAACGCATGACCATCGCCCGCATCTATGTGAAAAAAGGGGGAGTTGTCCCCACTCACCAGCACGAGCACGAGCAGGTCAGCTATGTTCTTGAGGGCCGCCTGCTTTTCGACTTTGGCGATCGTGAAGAAATCGTGTCCGGGGGGGAGATGATGCAAATCCCCTCCCAGCAGCCGCATCGGGTGGAAGCACTTGAGGATTCCGTGGCGCTGGACATCTTTCAGCCGGTGCGCGACGACTGGCTGCGGGGCGACGACGCGTATTTGCGAAATCCTTCACCCTCTCCGTAGCGTAATAACAGTTGGGACAGATTCGCGTTCACCAAACAGGTACGTCCTCGATAGCCTTTGGCTAACTCGGCATGAAATTTTCCTTGGAAGCAGCATCTCGAATGAAGAACCCTCAACCCTTACTCGCGCGTCCGATCGGACTTCAAGTGATCGTTCCGTTCCTAGTCCTGATCCTGGCCTGCTCGACGGTCTGGGCGCCAAGCGGGATGGCCCAGCCGAAGTTTGCGAACGGCCAGGCTGCGCGTCTCGTGATCGGCCAGCCGAGCTTTACACGCCAGGCCCCGGTATCGAGCCGGGAAACCATCGGTGGCGCGGGCGGCCTCGCCATCGTCAATAACCGTCTGTTCATCGCCGATGGCAACGAGATGGGTTCGACTCCCCTGAACAACCGTGTACTGCTTTACAACGATCTTTCGAGTTTCATTCCCGACCCGGAAAGCCCTCTTCCCCAGCCGGCCAAGGGCGCGGCGCCGCAGAACTTCTGTCCTGTCTGCGTAGGGCTGCCTGATGTGGTGCTGGGTCAACCCGACTTCGACGCCATCAACCCCAGGCGCGCGGACGGTTTTCAGAATCCGGTTTCCGTCGCGTCCGACGGAACGATGCTGGCGGTCGCGGATGCGGATAACAACCGTGTCCTGATCTGGCGCAGCTTGCCTACCGCCAACGGAACACTGCCAGATGTCGTGGTGGGCCAGTCCGACTTTAACTCGGGCTTTCCCCGCACGGCCGCCGACGGATTGCGCGGTCCGCAGGGTGTGTGGATCGACAGTAACCGGCTTTTTGTCGCCGATACGCAGAACGGCCGGGTTCTAATTTTCGATCCCGTGCCTTCGGCGAACGGAGCGAGCGCAACCATCGTCCTAGGGCAGCCCGACTTTACGACCCGCCCCGAACCGGATCTAACCCAGTCCAACGTCGAAGTAACGACCTCGTCGATGCTCGATCCGGTTGCGGTGACGGTATCCAACAACAGACTGTTCGTGACGGACCTGGGTTTCAATCGTGTCCTGATCTTCCTCACGGTGCCGACATCGAACATGTTCCCCGCCGACGTGGTCGTCGGGCAGAAGGATTTCGAGTCGTCGCTACCGAACGATTCGACCGTGCTGTGCGAGGCTCTTCCGCCGCCGCCGGAATCTAATATCGACATCGACACTAACTCTCCTGTCGCCGGATGCACGGTGTCGGAGCAGACAGAGATTTCCTGCGCAGACAATCTCGACAACGACTGCGATGGGCTGGTGGACCGCGCCGACGGCGAGGACTGCTGCGTCGTAACTCAAGAAACAGAACTCTCCTGTTCGGACCGCATCGATAACGACTGCGACGGCAAGATTGACTTCTTCAACGACGAGGACTGCGGGCCGGCGTTTCCGGCCACTTGCGGGAGTACGCTCAGTTTTCCCCGCTATGCGCTCTCCGACGGCGAGAAGCTCTTTATCGCCGACGGCGGCAACGACCGGGTGCTGGTCTTCAACGAGATTCCGCTCGAAAACGGCGCCGCGGCTGATGTGGTTCTCGGACAGCCCGATTTCCAAACAACCGAGGAGTCGACCGGCGCGGCCAGTCTGCGTGCGCCCTCGTCCCTAGCCACCGACGGCACAAACCTCTACGTTGCCGATCCTTTCACGCGGCGGGTCCTCGTGTTCACACCCGCCGAAGATCAGATTGTGCAAGACGGCCTGGTGAATGGCGCCGCTTTCCAAGTCCCGGCCAGCGGGTTTGTGTTCCTCCAGGGCGACCTCCAGGCGGACCAGAAAACTACTGTAGTGATCGGTCCGCGCCAGTATCAGCACAGCGCTGTTGAAGGCGATGACGCCGAGGATGCCGTGGCTTTCATTCTCAATGAAATCAACGCCGACCCTGATGCTGTCGTTACGGCGGCACCCGCCGTATCGGCTGGTGAACATGCATCGGGCGCCGTTACTTTCGATGGAGAAAGCCAAGCGGGCGATCGTCTAACGCTCACGATTGGAGACGAAACCTACGTAGCAGAAGTACAAGCGGACGGTGATCCCACGCACATCATGGTTGACCGCTTCATGAACGAGATTCGGGCGAACCCGGACTCGGCTTTCTTCGCGTTGCGCGACTTCCGGGGAGACGTTTTGAACCGCCTACGGTTCGTCTTCCGAGATGTCGGACCCCAAGGGAACGGCATCCCTTATTCGATGACGGCCTCGCCGGGGGCGCTGATTACCTTCGAGGCCGAGGGCGACGTGTTGGAAGGCGGTTTTCAGGCCTATGGTTTCCGGGTGTTCGCGAAGGAACCTGGATTCGTTGGCAACTTCATCGCCGTTCGCACGCAGACCTCGCTGGCTGGTGTCACGGCGCCCAGCACGTCGGGACAACTCCTAACGGGCGGCAGCGATGCCCGTGAGTTGCCTGTCGGGACCATCGCCTCCATCTTCGGAACCGGTTTCGCGGATCAGGATTGGGGCGCCCAATCCGCTGTGCCGAGCCTGCCCACAGAGTTGGGCGGCGTTCAGGTCTACGTCAACGGCGTGTTGGCGCCACTGTATTCGGTCACACCCGAACAGATCAATTTCCAAATCCCGTTCGAAACGATGGGCACGACCATCAGCGTATATATGCGGCGGGTTCACGACGATGGCACGGTCACGGTTTCCGTGCCGCGGGCCTCCCTAGTGGCGAGAGCGTCTCCGGGATTGTTTGCGTTCCCCGGCCCCGAACCTCGGCAGGCGATCGCGGTCCACGGAACCGGCGTGGCGCAAGGTACGATCGCCGTCACCCAGGTTCAGCTATCCACCGACACCAACAACGACGGCATCCCTGACGGTGTGAATGCCGGCGTCGTGCTAACGATCAATATTCAAGGCAGGGACTATGCTTATACGACAGTCCAAGGCGACACCCCGACAACCGTGCGCGACCAGCTGGTGGCCGCTATTAACGCCGGCGACGGCGATCCCGACGTGGTCGCTTCGGCGAGTCGCGAAAGTTTCTTCTCCGCCCGCGCCGACGTAACCGTCAGTGGCGAAATCCAGGCCGGTGATGTCGTTACCATCACCATCAACGGCCGCGCTTACCCGGTTGTCGTGCGCGAGGGTGACACCTTCACGATCATTCGGAACCGGCTTGTCGAAGAGATCAACTCCGGCCAGGGAGATCCCCAGGCAAGCGCCCGCCGAATCGATGGTTTTGACCCCAATGCGCCCATTCTGCAGGTTGTTGCCCGCTCGCTTGGCGATGACGGCAATGAGATTACGTTCGCCGTAACGGTGAATGAAGGCGCGCTCATCGTGGCGACAACAAACGCCGAGGATGGTTTCCTGCAAGGCGGGCAGACGCCACCGGTCGTGCTCTTAACAGGCCGCATCCAGGGGCGTGAGGCCAACGAAATCGAGTTCAGCGCCAGTACCAGCGATGGCGCCATCATGACAGTGTCCACGCGGGCTTCCACCCTATGCTGCGGCAACGATCCGTTCTCGCTGATCACGCCCGAGAACCCGGCTGTTCCTGGCGAGTCGATTGTTCTTTTCGCCACCGGGCTGGGTCAAACAGCGCCCACTCCACAAAGTCTCGGTATCAGTTCCGGCGAGCCGATTCCAGCCGGCGAGTTGCTAAACGTGCCTTTCAATGCGCTCGACTTCGTATCGTCGATTGTTGATGGGCGTTCGGCCGTGATCCAGTTTGTTGGCCTGATGCCGGGCCAAGTCGGTGTCTACCAGATCAATATGCGGATTAACGAAGGTCTGGAAGACAACCCAGCAGCGCCGATCACGATTGCTCAGGTGTTCTTTATTAGTAACGTCGTCACGATTCCGGTCAAGAACCTTAGGCCGCGTAACGATGCGTTCTGATGGGGCGTTCTGATGGGGTGTCCTGGGTCAACTCAAACCGTCGAGGGCCGCGTCACTTTCCGCAACACCAGCTAACCCGCCAGCATATCGTGCAGCGTCTGGCGGCGGTCGGTAAACGGCTGCATCAGGTAGCCGATAAACAGTGTGGCCGCCGACAGAAGTTTCCCGAAATATCGGCCGGTCGCGCGCCCAAAAGAAATTCGCCCGCCGTTCATGTCGGTAACAACGATGCCGACCGCCATCTTCCCGAGCGTGGCTTGATAGCGGGAGCTGACCATACCCGCCTCGTACAGCCAGCTAATAAGAACGGTGAGCAGCGCGCCCAATAGGCCGAAAATCCCTCCGACGACCGCCGCGACATCTTCGTTTTGGCCGGAGCCCAGCACGGCGAAAACGCCTACCATCTGGGCGGCGAAGCTGATAAAGAAATTCGGAACTGCTGTGACGAATCCATCGATAAACATCGCCAGGAATCGCCACCAAAAGCCGGCATATTCCGTGGCTTGCCCCGCCGGAGCGGAAGCAGTAGGCGTCATAGCCGCGGTCGACGCGTAGGGTCCGGCGGGCGTCGCGGCCGATACCTCCGCGTGCGGCGAAGGTGATTCGATCACAGGCGGGCGAGTGGCGGGAGCGGACTCGGCGTCATCCCGTCCAAGAGAAGCGCCGCACTTCTTACAGAATGCATACTCGTCGTCATTCGAATGGCCGCATTGCGGACAGTGCATAGTCGCTCCTCAAACAAGCTCGTTTCGGGCTTGCCGCCCTATTATAGAGAACCACCGTCGCCTTGAGAGATGCCGGCCCCAGGAAGCCGTCTTCAGCAAGCCCAGGCTCGCGAATCCTGTGGTAGAGTGCCAAGCACCTTGCTGTTCGGCCGAGCAGAGAGTCACCTATGAGAATCCTGATCGCAATCTTGGCATTGCTGGCATCGGCTTTTGCCTTGCCGGCCCAGAATGCCAAACCCAATATCGTCCTGATCGTTTCCGACGACCAGGGTTACGCTGACCTCGGCTGTTGCGGGCGTCCTGAATTAAGAACGCCGAATCTTGACCGGCTTGCCACGCAGGGCGTGCGCTTGACGAACTACTACGTCACTTGGCCGGCCTGCACTCCTTCGCGTGCCAGCCTGCTTACCGGGCGCTATCCGCAACGAAACGGCCTGTACGACATGATCCGCAACAACGAGGTCAACTACGGCCATCGTTTTACGGAAGAGGAGTACGCTGTTTCGCCCGAGATGACGCTCGGGCTCGACTTGCGCGAGATTACGATCGCGCAGGTGCTGCGGGAAGCTGGTTATGCGACAGGTGTGTTCGGCAAATGGGACAGCGGGCGGGCGAAGCGGTTCCTGCCGCGGCAACGCGGGTTCGATACCTTTTTCGGATTCGCGAACACGGGCATCGACTATTTCACACACGAGAGATACGGTGTTCCGTCGATGTTCCGGGGCAATGAGCGGGTCAAGGTGGAAGGCTATGCAACGGACTTGTTTCGGCGCGAGGCGATCGAGTTCTTGAACAAGAACGGCCACCGGCCTTTCTTCCTCTATGTCCCGTTTAACGCGCCGCACGGGGCTTCGAACCTGGAGCGCGTCGGCGTGCAAGCGCCGGATGAATACTACCGCATGTACGGCGACCTTCCACCAAACAACACACAGAAGTACATGGCAGCCACGACGGCGATGGATGACGCGATTGGCAAGATTCTCGATGAACTTGACCGTCTCGGCGTCGCCGACAATACTCTCGTCGTTTTCTTTAGTGACAACGGGGGGTCCGGGGGCGTCGCCCGCAATACGCCGTTGCGGGGCCACAAGGCTCAAATGTGGGAAGGAGGCCTGCGCGTCCCATTCCTGGCGCGTTGGCCAGGGCATCTGCCAGCCGGAAGCGTGAGCGACGAGTTTCTCAGTTCGCTCGAAGTGTTTCCTACTCTCACCGCTGTCGCCGCCGGCCGCGTCCCCGAAAACGTCACCTACGACGGCTTCAACATGCTCCCGGTGCTGCAGGGTAGGGCCGCATCACAGCGTGTTGAGATGTACTGGCAGCGCCGTCGCGACAAGGCGGCGCGTTACAAGAACTGGAAATGGGCTGAAGCCGAGGACGGGGGCGGTCTGTTCGACCTTGCAAGCGACATCGGCGAACAGAAAGACTTATCTGCCGCCCACCCCGACGTGTTGAAGGATATGAAGACCCGCTGGGCTGGCTGGCGCAAGCAAATGGACGACGCTGAGCCGCGCGGGCCCTTCCGCGATTACTAGGCCGCATAGCTCCCCCTGTCGTGATCGTTTGCCCATGGCGCACGCCCGTTGAGCCAAACAACCACTCAGGTTCGCCTACACCACGGCCATCAGAATGCCGAATGCTAAGATGAGGCTTCAGCGGCTGAACACGCTCGCTGCTTCCCCTTTAGACGAACGAAATGTTTTCCACGATCGGCACCAAACTGGTCGTCGCCGTGACGGGCGTCGTACTGGTTCTTTTCGTCATCGGCCACATGCTGGGCAACCTTCAGATCTACCTGGGTCCGGAAGCGATTAATAGCTATGCGGCGTTCTTGCAAGCAAAGCCGGGTCCTCTTTGGGCGATTCGGCTGGGTTTGCTGGCCACTGTCTTGCTCCACATCGGCGGAATTATCCGGCTGACCCTGGCAAACAGACGCGCTCGAACGACAGCTTACGCCATCAAGAAGCCCGTGCAGTCGACCTTCGCATCGCGCACCATGGTCTACAGCGGCTCGGTTCTGCTCGCCTTCGTCGTTTTCCATCTACTGCATTTGACGATCGGGGCGATCGATCCGGAAAACTTCCATCTCACCGATGCAGCCGGCCGGCATGACGTCTACTCGATGACGATCCTCGGTTTTCAGCAGCCGCTCATTTCGATCTCTTACATCATTGCGATGGGGTTGCTGGGGCTGCACTTGGGCCATGGTGTGGCGAGCATCTTTCAGAGCAGCGGTTTGCGGCGGCCGCAGCTCGTTCCGATGATCGAAGTGATCGGCCGCATCGTCGCCGTGGTGGTCGTGCTCGGGAATATCTCGATTCCTGTGGCGGCGCTGCTGGGGTGGATCTCACCGACGCAGGGCAGGTTCTAGGCATGCGTTTAGACGCGAAAACTCCCGACGGGCCGATTGAGCGAAAGTGGGACCGCCATATCGCCGAGATCAAACTAATCAATCCGTCCAACAAGCGCAAGTTCGACATCATCATCGTCGGCTCAGGGTTGGCCGGTGCCTCGGCCGCCGCCTCACTGGCTGAACTGGGATACAAGGTCGATTGCTTCTGTTTCCAAGACAGCCCGCGCCGCGCCCACTCGATCGCGGCCCAAGGCGGCATTAACGCGGCCAAGAATTACCCGAATGACGGCGATTCGGTGTACAGGCTCTTCTACGACACCGTCAAGGGCGGCGACTTCCGCAGCCGCGAGGCGAATGTCTACCGGCTCGCTCAAGTCAGCAACAACATCATCGACCAGTGTGTCGCGCAAGGCGTTCCGTTCGCGCGCGAGTATGGCGGCTTGTTGGCGAACCGCTCGTTTGGCGGAGCGCAGGTTTCGCGCACTTTCTATGCCCGTGGCCAGACCGGCCAGCAATTGCTTCTCGGCGCGGTATCGGCCCTTCATCGCCAGATCGGCAAGGGAGCGGTCCGGATGCATGTGCGGACCGAGATGCTCGACATTGTCGTGATCGACGGCAAGGCGCGCGGAATTGTCACGCGCGATCTTGTGACGGGCGAGATCCGGTCGTGGGCGGCGCATGCCGTAGTGATCGCCACGGGCGGATACGGCAACGCTTTTTACCTGTCGACGAACGCCAAGGGCAGTAATGTGACGGCGGCCTATCGCGCCTACATGCGCGGAGCCGCCTTCGCGAACCCCTGCTACACGCAGATCCACCCAACCTGCATCCCGCGCAGCGGCGAGCATCAGTCGAAGCTCACGCTGATGTCGGAATCATTGCGCAACGACGGCCGTGTGTGGGTTCCCAAGCAGCAGCGCGACGGGCGTGCTCCCGCGGAGATTCCCGAGAACGAGCGCGACTACTACCTCGAACGCAAGTATCCGAGTTTTGGCAACCTCGCGCCGCGCGACATCTCGTCCCGCAGCGCCAAGGAAGTCTGCGACGAGGGGCGCGGGGTCGGGCCGGGCGGACAGGGTGTCTACCTCGACTTCGCCGATTCGATCGGGCGCTTGGGCCGCGACGTCATCGAGCAGCGCTACGGCAATCTGTTCCACATGTACAACCGCATCACGGCCGAAGACCCCTACCAGTCGCCAATGCGGATCTACCCGGCCGTTCACTACACCATGGGTGGGCTGTGGGTCGACTACAACTTGATGAGTACGATTCCAGGGCTGCACGTCATCGGGGAAGCAAACTTCTCAGACCACGGAGCCAACCGACTTGGCGCGAGTGCGCTGATGCAGGGTCTGGCCGATGGCTACTTCGTGCTGCCGTATACGATCGGTAACTATCTGGCAACGGCGAAGCCGGATGCAGTATCAACGGATCATCCTGAATTTAAGGGAGTCGAAGAAGCTGTCAAAACGCGGCTCCGCAAGCTTCTCGGTGTGAATGGAAAGCGTTCCGCTGACTCGTTTCATCGCGAGCTCGGCCAGATCCTTTGGGATAAGTGCGGTATGGCCCGCACCGGGGCCGGCCTCAAGGAAGCACTGGCCCGCATCCCGGAATTGCGCGAGGAGTTCTGGAATAACGTGCAGGTTCCCGGTGAGGGCGAGGAGTTCAATCAAGCCCTTGAGTACGCCGGGCGTACCGCCGACTTCCTGGAGTTCGGCGAGCTGATGTGCCGCGACGCGCTGCTGCGCGAGGAATCCTGCGGCGGGCACTTCCGTGAGGAACATCAGACTTCCGATGGTGAAGCGCGGCGTGACGATGAGAACTTCTCGTTTGTTTCCGCTTGGGAATACCAGGGCGCGGATCGCGAGCCCCTGCTGCACAAAGAGCAGCTTCACTTCGAAAATGTGAAACTGGCGACGCGAAGTTATAAGTAGCGGCGAGCCCAATATGAATCTCAAGCTCAAGATCTGGCGCCAAAAGGACGCGAAGTCTCCCGGCGGTTTCGTCGACTATCAGTTGGACGACGTGCAGCCCGAGATGTCGTTCCTCGAGATGCTCGATATCCTCAACCAGAAGCTGATTTTGAAAGATGAGGATCCCGTCGCGTTCGATCACGATTGCCGGGAGGGCATCTGCGGTATGTGTTCGCTGGTGATCAACGGCATACCCCACGGGCCCGACCGCGCCACCACCACTTGTCAGCTCTACATGCGCCGATTTGAGGATGGCGCTAGCATCACGATCGAGCCGTTTCGTGCAAGCGCACTGCCTCTGGTGCGCGACCTTGTCGTGGACCGCGGCGCTCTCGATCGGATTCAGCAAGCCGGCGGCTTCGTCTCTGTAAACACCGGCGGCACTCCAGACGGCAACCTGATTCCGATTCCAAAGCCGGCCGCCGATCACGCCATGGACGCAGCTGCCTGCATCGGTTGCGCGGCCTGTATCGCGGTCTGCAAGAACGCTTCCGCCTCGCTTTTCACCGCGGCGAAAATTTCGCATTTGGCGAGCCTTCCTCAAGGCCAGCCCGAGCGCTATCAGCGCGCCAAGGCCATGGTGATCCAGATGGACAAGGAAGGCTTCGGAAGCTGCACCAACACCTACGACTGCGAAGCCGTCTGTCCTGAGCAGATCAGCGTCAACCACATCACGCTGATGAACCGGGACTACGTTAAGGCTCTGCTGAGCGGCGAGTAGATATCGGCGCCTCGGCCGGCAAGGTCGTCACTTTCAGTTGCGCCCTTGGGGCAACAGCGGCCAGTAGCTCGCGAGTGCTTGCCTCATGGTCGACGAGCCCGTTCGCCGCCTGAACCAGTGCCGCTGTCGCGATTTCGGCGGCTTGCAGGCCGCGTAGCGCCACGTCTACTAAGGCCGACTGCAAAGGCAGGAGTGACGGATTGAACGCGGCGTTCTCGATGGATTGCCCCGTAATGATCAATCCGTCGCGGAACAGCAAAGCAATAGCCGCGTAGACTTCGGTGTAGGGGGCGTAGCAATGCCGCGCGGCTTCCCAAGCCCGTTGGACGAGATCATCGAGAGGCCCGGCGGGGGCGGCGATGGGATTCTCCCGCGGAGTGAGCATGCCGCTCGTGACCGCGAGATTGGTGGGGCCGAAAGAGTGGGGAAGCCATTCGGCGAGGCGCGCGGGTTTGACAGTTTCCGTGAGGATCTCGACGTCCTCGGCCCCTTGGATCTCATTCAGAAACTGGCGGCACCGGCCGCAGGGCGGCGCGCTGACTGCGATCCGCCTGATCCAAATCTCCCCATGGATGCGGGCATTGAGCACGGCGGCTTGTTCGGCGTGAACGGTATAGAGCAAGTTGGATCCGGGAAACTCGAGGTTGGCTCCGAAGTAGATTGCACCGCTTGCGCCGACGGCGATGGCTCCGACAAGGAAGCCGGAGATGCCGGGCTGGGCGATCTGTTCGGCGACCGGCAGTAGCTCTAAGAGTCGATTTCCGGCATCCAAAGCTCGGCTCTCTTGCGCCGTCAAGTACCGCCCGTCCGCCTTTCGGCTCAGGCTTGTGGCTTGATTGATCCATTCCTCCGTCACGATCACTCCGCCGTATCGATGCTACAACGACTCGGCCAACTTCGAGCGAGAAGGTCGATTGGGCGCGTCAGCGGCGTCCGACGACGCGCCCCGGGCGGGACTGGGTGGGAGCATTGTCGTCGATGACAAGTTGCCCGTTCACGATGACGTAGTCGAACCCGCTGGCGTAGGCCACCGGCTTTTCGAACGTGGCGTTGTCCTGGACTTTCTCGGGATCGAAGATGAGCAAGTCGGCCTTCATGCCGGGCGTGATGCGGCCCCGATCGCGGAGCCCAAGACGGTTCGCGGGTAGAGAGGTCATCTTGCGAACAGCCTTTTCAAGGCTGATGACTTTTTCGTCGCGAACGTACTTGGCCAGGATGCGGGGGAAGGCGCCGAAGGCTCGCGGGTGGGCGCTTGAAACGTTGCCGGCGTTCATGGGCGAGGCGTCGGTGTCAACGCTGACAAACTCGGCCCGCAGCGCCAGGTGTTTCTGTTCTTCGTTCATGCTCTTCGGATTGACGCTGACGCCGCCGGCCGCGACGAGATCGAAGAAGGCCGTCCACTCATCACTGTTTCGTATCGCGGCGATCTGCGCGACGGACTTGCCCTCGTAACCCTTGTCGAGTGAGCCAGAGACCTGCGCGACCAGAACATTGTCCCAATTCATGCCGACGTGGCGGTACCAGTTTTCCCAGTCCGAGGTCGTCTCGGCCTCCCGCCTGACAGCGCGGCGAACTTCAGGATCGGATAGCGTGGCGATGAACTTGTCGCTGCCCTCGGCGTAGTGGCGCGGGTGAAGAAACGAGCCGAGTCCGATGCCGTTGCGGATGTAAGGGTAAACGTCGGCGGTGACGTCAAAGCCCTGCGCGCGCGTTGTCTCGATGAGGTTGATCGACTGCGCCATGAGGGGCCAGTTTTCCTGGCCGGCGGCCTTGAGGTGGAAGATGTGGACGGGAACGCCGGCTTGCTTGCCGATGTCGATGGCTTCCTGAATCGCTTCGAGAACCTTGCCGCTCTCGTTGCGCATGTGCGTGAAGTAGACCCCGCCATAGGGGGCGGTTTCCTTGGCCAGCTCGGCGATCTCGCTCGTCGTTGCGTACGTGCCGGGCGGGTAGATGAGGGCGGTCGAGAGTCCGGCAGCACCGTCTTCCATGGCCTTGCGGACAAGCGACTTCATCTCGATCATCTGCTCTGGTGTGGGACGGCCGTCCTGCTCACCCATCACGATTTGGCGGACCTGGCCCGCTCCGACCGTGTGAATGACGTTGAGGCGCAAACCCATTTTTTCAAGGAGCTGGTCGTACTCGGCGTAAGTGCTCCATGAGATTCCCAGACGGGCGGCGAGCGGCATATCGGCGATGGTTTTTTCGGTTTGGGGCGCCTCGGACGTGCCTTCGCCGGCGAGCATGGTGGTGATTCCTTGACGAAGTTTGCTTTCAGCGGCGTCGGGATCTTCCAGCAACGGGTAGGTGCGTCCGCCCATCATATCGATGAAGCCGGGCGACAGAACACGGCCGGCGGCGTCGATGGTGCGTGCGGCTGCGCGGCCTTCGAGGCGGCCGATCTCGACGATGGCGCCATCCCGCACAGCCACGTCGGCCCGGTACCACGGATTGCCCATGCCGTCGACGACGCGGGCGTTAGTGATGAGCAGGTCGAAGGGCCGGTCGCCGTCGGCGGAAGGTTTCGCGCCGCAGGAAGCAAGAAGAAGAGTCAGCGAGAGTAGGGCTATTACTTGATTACACATCTTGAATTTCAGAGCCTTAAGGGGCCAGGCGGACCCATCTTGTATGGGAGACGCCGTCAGTGGTGCACCAGAAGTAGGTTAACAAGGTGCCATCGTCGAGGAGCCGGCCCGCTGGTTTGCCGAAACCGATCAGCATGTGCTCGGCGAGGAAGTTCTCATGGTCGGGCGTCCCGAGGGTAGCTTCTACACCGGCCTCGAAGAGGGTAAGCTCTTCGTCGAGGTCGAATGTGGAAAGGTCTTCGGTGACGGCGATGCGGATGCCGTGCGGCGGGTGGCGATAGTTGTAGATGGCGGCGACACGTCCATCAGGCAGGGGGATGGGCGAGCAGACCTGTCCCCGCAGATTTGTGGGTTTCGGCTCGGACCAGGTGCGGCCCTCGTCGCTGGAGACGACCCAGTGGTTCACGAGGTCTTCGGAGGTTCCGTAGGAGTGGGACCAGAACATGGTGTAGATGCGGCCATCTGGAAGACGGCAATTCATCTGATCCCACCAAAGGATGCGGCCCGTTGGGTCGTCGGCCACGACGGTGAAGTCGCCCCAAGTCTCGCCCTGGTCGGACGAGAAGACGGCGGCGGACTTCTGGTCGGGGGGGCCGGAAAAGCTCCTGGGCTTCCAAGTTTCAAGAGGATACATCCAGCGGTCGAAGGAGAGCTGCATCAAGTTGCCGGCTTTGTTCCAGGTGTATTTCTCCCGCGGCAGATCGACGGGAACGACCAGCGGGACGGACCAGTTGCGGCCTCCGTCATAGGACCACAACAGGATCGTTTCGGGGCGCTGCAGACCTTCGGAATCGGGGTCGAACAAAGATCCTTCCCCAATCTCGAATCGAGTCGCGGTGATGATGAGACGGCCGTCGCTGGTTTCCTGGATCTCGGGACCTCGATAGGCCCAGCCGTCGTTGGGCGGCGCCCCATCGTGAATCGTGCCTTCGTTCCGCCATGTCACACCGCCGTCGGAACTGCGCAAGACCTCAATGTGGTTGTCGGGTGAGCCGAGCCCCTGCCCGACGTGCTGGCAAGCAATCAAGGTACCGTCGCCCAGGGGCGTAATCGACGGCATGTATGCGCCGCGACCTTCGACCCGGGACAGGTTGCCTTCGGCGATGATCTCAAGCATGGGCGATGGTCCTATGGTACCGCGCTCACCGCGGCGACCGCTGAGTGACGCGCTATAATTGGCATGGATTCGACCCGTGGAACGGTGAGGGAAATCCCTGGGAAGGTCCTGGGTGTTTCCCCGAGTTCGCCGACGCCGAACGTTGCCAAGACGGCCCGGCGCGGACCCGGTTCCGGTTCATAACAATTCTGGGAGACTCACGATGAGCAAACACTTCAAACTTCGTCTGCTGGCCCTGGCCCTTTGCGCCGGGGCGCTGGCGGCGGCCTACGAGAGCGCTAAGACCGAGCAGTTGATGGTCCACGCCGCGGGACGGCTGATCGAGTCGCTGGACCGTTTCCAGAAGCCCAAGACGGTGTTTAAGTTTGACGTGACGGATAGAACGAACTGGCACTACTTCCCCGAGGGCGGTTTTACTGATGAGTACGGCTACTCGCGTAACGGCCTGACTCTGCGGGCGATGGATCCCAAGCAGCGCCACTTCGCCTACGGACTGATGGGCACCGGGTTAAGCGCTGCCGGATACGTCAAGGCCATGGATGTGATGGCGCTGGAGGAGGTGGTGCGGGCGATCGAGGACGACACGACAGGCCACCGCGACACGCTCGGATTCCACTATTCGATCTTTGGCGAGCCGTCTCTGAAGGGTACGTGGGGCTGGCGCGTCGAGGGCCATCACTTGTCGCTGCACTACACGCTGAGGGATGGACAACTCGTGGCGGCGAGTCCGACGTTCTTTGGAGCGAATCCGCACGAGGCGGCGCAGGGGCCCCACAAGGGGATGCGGGCATTGGCGGCCGAAGAGGATTTGGCGCTGGAGCTATTGGCTTCTTTCGATACGGATCAGAAGAAAGTTGCGATCATCGACGATGTCGCCCCGTATGATCTTCTGACGATGGCCGACAAGCGCGCCAAGCTGGACGGCGCGCCCCAGGGACTGACGGCTGCGAAGATGACAGAGAAACAGTACGGGATGCTGCTGAACTTGATTGCCGAATACGCCCACAATATGCCGGCGCAGGTGGCGGCGGCGCGGATGAAGGCGGCTCAGGAGACTCCTCGCGATCAGCTCTTGTTTGCGTGGGCCGGAAAGGTCGGCCGCCCGAAGCCACAGGCCGTCGAGATCGGCAGCGTCACAACCGGCAACCGTGAACCAAACGGGAACTACTACCGGGTCCAGTCGCCGACGTTCTTGATTGAGTACGACAATACACAGAACTTGAGCAACCATAGCCACTCGGTGTGGCGCGAGTTTGACGGCGATTATGGGCTGGATGTACTCGCGATGCACCACCGCGGATTCGATCATGGACTGTGGGGCGGGGTAGCGGCGGACTGACCTGCAGCTTTTCTCAGTTCAGCGCGTAAGGCCACACCTCGGGAACGGAGGATTTATGAGCAACGGCAGCAGACAAGTAGCTAGCGACTTGGCGGCGTTGCGAGAGCAGCGAGACGAGCACATCGATCTTTCCGATATCCCCGAGCTTACCGACGCGAGCCGGGCGATCATCGGTAAGTTCTATCGGCCGATCAAGAAGCCGGTCACTGTCCGGCTTGACGCCGACGTGTTGGGCTGGCTGAAATCCAAAGGTGTGGGCTATCAGACGCGGATCAATGCGCTCCTGCGCCACGCGATGGAGAAGGACGCCGGTTAGGCGCTACAGCTTCTGCATCAAATCGTAGAGCCGTTCCCAGGTGTAGATTCCGGTCTGATGGCCGTCGGACCAGAAAATCTGAATCGCGTAGCGGCCAACGCGTTCGATGCCGGCGGGATGAACGTCCGCGGCGATGTTGGCGTCTTGGATACGCTTGCGTCCCGTGAGTTCATCGACACAGTTCGCGCAGGGACATTCGAGGCGCAACAGACGAGCGGGGTAGATGGCTTCCTTGCCGTCTTTCCAATGAATCTTGACGTCGTGTTCGTTGGCGCGCCCGATTTCTATGGGGCGAGGCGGTTCGGGGGCGGCGCTGGGCATAGGAAGTGTCGTTACAACTCAGGCTAGAACGTGATATTCACAAGGTCGTCGGCTTCCGCGCGCAGGTTGCGGATGCTGATCTGCGCAGCCAGATTCTTGGCGCACTCGGTGAAGGCGATGGCGGCGGGTGATTTAGGATCATCGAGAACGATGGGCCGGCCGCCGTCGGATGTCTCGCGCACGGTAGTTGCGAGTGGAACCTTGCCGAGTACGGGAAACTCCCATTTCTGTGAGATGCGGTCCGCGCCGCCCGCGCCGAAGATGTATTCGCGTTCACCGGTCTTGCTGGATTCGAAGTAGCTCATGTTCTCGATCACGCCCAGTATGGGCGTTTTGAGCTGGTTGAACATGACAACGGCCTTCTCGGCGATGTTGACGGCGACCGGCTGCGGCGTTGTGACGATGACCGCGCCCGTGAGCGGTATGCGCTGGCACAGAGTGAGCTGCACGTCACCAGTTCCCGGCGGCAGGTCGATAATCAAGTAGTCGAGCTCGCCCCACTCCACGCCGCCGAGCAGTTGCTCGACCATCTTGGCAAGCATCGGCCCGCGCCAGACGACGGCCTGCCCGGGTTGGATAAAAAAGCCTGAGGAGATGACAGGCACACCGTGCGCGATGACGGGCTGGATCTTCTTGCCACCGGGCTTGGGCAGTTCGGTCGTGCCCATAATCGTCGGGATGCTAGGTCCGTAAATATCCGCGTCGAGCAGGCCGACGGTGGCGCCGGTCAGCCGCAGAGCGACGGCGAGATTGGCGGACACGGTCGACTTGCCGACGCCCCCTTTGCCGGAGGCGACGGGAATGATGTTCTTAACGCCGGGCAGCATCGCCAAGCCGCTGGCGCCGGGGTTGGGGCGGACCTCGGCTGTCATCTCCACTTCCACTGCCTCGACGCCGGGGATGGCGCGCACGACATCTTCGGCCTGTTGCTTGAGTTCGTCTTTAACGGGGCAGGCCGGAGTCGTCAGCTTCAGCGTGAAAGCGACGCGGTTGTCGTGGACTTTCAGGTTCTGGACGAAGCCGAGAGAAACGATGTCACGGTGCAGATCGGGGTCGATCACCGCCCGCAGCGCGTCTTGAACTTGTTCTTGATTTACCATTACAACCTTCTTGTCCCCAAAAAATCGGGGACAGTCCGCTATGCGCCGTCTGTATTTACTGGAACCAAAGAGGTTACGATCACGGCGCTTGGTAAAGTCCCCATTTTTTCACGGCCGCTATCCCAGCCGCCGCGCGTCACCCGTTGCCGGATCGCTGGCCGTGGCCAGCAGTACCAGATTATTCACAAACCCATCCATCTGAGGCTCTTGCTTGAGCAGATCTTGGACCGTCGTGCGGCTGAGCACCTTGTCGACGACGAGTTGTACGCCCCGCCAAAGAGAGCGAATCGAGCAGTCAATCGAGTGCGTGCAGGTATCTTCGTTGCCGCTGTGCTTATCGCAGAACTCGCCCGCGAAGAGCGGGCTGCCGAGAACGCTGAGGGCTTCACTCACGGTGATGGCATTGGCCGGGCGCGCCAGACGGTAGCCACCCGCGTGCCCACGGGCGCTCGTAACAAGCTCGCCGGAGCGCAGGGTGCGCATCATCTTGGCGGCGTACGGTACCGAAATGCCCTCGGCCTGACTGATCTCGCTGATTGTCTTGCTCTCATCCGGACCAGCCGAAGCGAGCCGCAACAGGCAACGTAGGCCGTATTCTTCTTGCGCGCTAAAGTGCATGTTTCACCCTTGTATTCACAAAATGTTCAACTGCAACTTCGCTGCATCCGTCATCAGGTCCGGTGTCCACGGTGGTGTGAACGTGATATTGACTTCGGCCGTCTTCACACCGCTGACCAGCTCGACCCGCCGCTGAACTTCGAGCGGCAGCGACTGCGCGGCCGGACAGTTCGGCGCGGTGAGCGTCATCGAGATCGTGGCGTGCTCTTCGGGGTTGACCCCAACGCTATAGATAAGCCCGAGTTCGTAGATATTGACCGGAATCTCCGGGTCGTAGCATTCTTTGATGGCGTCGACGACCCTCTCTTCGACGCTTCCCGGAGCCGGATTGATGGGCTTAAGTTCGACCGCTGCATCGCTATCCGTCACGCCCGGCGTCGCCGCCGACGGTGCCGGCACGGCAGCTTCTGGCAGAATCTCGGGAGTGCTGGGCGGAGCTTCGCGCCGCGGCTCAGGCCTTCCGAGGATACTCAATGGGTTGTAGGAACTCATCTCGGTCTCCTATTCGGTCGATGTCGCATCGTGGCTTCCCGCGAGAGCGCTCTTCAAGGTGTGCCAAGCCAGAGTGGCGCACTTGACGCGCGCGGGGAACTCGCTGACGCCCGCGAAAACAGCGAGCTTGCCAAGGCCTTCGCCCGCGTGATGCTGGGGGTCCTTCGGCCCGGTGATCATGTAGTGAAACGTCTCAAAAAGGTTCTCGGCCTGCGTTACGGTTTGTCCCTTGAGTACATCGGTCATGACGGACGCCGAAGCCGTCGAGATGGCGCAGCCCGCGCCCACGAACTTGACGTCTTTGATGACGCCGTCTTCCACCTTGAGAAACAGCTTCAGCTTGTCGCCGCAGAGGGGGTTGAAGCCGTCGGCTGTGTAGTCAGGGTTTTCCATCGGCCCGAAGTTACGCGGACGCTTGCTGTGATCGATGATCAGGTCCTGATAGAGATCCTGGAGGTCTGATGTCACGCGAAGATCTCCCGAGCTTTTTCGAGGGCGGCAACCAGCCGGTCGACGTCATCTCGTGTGTTGTAGAAGGCGAAGGATGCCCGCGCGGTCGCGGCAACTTTGAAACGCTCCATCACGGGCTGGGCGCAGTGGTGACCGGCGCGGATCGCGATACCCTCTCGATCGAGCACGGTGCCGAGGTCGTGAGGGTGGATCTGGCCGAGAGTAAACGAAAGCACGCTCGCCTTATGCTTGGCAGTGCCGATGATGCGGATGCCGTCAATGGCGCCGACGCGCTCGGTGGCGTATTGCAGTAGGTCATCTTCGTAGGCGCCGATGGCGTCGAGTCCGACGTCGTTGACGTATTGGATCGCCACGCCGAGCCCGATGGCGTCGGCGATGTTCGGCGTCCCTGCCTCGAACTTGTAGGGCAGGTCGTTGTAGATCGTCTTCTCGAAGGTGACGGACTTGATCATGTCACCGCCGCCTTCGCAGGGCGGCATCGCTTCGAGCAGCGCCCGCTTGCCGTACAGGATGCCGATGCCTGTGGGGCCGAAGATCTTGTGGCTCGAGAAAGCGTAGAAGTCGCAGTCGAGCTTCTGGACGTTGACCTTCAGGTGAGCGACGGCCTGAGCGCCATCGATCAGGGCGAGTGCGCCGTATTCGTGAGCCAGCTTGATGATGTCGGCGACAGGATTGATCGTGCCGAGTGCGTTTGAGACGTGATTGACCGCGACGATCTTTGTTCGATTCGACAGCAGCTTCCTGTATTCGTCGAACAGAAACTCACCGTCGTCGTTAATAGGGACGACTTTTAGAGTCGCGCCCTTCTCTTCGCACAGCATCTGCCAGGGAACGATGTTCGAGTGGTGCTCCATGGCGGAGATCAGGATCTCGTCGCCCGCCCTGACATTGGCGCGCCCCCAGCTTGCGGTCACCAAGTTGATGGACTCGGTAGTGCCGCGCGTATAGATAATTTCTTCGGGTTCAGCCGCGCCGAGGAACTTTTGGACGGTCGTCCGCGCGTTCTCGTAGTCGTTCGTGGCGCGCTGGCTCAGCTCGTGCACACCGCGATGAACGTTGGCATTGTCATGTTCGTAGTAGTGAACGAGCGCGTCGATAACGGCCCGAGGTTTCTGTGTCGTGGCGGCATTGTCAAGGTAGACAAGCGGCTTCCCATGCACCTGCTGGTCGAGGATTGGGAAGTCGCGCCGCAGAGCTTCGGGGTCGAGCGCCGTCACGCGTTCGGCGACTTCAACGGTTGTGGAGTTAGCGGCCATGGCTCACTTTCCCCCCGGCCGGATGAGCCGCGTCATCAGAAGTGACTCGAACCGTTTGCGAATCGGCTCAAATTTCATGCGTTCGAGAAGGTCCGCCGCAAAGGCGTAGGTCAGCAGACTGCGCGCTTCGGATTCGCCGATGCCGCGTGACCGCAGATAGAAAGCTGCCTCTTCGTCGATCTGGCCGATGGTCGCGCCGTGGGAGCACTTGACATCGTTGGCGTCGATTTCGAGCTGCGGCTTGGTGTTGACTTCGGCGTCCGCAGAGAGCAGTAGGTTCTTGTTGCTCTGGAAAGCGTCGGTCTTCTGGGCGTCGGGCCGCACGATGATCTTGCCGCCGAAGACGCCGCGCGAGTGACCATCGAGGATGCCTTTGTAGAGCTGATGGCTGCTGCAATGCGGCTTGGTGTGATCGACACGGGTGCGATTGTCGACGTGCTGTCGGCCGTTCACCGCATAGAGGCCATTCATGGTGCATTCGCAGTTTTCGTCTTCGAGTACTACTTCGACATCGTTCCGCACTAGTCCGCCCCCGAAGGAAACGGAGTGCGTCGTGACGTTGGAATCACGCCCCTGGTGAATCTCGACAAGGCTGGTGTGAAACGCTGACAGGCTCTCCTGCTGCAGCCGATAGTGATCGACCCGCGCGTTGGGGGCGGCGATGATCTCGGTGACGGCGTTGGTCCAATAAGGTGTCTCGCCGAGGCCGCAATGAGTTTCAATGACGGAGCCTTCGCTATCCCGTTCGGCAATGATGAGCACGCGGGGATGCGTAGCGCTGTTGGGGGCGTCGGCGGTCGAGACAAAGACGAGTTGTATAGGCGCGTCCCATGCTTCGTGTGCCGGGATGCGGACGACAGCGCCATCGGCGAACAGCGCGCTGTTCAGCGCGGCGAGCGGGTTGTCGCGCTCGGTGCTGTGTCGCGCCAAGTGCGGTTCAATCGTGGCGGGTTCGTCCTCAAGCAGCGAGCGAATCGATGTGACGGTTCCACCGAGAGCGGAATCAATACTGGAAAGCGAGGGAGTGAAACGTCCGTTAACGAAAACGAGACGGTCGCCCTTGATCTCACCGTAGAGGAAAGGCTCGATGTCATCAAGAGTGACGCCGGCGGCCTCGGCAGCCGACTGAAACGACACCTTGGCAATTGGAGCGAGGCTGGTGTAACGATACTCTTCGTGCTTCGTTGTCGGAAAGCCCCGCTCGGCGAACTGCTGCATGCCGCGATTGCGGCGCTCGACGAGCCACTCCGGCTCGGCTTGGCGCGCTTCGGCCTGAGCCTCGAATGTTTCCAGATATGTGTTCAATTGTTCCGCGACGGCAGGCATCGTGATCTCCTTCTCTAGGAACGCACCGCCAGTTCGGGCTGCGCCAGTTGTTCGATCCAGCTGTAGCCCTTGTCTTCGAGTTCGAGGGCGAGGCTCTTGTCACCGGACTTGACGACACGTCCGTCGGCCAGCACGTGAACGAAGTCGGGAATGATGTAGTCCAGCAGACGCTGGTAGTGCGTCACGACGATGACCGCGCGGTCAGGGCTGCGTAGCGCGTTAACACCGTCGGCGACAGTCTTCAGGGCGTCGATATCGAGCCCCGAATCGGTCTCATCGAGAATCGCGAGCTTCGGCTCCAGCATAGCCATCTGGAAGATTTCGTTGCGCTTCTTCTCGCCGCCGGAAAACCCTACATTGACGGCCCGCGAGATCATCTGGTCACTCATTCCGAGCGAGGCCATCTTGCCTTTGGCGCCGGTCATGAAGTCCATGGCGTCGAGCTCTTCTTCGCCGCGATATTTGCGGGCGGCGTTAACAGCGGCGCGCAAGAAGTAGAGGTTGCTGACGCCGGGGATCTCGACCGGGTACTGGAAGGCCAGGAAGATGCCCTCGCAGGCACGCTCTTCCGGAGCCAGTTCGAGCAGGTCTTTGCCTAAGTAGGTGACCGAGCCGCCAGTCACCTCGAAGGTGTCGCGGCCGGCGATCACCTGGGCGAGCGTGCTCTTGCCTGAGCCGTTCGGACCCATGATGGCGTGGATCTCGCCCGCCTTCACGGAGAGGTTGATCCCCTTGAGGATCTGCTTATCTTCTACTTTGGCGCTTAGGTTCTTGATTTCCAGCATGTTCTTTTCTCGTCTTGGATTTTTCTTGGGGCGGGCTACGGGCACGGCATGCCGTGCCCCTACAAGCAGTCAGCGCGGATCAGCCGACGCTACCTTCGAGGCTGACACCGAGCAGTTTCTGTGCTTCGACCGCGAACTCCATGGGCAGTTCCTTGAAGACCTCTTTGCAAAAACCATTGACGATCATCGAGATGGCGTCTTCGGTCGGAATCCCGCGCTGATTGCAGTAGAAGAGTTGGTCTTCGCCGATTTTCGATGTCGTCGCTTCGTGCTCGACTTGCGCCGTCGGATTCTTCACTTCGAGATACGGGAAGGTATGCGCGCCGCATTCGTCGCCCATCAGCATCGAGTCGCATTGCGAGAAGTTGCGCGCGCCCTGTGCTCCCTTTTGGATCTTCACGAGACCGCGATAGGTGTTCGAACTGCGTCCGGCGGAGATGCCTTTCGAGATGATCGTGCTTCTCGTGTTTTTGCCGATGTGGATCATCTTGGTGCCGGTGTCGGCCTGCTGTCGATTATTGGTCACGGCGACGGAGTAGAACTCGCCGACCGAGTTGTCACCGATCAAAATGCAGCTCGGGTACTTCCACGTGATGGCGGAGCCGGTTTCGACTTGCGTCCACGAGATCTTCGAATTGACGCCGCGGCAAGCGCCGCGCTTGGTGACGAAGTTATAGATGCCGCCCTTGCCTTCTTTGTCGCCGGGATACCAGTTTTGGACGGTCGAGTACTTGATCTGGGCGTTGTCGAGCGCCACGAGTTCGACGACCGCGGCGTGAAGCTGATTCTCATCACGCATCGGGGCGGTGCAGCCTTCGAGATAGCTCACATGGCTGCCCTCGTCGGCGATGATCAGAGTGCGTTCGAACTGCCCCGTGTTGGCGGCGTTGATGCGGAAGTAGGTCGACAACTCCATCGGGGAGCGGACACCCTTCGGTATGTAACAGAAGGAACCGTCGCTGAAAACGGCCGAGTTCAGAGTCGCGAAGAAATTGTCCGTGTACGGTACAACCGTCCCGAGGTACTTCTCGATCAGCTCGGGGTGATTCAGGACAGCCTCCGAGAACGAGCAGAAGATGATGCCTAGCTTCTCGAGTTCTCCTTTGAAGGTTGTCGCGACCGAGACGCTATCGAACACCGCGTCCACGGCAACGCCCGCCAGGGCGGCGCGTTCGCTGAGGGGAATACCGAGTTTCTCGTAGGTCGCCAGCAGTTCGGGATCGACATCGTCGAGGCTCTTCGGCCCGTCTGTCTTCGACTTCGGCGCGGAGAAGTAGCTGGCAGCCTGATAGTCGATCGGCGGGTAGTGGACGTTGGGCCATTTCGGCTCGGCCATCGTCAACCAATGGCGATACGCCTTGAGCCGCCAGTCGAGCATGAACTCGGGCTCTTTCTTCTTCGCGGAAATCCAGCGGACGATATCTTCGTTCAGCCCCGGGGGCACGGTTTCCGTCTCGATGTCGGTGACGAAGCCGTACTTGTAATCTTGGCTTGTCAGGACGTCGAGATCGGTGGTGGGTGTACTCATGAGAATCTCCGAAGAGCGCTTGGTGCTAGCCCCACACACTGGTGGGATTCAAAATATACTGATTGGTACAGTTTGGAAATCTCAGGTTAGGCGATACTGTACTTCGCTGTCAAGAATGGCCATTCTGAATAGACCTCGCCCTTGCCCTGGGGGCATTGGCAATGAGCGCATCTGTACTCTGGGGGCGTGCTGATCGAACAGCTATGTTGACCCGTAATATTGGCCATTGTTTCGTGCTGGGCGTTGTCATCGCGGGCTTTCTGCTTGTCTTGCACAGCACCAGCCCGGCGGTTCGATTCGGGCAGTTCTATGACGACACGCTTTACATGAGTATGGCTGAAGCGCTCGCTCGCGGCGACGGCTTCGTGATACCCAGCCTGCCGGGCACGCCACCCCAAACGAAGTACCCGGTCCTCTATCCCTGGGTGCTCTCCTGGATCTGGCGCTGGGTTCCGGCGTTCCCTGAGAATGTGCGGGCGGCCGTGGTTCTGAACGCCTTCGCGGCCTGCTGGTACTTGATCACTGCCTTTCTACTGCTGCGCCGCTGGAAGGGCATAGGAAGCAGCTTGGCGCTGGCGATCGTTTCGATCTGCGCCTTCCACTACTCATTCGTGTTCCAAAGCGGTCAGGTAACCACTGAGATCCCTTTTGCCGCACTCATGCTCACGACTCTGCTGTGTGCGGATCTGGGTTCGGCAAAGGACTCATCCTCGCGATGGATGTGGCTGGCAGGTGTGCTAGCCGGTCTGTGCGTGTTGATGCGGACGGCGGGAATCACCGTTGTCGGCGGCATCGGTTTGTATCTGGTTTTGCGGCGCCGCTACAGAGACCTGTGGAGATTCATTCTCGCCTCAGTGCCTTGCGCCATCGGCGCGGTTCTGTGGAGCCTACTGCTGCGCACGGAGGTTCCGCCGGATGCGGCGCCGGGCTGGGTCCAGACATGGCTTTTCTATACAAGCTATGTGGACTTCTGGCTGCTCTCGATCACGACACCTCGCATTTTTGGGGACATGATTGTCACTAATATCGATTCGATCTTCATGCAGGTGTCGAGACTCACCTTGTTTCACGACCTCGGGCCTAGATCGTTGCTCGCCAGGGTGCTAGCCTTCATGCTGTCAGTGGGGGTTCTGGCCGGACTCGCCCGCCACGCCCGCCGCGACGAATGGCGTCCGATCTACTTTGTCTTCGCCGCGAACGTCGTTATCGTCACCTTTTGGTCATGGCCGATTGCGAGTCGCGTATTCGTGGCCTTCTTGCCTTTGTTGTACGTGGGTCTCATCGCTGAAATGCGGCACCTTTGGGGTGCCTTGACGGAGCCCTTCCGCTCGCCGGGCCTCCTGCTGGAAAAGGTCTTTGCGAGCTTGCTATTTGTTCCGCTGGCTTGGTTGCTCGGCACGGGAGCGATCAACTACGTGCGGGTATTTCACCCTCCCGAAGACAGAATTCTACTTGGTCAGATCACCGCGAAGGAGTGGGCCGAACTTCATGGCTGGATTGAAGGCAACCTGCCGTCAGACACGATCTTTCTTGCCGATCTGGACACTTATCTTTACCTCCAAACCGGCCACCAAGCGATTCTCCCCATGGCGTTTACCGACGACCTGTACTATGACCAGGCCGCGCCGGCGGCGCAAGCACAGTACGTCCGCTTCATGGACGTCGCGCGGCACCTGCAAATCCGCTATTGGGTGGTCGACGGTCATGCCCTCCCCTCGAACATTCCAGAACTGGACGAGATGGTGAGCGCCTTTCAGCAGGGGCTTCCCGAAGTGTTTCGCACGCGCAGCGGGACCCTGCGAATTCTTGACCTGACCTGCATTCTTCAAGGCAACCGCGATCTGTGCGGAGACCTGCTCCGGCGGGTCACACCTCGCCAAGACGGCTCGTGAGCGCGCGAGTGAGTCGCCCGGCCGCCGGAGACCGGCTCAATTGTGTATGGATTATATCCTAAATAGGAATGATTTCTTAAGCTGATGTGATATATTCGAGAAGCTTCCGATTTGTCCTGTCTCATGTGGTGGTTCGATGGGCTGGCGATCAACGTACTCGCACCCTTGGCCGTTTGGGTTTTCGCGAGCAGTCTGGATGATCTAATCCTCGACGTCTCTTACCTGTGGTTCCGGTTTCGCTCGCGCGGTTCCGGTTCAACGGATTCGTGCGCTCCGGCGGCGGTTGGCCCGGACGTCCGCATCGGCATCCTGATTCCCTGCTGGGATGAGGCCGACGTGATCGAGGAGATGATCGAGCGCAACGTCGCGGCGATTGATTACTCGAACTATGAAATCTGGCTCGGAGTCTACCCGAACGATGAAGCAACTCAGAAAAGGGCGGTGGCTTGCGCGGCTCGGCTGCCGGGTGTTCGCTACGTCGTCTGCCAACGTGACGGGCCCACGACGAAGGCGGATTGCCTCAATGCGATCTATGAAGGGATGCGGCGCCATGAGCAGGTGACAGGCAAACGATACGACGTTTACCTGCAGCATGATGCGGAAGACCTGATCCATCCCGACTCGCTGCGCCGCATTGCGTCCGCGATCCGGGACTACGACATGGTGCAGATTCCAGTCTTTCCTCTTCCGCTGGGGCTGGCGGCGTTGACCCATGGCACGTATGGAGATTTTTTCGCAGAGTTCCACTTGAAGGAGCTTCGCCAAAGAGCAGCCTTCGGAGGATTCGTGCCGTCGGCCGGTGTGGGCACGGCGTATCGCGCCGACGCGCTCGACGAGCTTTGGGCACACAACGGCGGACGGTTATTCGACGCTGAGAGCTTGACGGAAGACTATGCGATCGGTCTTCAGCTGCACGCGCTTGGCCGGCGCCAGACTCTCTTACACGCGATGCCGGCAGGTGTGGCGCGGGGAAGGGGGCGCAGGCTCCCGGTCGCGACCCGCGCTTACTTTCCCACTCAAGTTCGGCAATCCATCCGGCAGCGCTCGCGTTGGGTGACTGGCATCGCGCTACAGTCCTGGCGAAAGTTCGGGTGGCGAGCCGGCAAAGGCCAGATTTACTGGCTGTGGCGTGATCGAAAAGGGCTCGTGGGATATCCGGCGTCGTTGCTCGCCAACTTGATATTCGCGTACGGCGTGCTGCGCTGGCTATGGGCTGAGCAGACAGGCGCGGCTTGGTACTTCAGCGGGCTGTCGGCGGCTCATCCGGTGCTGCTAGGATTGCTTCTCGCCAACACCGGCATGATTGTTTGGCGTCAGGTGGTTCGGGGGATATTCGTTGGCCGAGTCTACGGCTGGAAACACGGACTCACCGTACCCTTACGGGCGCCCTGGGCTAATGCGATCGATTGCTGCGCGACGCTGAGCGCGCTTTGGGCGTTCTCGCATGCGTGGGTCCGCGGGACGAAGCTAAGTTGGGTCAAGACAGCGCACTCCTACCCGTCGAGGGAGCGCAGAGCCCTGCATAAGCCGCGTTTGGGCGAGATCCTTCTTACACGCGGCGCGTTAGTGGCGCATCGGCTACGCAAAGCGCTCGGCGGCCGTCTGCCGGGGGAGAGGCTTGGGGACGCGCTTCTACGAGACCAGGCAATCACGGAAACCGATCTCTATCACGCCCTCAGCCGGCAACAGGAGATTCCGTTCCTGACGCTGACACCGGCGGCCGTCGATGCGCAGGTCGCCGACATCTTGCCGCCCGGCTTGGCCGAAGACCTGCGAATTCTTCCTTACCGGCGCGATACCCTGCGGCGACTTTGGATCGCGACGCCCGAGGCTCCCGACCCTCAAACCGAGGCGAAGATCGCGGAGTTCGTTTCGGCCGTGCCTCGTTTCGTGTTGGTTACGCCGTCGAACTACCAGTCGCTACGATATTCCTTGCGCCGGTTGAGATTCGCGGCGGCTGGGGATTGACCGAAGCGCCACTACTCGACCGTTACGCTCTTCGCCAGGTTACGCGGCTGGTCGACATCGCAACCTCGCAGGACGGCGATGTGGTACGCAAGCAGTTGCAGAGGGACAATCTCGATAATCGGAAGTAGGAGTTCTGGCGCCAGTGGCACGGGGATGACGTGCTTTACGATAGACGGGACGATTTCGTCGTCCTCGTTGATGACGGCGACGACTTGGCCCTGACGCGCTTCCACTTCCCTGATGTTGGCGAGAGTTTTCTCGTAGCGCATGCGGCTGGCCGGATCAGCGGGATCAAAGGTGGCGAGGATGATGACAGGCAAGTCTTCGTCGATAAGCGCGTTGGGGCCGTGTTTCATCTCGCCGGCCGGGTAGCCTTCGGCGTGGATATACGAGATTTCCTTGAGCTTCAGAGCGCCTTCGAGGGCGATCGGGTAGTGGATGCCGCGTCCGAGGAACAGGAAGTCTCGGGAGCGATAGAGATTGCGCGCGAGTTGTTCGCAATGACTGTCGCGGTCGAGGACGCCTTCCAGTTTCGCGGGGATCGTGAGCAGTTCCTGAACGAGGTCGTGCGTTTCGGAAGTCACCTTGCCGTCGCGGAGTTGCGCCAGATAGAGGCTAAGGATGAACAGGGCCGTCAGTTGCGAAGTGAAGGCTTTGGTAGAGGCGACACCGATTTCAGGGCCGGCGTGGGTGTACAAGATGCCGTCAGCTTCGCGTGTGACCATCGAGCCGATGACGTTGCAGATCGCCAGCGTCCTCGAGCCCTTCGATTTCGCTTCGCGTTGGGCGGCGAGCGTATCGGCGGTTTCACCCGACTGACTGATGACGACCGTGAGCGTGCGGCTGGTCAGAATCGGATCGCGGTAGCGGAACTCGCTGCCGTAGTCGACTTCAACCGGCAGGCGCACCAGTTGCTCGATCATGAACTTGCCGGCGAGGGCGGCATGCCAGGAGGTTCCACAGGCGACGATCCGAACCTGCTCGACGGCCGCGAACTCAGTGGGCGTGATGTCCATCTCATCAAGGAAGATCTGCCCGCTGCCGCGGCCGATACGTCCGAGGGTCGTATCGCGGACGGCGCGCGGCTGCTCGAAGATTTCCTTGAGCATGAAGTGCTTGTAGCCGCCCTTTTCCGCCATCACGGGATCCCACATGATGCGCTGGACGGGGCGATTTACAGTGCGCGCGTCCTGGTCGATGATCCGCACGCCGGTGGGGGTCAGAACGGCAATGTCACCATCCTCGAGAAAGACCATGTCGCGGGTGT
Source organism: Acidobacteriota bacterium (assembly GCA_027624045.1). Taxonomy (GTDB): domain Bacteria; phylum Acidobacteriota; class Terriglobia; order Bryobacterales; family UBA6623; genus JAPPLB01. Next base: position 42,630 of record JAQBUE010000014.1, read on the forward strand.
GGTGCAGGATCGCGGGGACGTCGGAGGCGAGGAAGTATTCGTCCCGGCCCAGTCCGATGACGGCCGGGGGACCTGAGCGGGCTACGACAATCTTGTTCGGATCGCGTCGTGAGATAACCGCCAGCGCGTAGAGACCTTCGAGCTTGCGGACGGTCCGCAGAACGGCGTCCTCGAGTGGTGTCTCGTCGCGGCTGAGACGCTCAACGAGGTGGGCGATGATCTCGGTGTCGGTCTCAGTTTCGAATTTGTGCCCCGCGGCTTCGAGTTCCTTGCGAAGTTCGAGATAGTTTTCGATGATGCCGTTGTGAACGACGACGACCGTGCCCGTGGGATCGCGGTGGGGGTGGGCGTTCTCTTCGGTCGGCCGGCCGTGGGTGGCCCAGCGGGTGTGGCCGATGCCGTAATGCCCCTCGACAGGTTCCAGGCGCAGAGCCTCCTCGAGGTTGTGCAGTTTGCCGGCGGCGCGGCGGACATCAAAACCGTTGCCGTTGTCGCCAACCGCAATGCCGGCCGAATCGTAGCCGCGATACTCCAGCCTCCGCAGGCCGTCGAGAATGATGGGTTCGGCCCGCCTGGGGCCGATGTAGCCGACGATTCCGCACATGATCGTGGTTAATCTCCTACTTCGATGCTGTACTCCTCGATGACCGGGTTCGCCAACACTTCGTGTGCGATCTTTTCGATCTGGCTCCGTACTTCTTCTCCGCTGCCATCGAGTTCAATCTCGAAGTACTTGCCCTGACGAACCTCTTTGACGTTGTCGTGACCGAGGCCGTTCAGGGTGGAGCAAATGGTGCGGCCCTGCGGATCGAGGACCGTCTTCTTGAAAGTGACATGAACAACTGCGCGCATACCCTATTCTACTTGCCGATACAAAAACGCGAGAAGATATTAGCCAGGATATCGTCCACGCTGGTTGCGCCGGTGACTTGATCGATGGCGCGGAGTCCCGCGTAGAGGTCGAGCAGCAACATCTCGTGGGGGATCTCGTTCTCGACGGCTTGGCGGGCTTGGCCGAGCGAGCGAAGTGATTCGGTGAGCAACGTTTCGTGGCGCAAGTTCGTGATCCAGCCCGTCTCCTCTTCGACGCCGGAGGCCGGCACAGCCCGCTTGTAGATTCGCTCGCGCAGATCACTGATTCCCTCGCCGCTGACGGCGCTGACCCAGATGTCGGTCGCCGATTCCCGCAACGGCGACGCCAGGTCGGCCTTGTTGCCGACTGCCAAACAGTTGCCGCGCTGGCGGGCTTCCGCCAGTAGTTCCCTATCGGTGGAATCGAGCGGCTGCGATAGGTCGATGACGACGAGAACCATGTCGGCGTCGGCGAGAGCTTGATAGCTGCGCTCGACTCCTTGCGTCTCGGCGATGTCGGTTGTGGCGCGGATGCCGGCGGTATCGATCAGTTGCACCGGGATGCCATGAATCGAGCAAACCTCGCTGACAGCGTCGCGGGTCGTTCCCGCAGCTGGTGTAACGATGGCGCGCTCCTGTTCGAGGAGGCGGTTGAAGAGGCTTGACTTGCCGACGTTCGGCCGTCCGAGAATGGCAAGCGTCAGGCCGCCCCGAACGACTTTGCCGTAGCGGTAGCTTTCGGCCAGCTTCTGAATGTCGGATCGAACCGGGTCAAGGCGGTCGAGGATTGCCGCCGGTGACGCGACATCGATATCGTCTTCGGCGAAGTCGATCCCGGCTTCGAGTAACGCGATCAGGTCGCAGAGCTGCTGTTTGATGGGGGCGAGGCGGCTTGATAGCGCCCCTTTGGCTTGCCGCAGAGCAACGCGGGCTTGATACACCGTCGTGGCTTCGATGAGGTCGTTGACGGCCTCGGCCTGCGACAGATCGATGCGACCGTTCAGAAAAGCGCGCTGCGTGAACTCGCCGGGTTGCGCTATGCGGGCGCCAAGGCTGACCGCGCGCTCGATAGCGAAGCTCAAGATGGCCGGCGAGCCGTGGCAAGACAGTTCAATGACGTCCTCGGCGGTGTACGACTTAGGCCCTGGAAAGAACGTGAAGAGAACTTCGTCGACGACGCGGCCTGACTCGTCGAGCAGTTCGCCTAGGGAGGGCCTGCGTGGGGCGATTCGCTGCGCTGTCGGACGGCGAACCAATTGTTCACAGATCGGCAGCGCCCTGGGACCGGAGAAGCGCACGATGCCGATACCGCCGCGGCCGGGCGGCGTGGAAACAGCGACGATGGTATCGTCGGGGTCAGCCGCAAGCAGAGCAGATTCAGACAACTCCAGAGGTGCGTTAGCGCGGGTCGCCAGGCTGTCCCGCGGGGCGAACGACGATGTGCCGCTGCGGCGGAACTCCCTCACTCGTGGTATCGACAGCGGGGTCGTCACGCAACGCCAGATGGAGGATGCGGCGCTCGCGCGATGTCATCGGGTTGAAATGGAAAGCGGTGCCGGACTGCTTCACCTTCTCGGCGGCGGCTTCAGCGGTCATTCGCAGTTCTTCGATCCGCAGCAGACGGTAGTCGCGGGCGTCGAAGATGACGCGGTAGCGATCTTCGTGCGGCACGTGAAGCGCTTCGAGGGTGAGTTGTTCGAGCGCCATCAGCAGCTCGCCGTTCTGGGCAAGCAGAAGATCCAGATCGTCTCCGTCGAAGCTGACGGTTACATCAGGATGAATGAACTGCTGGTCGTCGCTGCCGACACGGAATTCGTAATGGAGAGACAGGCGCGCCGCCTTGAGAACAGGTTCGAGAAACTCGTCGAGCCGCGGCCCAATCTCATCTAGAGTCCAATCGGCTTGCGACATGCTGTATCAGGCGACTGCCGGCCTGTCTTACGACCGGCCTGTGTTCTTTTTCTGTTTCCGGCCACGCGGTCTTTCGATCGCGATTTCGTCGGAAGAAAACTTGTTCAGGAGGAGCTGTTGAATAACACCGACGATGTTACCGGTCAACCAGAATAGCACAAGGCCGCTGGACACATTGTAGAAGATAAAGCCCATCATCAGCGGCATGAACTTCATCAAACGCATCTGCGAGGCATCGGCCGTGGGGGCCGTCGGCGTCACGGTCTGTTGCCAAAATTGCGTCAACACCAGCGCAATCGGCAAAACGTGGATCGGGAGATTTTCGAACGTCGACAGATCATGCACCCAGAGCCATTCGGCGTGGCGTGTCTCGATCGCGACCGACAGCACGTTGTAGAAACCGAGGAAGAACGGGAACTGCAGGAACATCGGCAGGCAACCGCCCAGCGGGTTGACGCCATGTTCCTTGTACAGCGCCATCATTTCCTCTTGTTGTTTCTGCTTCTTGGGGTCTCGCATGCCGAGACCCTTGTAGCGATCGTTGATCTGCTTGACCAGAGGTTGCAGCGACTGCATCTTCTTCATCGATTTCATGCTTTTCCACTTCAAAGGAAAGAGCGCGAAATTGATGAAGGTGGTCAGGACCACGATGCTCCAGCCGTAGTTGGGAACGATGTTGTCGTAGGTCCACTGCAGCCCCCAAAAGATCGGTTCGGCGATGAAACCCCAGACGGTCCCGAAATCGACGACTTCGCCGAGTTCCGGGCGAACAGCCGAAAGAATGTCGACCTTCTTCGGCCCGACGAAGACCTCAAACTTGTTGGCGCCCGACGACGCGACGCCGAAGGCAGGAAAGAGCTCCTCGCCCCCTCCAACGGTGCCGGCGATCTTGACGGCGGAGGTCTCCATCCTCAACTCGCCGTTGTCGGCGGGCGGAAGGTAGGCGGCCGTGAAGAAAAGGTCGTAAATGCCGACAAACGCATAGGGGCCGGTATGGATCAACCGCTCGTCCTCGGCATCGTCCGCCGCGATCCTTTCGAACACCCGCCCGCGAGGGTCATGGTAGAAGGTGGCGCTGTTGACGGCATCCTGCAACTGAGCCGTGTCTCCGAATCCGCCGTTCCAGGTGAGCAGATGCGGTTCGAGCGAGCCGTTACGCCTGACTTCGCTTTCAACGCGCAGGACATAGCCCTCTTTTTCGAAACGGAACGCCTTGCGAGCCGTGATACCGGCGGCGGCGTATTCGAAGACAATAGCGGGGCCTTGACTGCCCCGCGCCGGTTCTTGCGTGATTCTGAACAGGGCGTCGTTGAGTTCGTCGAAGTGGCGCCCGCCTGGCAAGTCGATCTCAAACGGATAGCCATTCGCCGCGGCGCCCTGTTGGTGGACGAGCTCGAGTTCACCATCCTGGAGGGCGTTCTTGTACTGTGTGAGCACCCAGCTCTTGACGACCGCTCCGCGATTTGAGAAACGGACCTTGAAGGTGTCGGTCTCGATAACCGATTCGGTTTCGGCCTTCGCGGCAATCGCTTCGACGGCGGGCTGGTCCGTGGCACCAGCCGTTGCCGACGGGCTGGCAGGTTGCTCAGCGCCTATGGTGGCGGCCGGCTTGGAGGGATCGCTTTCCGGATCAGCCTGTCCGCCGGCGGTTGTCTGCTCGATGGCGGCAGGATCTTCGGGCGTCGCGGGCGGGGGCCCCTGAATGTACATGTAGCCCATCAGGGCCACCGCCGAGAGCACGGAGGCTATCAGCAGCCGTTGCTGCATAAACTGTTCGTCGGGATTATTCGGCATCGGGCACAGGGTCGAAGCCACCTGGAGAGAAGGGGCGGCAGCGAAGCAGGCGGCGCGCCGTGAGCATTAGCCCGCGCCGGACACCATACTTCTCGACTGCCTCTTTCGCGTACATCGAACAACTCGGGTAGAACTTGCAGCAAGAAGGCATAACCGGCGACAGCGTCGTCTTGTAGAACAGTAGGCAGAAGATCACGACCTGCCGAGCTAGACTACGAGTTTCGTACGGCTGTTGTTCACTGGCCGATGTGCTGAGTTCGCCGTGCATTTTTCGCTGTTTGAAAAGCCCGCTGGACTTCAGTCTCGATGCGCGGCCAAGCGGCATCCACGATTTGGCGACGGGCATGGAGTACAACTTCATAACCGTCAGGCAGATCACTCCAGAAACGGCGAACCGCTTCCCTCAGCCAACGTTTGACCTTGTTCCTGACAACAGCCTTGCCAACGGCCCGCGGTACGGTGAGACCGACCCGGCCCGGTTTCGCTTCGTCGATGTCCCGAACGAACGCCGTAAAGAGCGGGCTTCTGATGCGGCGGCCCTGCTCATAAACCCTCTGGAACTCGGCTCGTTTTCGAAGACGCTTGGACTTGGGGAAACGTTGCGAAGCAGTGGTTTCGGACTCTCGATCATTCGGAGCTGACGGTGAGGACATGTCGGCCCTTGGCCCGTCGATTCGATAATATCTTTCTCCCGGCGGGTGTCTTCATTCTGGCGCGAAAGCCATGCGTTTTGGCCCGCCGTCTACGGTTTGGTTGAAATGTGCGCTTCGGCATTTTAGGTTGGCGATGAGCGGTGGACCACAGGCGGCGAGCCGCTAGTATCGCAAAAAGCTCAGTCTATCAGGCGCTCAGCGAGTGGTCAATGAACGACGCTGGAGCAGGAGCCGGCCCAAGGCTAGCTATTCAGTCGAATCTGGAGCGTTTGACCCATGTCGTAGGTGGGCGCCTTGCGGTTCGCGATCAACTCCTTTTGCTCAGAGAGCGCGGTTACCAGTAACGGCATGCCGATGGTCGAGTCGCAGTGGCAGTTGACCATCTGCGCCCCTTTGGCGAGCTTGCCCCAACTTTGCGATTCCTCGAACGTACAACCGGACAGACCGCCCCAGTGTGGGGCGTCGGTGACAACTTGAACACCGTAGCGATGACCCGACTTGTTCTTGTTGATGAGCATCGCGACGACTTCGGTCTGCTGTACGTAGTTTTTCGGCGTGCCGCCACCGAAGTAAATGACGCCGGTAGCGGGCGAGTCGGCGACGATATTCGTGATTTCGAGGATGTCGGCCATCATGTCGAACATCAGGCGATTTTCCCCGCGGTGACGGTTCTCGGCGACACCGATACCGATCGAACTATCGGCGATGGCCGGACAAAACAGCGGCACCCCGCACTTGGCGGCGCTGCTGACGATGCCGTCTACAGCGCAGTCCTTGCCGATCTCCTGGCCGAGCAGGTAGAGGAATTCGCGCGTCGTGTAGGGGCGTCCTTGATCCAGGGCAGAGGCAAAACCACCGATCCACAGGTCGTGCTCGCGGAAACGGACCTCGTCGGCGAGGATGTCGTACATGCGGTCGACCATGTGGTCACCGAGATCTTCGTCGTTCATGTTGGGGTGGCCAAGATAGTGGTGGAAGCCCCGTGTTTCGTGGATGTCGTGGAAGAAATTAGCGCCGGTCGAAGTGAGCGCGTCAATGAGGCGATTCTCGATCATGAACTTGACCAAGTTGCGCATACCCCCGGGAACCATCGCCCCGGACATGCCCATCAGGATCGTGCACTCGGGGTCGGCGAGCATCTGCTTCCAGACATCGAAGGCGCGGCCTAGTTGGCGTCCTTGGAAGCCTACGTAGCACATCTTTTCGAGTACAGCGGAGGCGGAGGTGGCGCCGTCGATGGCGAAGGGCCGGGTGGGCTCGGAGAGGATTTCTTCTTTGCTATGTTTCATTTCTGGTCGATTCGGCGGACGGGTGGTCATGATAACAGAAACGGCGGCATGGCTTGCGTACGGAGAGTTGTCCAATGCAAGATGATCCTGAAAGGAGGGAGTGTTTCCAATACAAGATGATCCTGAAGA
>JAQBUE010000196.1 GCA_027624045.1 Acidobacteriota bacterium
CCTGGTGCCAAAGTAGTGGTGCTCATATTTTCAGGCTACCATGGTTTCTAACACAGTAGTACTAGGCGAAGCGGCGGGGGAGTTGCCACCCGGGATCGCTAATGTACGGCCCGTCAAACTGGATGACGGCGGCCCCCCGATCCTCGTGACCTGCGACATGCTCACTGGCTGGGTTTCTTGGAGCCGCCTTGGTGACTCCGGGGCAACTCTGGAACGGCTGGCCCATCTGTCGCACCCGGCTCACGCCGAGGCGGTCGACCTCGATCAGGACGGGCAAACCGATCTGCTCGTCGCCGAACTCGGGTCCGCGACGCCGACGGACGATCGAGCCGGCGGTGTCGTCTGGCTTAGACGGATTGGCGACCGTAAGTTCGAGACGGTACGTTTGCTAAGTGGCCTCGGGCGCGTTGCCGATGTGCAAGCGGCGGATTTCGACGGCGATGGTGACCTCGATCTGGTCGTCGGAGAATTCGGCTGGATTCGCAGCGGGAGCCTGCTCTACGCCGAGAACACGACGAATGGGGCGGGCAGACCGACATTCGGCAAGCCAACCGTGCTGGACGAGCGCCACGGCGCCATCCATGTTCCGGTCGTTGACCTTGACCGTGACGGAAGGCCGGATATAGTCGCGCTGTTCGCTCAGGGGCACGAGAGCGTGGTTGCGTTCTTGAATCGCGGCGGCGGGCGCTTCGAGGCGCAGGATCTGTTTGTGGCTCCGCATGCTCACTGGGGGTCGAGCGGGATCGAGCCGGTGGATCTCGACCAAGACGGCGATCTCGACTTCCTCATCACGAACGGCGATACGCTCGATGACGAAGTCAAATTCAAATCGTACCAGGGGGTTGGCTGGCTGGAGAACGAGGGGATGTATCCGTATACTCTGCACTGGATCGGAACATACTACGGTGTCCACCGGGCCGAAGCGGGCGATCTGGACGGGGACGGTGATCTCGACATCGCGGCGTCGTCGTTTCTTCCCGGGGTCGGTGAGGCCCAGCGCAAACAGATGAATCTACCGGGCGTCGTGTGGTTCGAGCAGCAGTCAGGCCTCACATTCCAGCCCCACATGATTGGAGATGTCGGCTGCGACCACGCCACGCTCGATATCGCCGATGTCAATGGCGACGGCCGGCTTGACGTCATCACGGGCGCCCTCCAACTGGCTGCCCGCGCGTCCCGGCGGGCACCGGTAGAGGTGTGGCTGAACCGCGCACAGGCGGGCCGTTAGACTATGCTTTGTGATCCGGCTCAAACGAACAGGAACGATACTCTGCCTCGGAGTATCAGTATGGCTTGCGTCTTGTCAGTCCGAAATTGACGACGCGACCAACGTTCCCCAACCTACCGAACTATTCGTCGAACGTGGCGTGGAAACGGGTCTTCGGTTTGACCATTTTCTGGGCGCAACGAGCGACTTCTATCTTCCCGAAACGATGGGGCCGGGTGTCGCCGTGTTTGACTACGACAACGACGGCGACCTTGATGTCTACTTCCTTCAGGGGAGCGTTCTGAATCCTAAGAAGACCGTCAACGACAGCGTTTTCCCTGCGCCGAAAGAGCACTTCCCCGGCAACAGGCTTTTTCGCAATACTCTCGTCCCTGCAGGGACGCTTGCCTTTGAAGATGTTACCGAAACAGCGGGAGTTGGTGACAATGGTTACGGCCTAGGCGCTGCCGTCGGCGACTATGACAACGACGGGGACGCCGATCTGTATGTGACGAACTATGGGCCGAACGTCCTGTACCGCAACAACGGAGATGGCACATTTCAGGATGTGACCCGCGCCGCGGGTGTGATCGATGACACGTTCAGCAGCAGTTCGGCGTTTCTCGACTACGACGGCGACGGTGATCTCGATCTGTATATCGCCCACTACAACACGTTTTCCGTGGAGGGGAACAAGCCTTGCCAATCTCCGTCGGGTGAGCGTGATTACTGCGGACCGAAGGCGTAGTTTGCACTACCCGATCGGCTGTACCGCAACGAGGGCAACGGCAAGTTCAGCGACGTGACGCACGCCGCCGGAATCGACGCCTCCTACGGACACGGCCTTGGGATCATTGGAGCTGATTTTAACGCTGACGGCAGGCTCGACATCTATGTCGCCAACGACCAGACACCGAACCAACTTTGGACGCAGCAGGAAGACGGAAAGTTTAAGGACATGGGCCTCGTATCGGGCTCGGCCTACAACGCCGCGGGCGAGGCTGAAGCGGGGATGGGTGTCACGGCCGAGGATTTTGACGGAGACGGCGACCTCGACCTGTTCCTCTCGCACCTCATCAATCAGACCAACACCCTGTACCTAAATGACGGCCGGGGAAACTTCGACGACGCCACCGCGATCTTCGGACTGGGTCCTGCGAGCCGCCCCTTCACGGGCTTCGGCACGAAATGGTTTGACTATGACAACGACGGGCTGCTCGATCTGTTCATCGCCAACGGCGCCGTCATGATGCTGGACGATCTCAAGGGCGACCCCTTCCCCTATCACCAGAAGAACCAGCTTTTTCACAATACCGGGCGTACTTACGAAGACGTTACCGCGAGCGCCGGAGCGGCCCTCCAGCTCTCCGAAGTAAGCCGCGGCGCCGCCTTCGGCGATATCGACAACGACGGCGATGTTGATATCGTTGTCTCGAATTGCAACGGATGGGCACGGCTGTTGATCAACCAAGTGGGCAACGCGCGGCACTGGTTGACCGTGCAGCTGGAGGGTACGGCGACGACCCGTGACGCCACCGGGGCACTGGTGGCTGTTGAACGCACCGGCAGGCAGCCCGTGTGGCGGCGTTCATCGACAGATGGAAGCTATTTGAGCGCGAATGATCGACGCGTGCATTTCGGCTTGGGGACAGACGAGGAGCTTGGCGAAGCGCCTGTGGAAGCGATTGTTGTGGCTTGGCCAGACGGCGTGCGAGAGCGTTGGCCGGTCCAAGGCGTTGACCAGCTGTTAAAGCTGAAGCAGGGCACGGGCGAGCCCGTGTCGTGAACGGCTTTGAAAGAGTGGGACTCGATATCCGCAGCGTGGAAAGCGCCGACAGGTGGACTAGTGGGCGCTTAGGTCACGCACCCAGACGTCTTTGAAGCGCACGCGGGTGCCGCCTCCGGGGTGGATTTGCAGGGCCAGAACGCCTTCGGTGACGTGCGGCTTGGGATAGGTGAAATCGACCATCTCGATGCCGTTCAAGTAGGTGCGCGTTCGCTTGCCCTCCACTTTCACGAGCAACTCGTTCCAGTCGAATGAACGCAGGTAGAACTCCTTCTCCTGGGCGGGCCAGACGATCCAGCTTCTATCGTTGGCATGGAGTCCGGCCGTGTGGTGACCAGGCTGGTTGTCGATCTCAACTTGAATGAAGGTGATCTTCGAAATGTCTTTGGGAATCGTCGTGTGATAGAAGAATCCGCTGTTCGTGTCGGTTTCACATTTGAAGCGCAGGAAGGCGTGGAAGTCCGTGTAGGTTTTGTTGGTCATGAGAAAACCGTCGTCCTTGTCAGGGCCGCTCTCTCCGAGGATGGTGCCGTCATCGACCGACCATTTCTCCGTGCCCCAAATTTTCCAACCCGTGAGGTCTTTACCGTTGAAGAGGCGTTCCCAACCGTCAGGCCCCGGCGGATCCTGGGCTTGGACCTGTGGACACAGCGCTACGAAGAGCAGCAGCGCAATCCATCGAGCCGACGAGTTTCTCATGACATGCTCCATCCGTCGTTCTCCCGTTATCGTCCGAGTGTGTTGGACCGAATCCACCACAGGTTAGCATTCGTGCGCGATCGCCGAGTGGTCTACAATTGGATGACTTCAGAACACTCGACTGATCCAGCGGACGGAGATAGAGACCCATGCGCTTTTCCCGATTCACGATCGTTCTGATACTCGCTGCCGGTGCTCTGGCGCAGGCGCAAACCTACGACGTACTGCTGAAAGGCGGTCACGTCATCGACCCAAAGAACGATGTGGACGGCGTCCTTGATGTCGCCGTTCGCGGGGATCGTATTGCCGCGGTGGAGGCGAATATTTCAGCGGACCGCGCCAAGAAGGTGATCGATGTCTCGGGGCTCTATGTAACGCCCGGGCTACTCGACATCCACACGCACTTCTACATCCAGAGCGCCCCAGGAACCATCTACGAAGGTGAAACAAGCGTCGATCCCGACACCACCTGCCCGCGCACTTGCGTGACAACCGGGGTCGATGTCGGCACGGTCGGCTGGAGGGCGTTTCCCGACTTCCGCCGCCGCATCATCGATCCCTCGAAGAAGACCCGCGTACTCGCCATGCTGAACATCGTCGGCATCGGGATGATCAACAACGAAGTCGAGCAGAACCCCGTCGACATGGAACCCGAGAAGACCGCTGAGATGGCCAAGAAACATGCGGATGTCGTCGTGGGCATCAAGTCGGCGCATTGGCGGCAAGCGGACTTCACTTCGGTAGAGAAAGCTGTCGAGGCCGGCGAGCTTGCGGACATCCCCGTGATGGTTGACTTCGGATCCTTCCTGCCCGAGCGCCCCTACCAAACAATGGTTCTCCACAAACTGCGGCCGGGCGACATGAGCACGCACTTCTATCGCTGGCCCGCCCCGTTGATGGACGAGAACGAAAAGAAACTCCCCTACCTCGACGTGGCGCGTAAGCGCGGCATCAAGTTCGACGTGGGGCACGGCGCGGGCAGCTTCTACTTCCGGCAGGCCGAGCCGCTCGTCAAGCAGGGTTTCTGGCCGGACTCGATCTCGACCGACCTGCATCTCAACTCTCACAACGGCGCGATGATCGATATGGTCACCGTGATGTCGAAGTTCCTTGTGATGGGCGTGCCACTCACCGAAGTCGTTCGGGAATCGACAACCAACCCGGCAACGCAGATCAAGCGTCCTGAGTTGGGACAGATCGCCGTGGGGGCCGAAGCGGACATCGCGGTGCTGCGTGTTGAAACCGGGGACTTTGGCTACGTTGACGTTCGCGGAGGCCGTATCAGCGGCGACCGCCGCATCGGTTGCGATATGACCTTGCGCGCCGGGCGGATTGTTTTCGACGACAACGGACGCGCCGGCACGGCTTGGCGCGAAGCGGATATCAACTATCCAACCAAGTAGTATCCAAGCAAGTAGTATCCGACCAAGTAGAGATAGAACCAGACAACCATGAGACTTTTTGGAATCCTCGCGCTTTGCTTCTCGTTACAGGCCGTGTTCGCGCAGCAGCCCGCCGTCAACGTCTGGGCCGTCAGCGAGAACGTGCGTGTCAACCCTGTGACGGGAAAGCTCATCGAAGCGCGGACGGATATTCATCGCGACTACCCGGCCGAGGACTACCGCCAGGGCAACCTGGCCTGGGACGCTTCGCGAAAGGCCGTTTCGCTGAAGGCGGCGCGTAATGAGTTCGTCGGATTTCAACTCATCATCGAGACAAACGCGCCGGTTGAAGATGTCGATGTCGCGCTCACCGAACTGCGACACGAATCGGGTGCGACGATTACGGGAAAACACCTTGCGGTTTTTCAGGAATGGTACATCCAAGTTCGTAAGCCGTCGACCGGCTACGAAGCGACATCACTGGGAGCAGGCTGGTACCCCGACGCATTGATGCCGAAGCGACGCTCGGGCTTGCTGCCGGGATTTCCGTTCGAAATCCCCGACCGTTACAACAATATTTCCGATCAAAGAAATCAGGCGGTCTGGGTGGATATTTACGTACCTGAGGATGCATCCGCCGCATCCGCCGGCCGCTACGCGGGCCGCGCCGACGTCACATGGAAGGGCGGCAGCAGCAGCGTTGCGCTCGAACTCGACGTCTGGAATTTCGCGCTGCCCCAAGACAACCACCTGCCCGGCGACATCTGGAATGATTCGATGCGGAACATGTCACCGGAGGAAGAGTTGCAGTACTACCAGATGGCCAAGCAGCACCGTTTCCTGCCTCTCATCTACGGATACCGGCCAGAACTCAAGGCGGAAGGCAACAAGATATCGCTCGACTGGACTGAGTACGACCGCCGACTCGGCAAGTATTTCGACGGCTCAGCCTTCACAGGCAAACACGGCTATTGGGGACCCGGCTACGGCGTGCCCGTTCGCCACATGATGCTGCCATTCAACATTCACGACAAGGAAAAGAACAAGGGAGTCGCCTGGCCGATCGATGTTCCCGATGAAGGCCGCACGCCTGAATACGAGAAGGTGTGGAAGGATGTGGCGCGGCAGGTTCGCGAACACCTCGATAGCAACCCCGCTTGGCGCAAGGTCAAGAAGATCGCTTTCCTCAACGGGCTTGACGAGTCGTACTACGAAGACGCCTACGAGAAGATGCTCTACTACGGGCGCGTGCTTCACGAGGGCATGGGGCGCGGCTGGTTCCAATACCGCATTGACGGCGGCTACGACCGCGAGGCGATGGAGAAGCTTTCCAAAGAAGTGGACCTGTGGATCTGCCACAGCGTCTCGTTCGACAAGGAGACGGTCGACTACTTCCGGCCCAAAGGTGTCGAGACGTGGTTCTACGGGCCGATGATCTACGAGCAGAAACGCAATTCCGGCTGTGGCTCAAATACCTTTCTTGACCTCGACCTGCTCGTCAACCGCGCCATTGGCTGGATCGGCTGGAAGTATCAAACCGGCTGGGTCGAGTGGGAGTTTGACTGGAACGCCTATGCCTCTTGGTATGAGGCGGAGAATTTCAAAGACGACCACCGCGCCTATAACGGATCGGGCCAACTGATTTATCGCGGCGACGTGATGCGCTTCAACGGGCCAGTCCCTAGCATTCGCCTGAAGGCAACGCGGCGCGGGCTGCAGGACTACGAATATTTTTGGTTGCTCGCCCAGACGGCAGGCGGCAAGCAGCAGGCCGACGACCTCGTCAACGCCATCGTCTACAAGCAACCCTTCGGACCGAAAGCAATGCGCGATACAGAAATATGGAAGAACAATCCCGATCAGTGGGATCGCGTCCGCTTGCAAGCCGGCGCCATGCTGGACGCCCGCTAGCTTGACTAACCGCCCATCACATCCCGCAAGCGGTTCTCGAAAATCATGCTTTGATCGAATGAGCGAATCCGCAGCCGTTCGGGGTCATTCGGGCCTAGGGCGCCGGCCGGAACCAGGCCGATCAGTTCGCTTTCCAGAACCGACACGCCGAGCGAAGCCGCCTCGGCGCTGACCGCCTCGAACGCCGTGCGGGGGGAAGTCTGCTGAAAGTCGGTGAGATTCATTGAAACTTGTGTCAAGCCGCGGCTCCCGAGAGGCAGTCCCAGAGCTTTGACACCCGGTAGGCCGCCGGACGATTCGCGTACGCGGCGCGCAACCTCCTTGCCCAGCGCCAGGTCGGGCGTCGCAAGGTTTACATTGAACGCGATCAGAAACTTACGAACCCCCACGGCGACCGCCCCCGCTGTTTCATGGAGTGTGGGACCGCCGATGTCGGGCCGCCGTTCGACATCGCCGGGCAGCGCGGCCCCGAGCCCTTCGAACTGGCCTCGGCGCACGTGCTCCAAGCGGCGCCGTTCGGGCCGCCGCGCCGCCTCGCCATAGAGGTAGACGGGAACGTTTAACTCATTCCACAATCGCTGGGCGACTCGCGACGCCAAATCAATGCATTCCGGAATCATCGATGGATCGAGGGGAACGAATGGCACAACGTCGAGGGCGCCGATTCGCGGGTGGACACCTTTGTGGCGGCGGAGGTCAATCGCCTTGACCGCGACGTGGGCCAGTGCGAGAACGGCATCAGCCACGGCGTCGGGAGCACCCGCGAAGGTAAACACGGAGCGATGATGATCGGCGTCAGCCGAACTATCAAGTAGTCCGATTCCGGGCGTTGTTTCGATGGCGGCGCGAAGGCTCCGCAGCACCACTTCGTCCCGCCCTTCGGAAACGTTGGGAACACATTCCAGCCAGCGATGCATGAGATTGCCGTTGGATTCCATTTGGCTCAATCCGCGAAACAGCCTTGACTCCACGTTGCCATAATTAGTGTGGTCTCGGTGGTTTCTCGCCCCTGGCCGGCGCCCTCATCGGTCGGGCCCCGCCGGGGTACCCGGGCGCGCGGTAAATCACCCGTCCTTTCTTCATCGTCAGCAGGCACAGGTTGATTCCCAGGTAATACGGCATCTCCCGGTAGTCCCCGGTATCGAAGATCGCCACGTCCGCCTGTTTGCCCGGCTCCAGTGATCCCGCGAGCGTGGCCAATCCCAAGGCGGCGGCCCCATTCGCCGTCGCGGCGGAAATGGCTTCGGCCGCGGTCATGTCCATCCTTGAGCAAGCTAGCGACAGCACACTACTCATATTCATGGTCGGCCCGCCGGCGGCGCCGAAACCGCTTGCCAGGGCCACCGCGACGCCGCTGTCAATCAGGTCGCGGGCCGGGGCGAACTTCGCGGACTGCTGGTAGGATACTCCCGGCAGGAGCGTCACCACCACATCACTCTCCGCCAGGGCCACGATCTCATCGGGTTGAACAAATGCGGCATGAGTCAACGAAGCAGCGCGCATCTCAACCGCCAGCCGCGCTCCCGCATCCGCCCGGCGCAAACCCGTGTGGATCTTCAGCTTGAACCCTGTCGCCATCGCGAACTCAATGATGCGGCGGGCCGAACCGGCACTGAAGCCTTCAGCGGAGACGTCCACCGCGCAATAGCGCGCCAATGCGCGGCGCTGAATGTCCGGCAGTAACTCTTCAATCACCTTCCGCACGACCGCCGCCGACTCCTGAGGGCCGGCCTCGGGCGGATACGCCACCAGGATCACCGGCTGAATGTCCAAAGGCTTCCCATTTAGATCACGCGCCGCGCGCAGCGCCTTCCCCTCCGTAGCGAGGTGTAGGGCCTGTGCGGAACGCACCTCAAGGGATGTCGTTCCGTGTGCGACCGCAATCATGAGCCAGCGCGTCGCGGAACGGCGCAGGGCGGCCGGGGACGTATTGCGAATTGTCCGAAAGCTGCCGTGGTGTATGCCATCCGGCCCGGCCCCCACAGCGTGCCCCGGCATCGAATGCCGCTTGAAATCGTCCAGTACCGGCGCTCCACCGATGATTTGCGTACAGCTATCCACGAAGCCCGGCATGACTACTTTGCCGTGCGCTTCGATGACCTGGGCGCGCCGTGCCTCCCGCAGGTTCTCCACCTGGCGGGTGGGACCGACGCGAAGAATCTTGTCCCCATCCACAAGGACCGAGCCATCCACAATGACGCTCAGTTCGTTGAGTTGGCCTCCCCGCCGGACAGCCGGACCCTGCAACGTCAGCAGTTGCCGCGCGCCACGTATCAGAATCATCCCTCGTGCGGAGCGACTTCGCTGCACGCTCTGACGCCAGATCGCGAATATTCGCCGGCGCAAAGACGTCGGACTCGCCGGCTCATCGCGTGGAGGATGTCACTGAGGTTACGATTCTAGCATCGCCGTAAAGGCGAGCATTTTCCAATCCAAGAATGATCCTGAAATGCGGTAGGTCGAGGCCGGGGACGAAATAGGGTGTG
>JAQBUE010000197.1 GCA_027624045.1 Acidobacteriota bacterium
TCCCATTGCCATAGAACAAGTTTATCGACTCTTGTTTCAATGTGGGACTTCCACCACAGGCTGCTAGCGCCTCAGCCGGAACGCCGGTCGGAGGGCCAAGTTCCTATGCAAATTGTGACTCCGATTCCACCTAAGTTCAATAGAACAATATGTTCATTTAACGTAGAACTTTGGTACCAATCTGCCTGAGATGGCAGAAGCCCTATTCGCGGCCCGGGTCGCGTCACGGCTGGTCGATTCTGAATACTCAGCGATTCGTCCCGGAACCAAGCGGACGAGCCAGCGGCTCCTCTGGTGGTGGCGCGTACCAAGTCATCTGGCTGTCGCTATTGAAAAGCATGATGCGGCCCGCACCGGGCTGGGGCTCCTCCCGGACGTTGCGCTGCTCATCGGTTTGGGCCGAGAAAGGCGGCAAAGCGGGCCGAGCGCCGAAGACCCCGATGGTTTTGCCTCGACCGTCGACCACATGGAACTCGCGGGCCACGATCCTGTCGGCAGGTTCATCTTGAGCGAACGCCGGTTGCGGCACCGCGATACTCGACAGCGCGCCTCCGAGAAAACCGAACAGCGTAGCGAGAATGAGCAAGCGGAAGTCAACAGTTTTGGGCATGGGAAGCCCTCCTTGGTTGATAACAACGTGCGGCCGGCGGAACTGGTTACGCCGCATTCACTTGAGCCGGCGATTGAACCACTCGACCACCTCCCGTTTCATTTCGGGAGTATAGGCGTGGCCGGTGTCGTCGTAGGCGATGCCGTCGAATTTGCCGCCCGCGCCGCAGCTACCCGACCGCTTCCGTAATCAGCTTCCCGCCATTGACCGTAGGCCTCTCGGCCCGGGCGTTGTGCAGGTAGGTCAGATCGAGATGATTCAACCCCAGTTGATGCAAAATCGTCGCGTGGATATCATGCACGTGGTAAGGCTTCTCAACCGCGCGCAGCCCAATCTCATCCGTCGTGCCGATCGCCTGGCCAGGTTTGATACCGCCCCCGGCCATCCAAATCGTGAAGCCCCAGGGGTTGTGATCGCGGCCGATGCCCTTCTCGTTGAACGGCGTGCGGCCGAATTCCCCGCCCCAAACCACCAGCGTCTCATCCAATAATCCGCGTGACTTGAGGTCGGTCAGCAAGCCGGCGACGGGCTTGTCGGAAGCTTTGCACCACCGAGTGTGGTTACCTTCAATGTCGCGGTGCGCGTCCCAACCGCTGCCGCTGCCGCAATAGCATTCGACAAAACGGACACCACGTTCAACGAGGCGGCGAGCAAGCAGACAATTCTCGCCGAACTTGGCCGTCTCTTCTTCATCCATCCCGTAAAGCCGCTTCGTGGCTTCCGACTCGCTCTGGATATCAACCGCTTCTGGCGCCGCCGACTGCATGCGATACGCCAGTTCGTACGACTCGATGCGGGCCTCGAGGTCGCTATCCTCCGGCCGCGTCGTGGCATGATGCCGGTTAAAGTCGCGGAGCAAATCGAGCTTGCCGCGCTGCTGGCGGTCGCCGATACTTTCGGGCGTCGCCAAGTCGAGGATCGGCGGGCCCTCCTGCTGAAACGGCGTTCCCTGGTAGACCGCCGGCAGAAAACCCGAGCTCCAGGTTTTCGCTCCGCCGAGCACGCCCTTGTTATCCGTCAAGATCACAAAGCTCGGCAGATTCTCATTCGCCGTGCCGAGACCGTACTGCACCCACGCCCCAAGCGATGGCCGGCCCGCGAGAATCGATCCGGTATTCATTTGCGAAACCGAACCCACGTGATTCAGCCCGTCCGCCCAGCACGAACGGATCACCGCGATGTCGTCAATGTGCTCGGCAACATGTGGATACCAGTCCGATACCCACAGACCGCTTTCGCCGTGCTGCTTCCAGTCGCGTTTGGTAGGCAGGATCGTATTGTCTGACGTGCCCATCGCCGTCACCGGGCGGCCAAACGACTCCGGCATCGGCTGACCGGCCAGCGTGTCGAGCGCGGGCTTGTAGTCGAATAGATCGATGTGGCTCGGTCCGCCCTCCATGAAAAGCCAGATGACAGACTTAGCCTTCGGAGCGTGATGCGGTTCCTTCGCCGCGAGCGCGTTCGCGGCCGAGGCGCGCGGCATCAGGCCGCTGCTATCAAGCAGATGACTCAGCGCGACGAGCCCAAGTCCGCTGCCCGCACGCGTCAGAAATCGGCGGCGGGAAGCGATCGGGCGGTGAGGTCGTGTTCTAGACATTTTCCTGGTTAAGTCAGTAACGGAAAACAAACTCATTCGCGTTCAGCAGCGTGTGGCAGAAATCGACAAGCGCGGCCGCATCAACCGCGCTCACGCTTTCGGGAACAAATGTTGGGAGCGCAATCACACCGCCTTCTTCGTGACGCTCGGCGATAAGCCGCGCTTGCTCGTCGAGAAACGTAAGCGCCTTGTCTTTCTCCCAACCGTCCGGCGGACGCGAGAAAGCCAATTCGTAGGCGTCATCGACGCCGGCATTCAGATCGCCGCCGTTGCGTTCGAAAACATGTCCCGCGAAACCCTGCGCCCACCGAATGGCCTGATTATTGTTGAGCATCGAGAGCGCTTGCGGCGCGGTCGTCGTGACCGTGCGGCGAGAGCAGCTCTCATGCGTGTCGGGCATATCGAAAGCCTGCAACATCGGGTACCGCGCATTGCGGCGGACGAAGACGTAAACGCTACGGCGCCCGGAATCTTCCGCATTCTCTGAAGTCTTCCAGCCACCGCGTGGCGTCGGCATTCCGTCGGGCAGCGGCGGATATACACTAGGACCTCCCATCGCCGGGTCGAGCATCCCAGCGACGGCTAACGAGGCGTCACGAATGACTTCGGCTTCGAGCCTCTGTGGCGGAAAGCGCCAGAAAAGCCGGTTCAACGAGTCGGCTTTGTCGGCCCCGGCACGATAGCTGGAGTTCTGCTGATAGCTGGCCGAATTCATAATCAGCCGGTGCATGTGTTTGATGCTCCAGCCGCTCCGAATGAACTCGTCACTCAGCCAGTCGAGAAGTTCAGGATGCGTCGGTGACTCGCCCATCAGGCCGAAATCGCTGGGCGTTCGAACGATGCCTTGTCCGAAGTGATAGTGCCAGATGCGGTTGACCATCACACGCGGCGTCAGCGGGTTGTTCTTGTCGGCGAGCCAATTCGCCAGCGCCGTGCGGCGGCCCGTTGATTCGAGTTCCGGCAAAGCGGGGATCGCGGCCGGCGCGGGATCAAGAATCGACAGCGCGCCAGGGGCCACCTCCTCGCCCGGCGCATCGTAGTTGCTGATTCCCAGTACGTACGTCGGCGGAGCTTCACGCCCGATGTCCCGAACGCCGGTTGCCTTCGGCGGTTCAGCGGGTCGCAGATGATCGAACTGATCAAGTTCGGCGCGCAGCTTCTCGTACTCTTCCTTGTTCTCGCCCTTCAACTCCTTAGCCATGCGCGACTCGGTGTTGATGAAATTCATCTCCCAGCGGTGCTTGCGGTATATCTGGCGCTCGTAGGCGTCCTGCTGATCGACGGGCCGGGCGAGCATCCCGCGGGTTTCCGGCGTGCGCCGCCCCACCTGATGCGCCCAACTCTCTTCCTTGCTGGGCCCGAAAAGTTCGTCGATTTGGGCACGGATGCCGCGGGTCGCATCCTCCCACGCCGCGAGTTGGCGCTCGTACTCCTTCAACTCTTCGCCATTCAGCAGGACAATATCGTCATCCTCGGCGGTGTTGGCAAAGTAGGCCTGCAGGCGATAGTAATCCTTCTGCGGAATGGGATCGAACTTGTGATCGTGGCACTTGGCGCAGCCGTAGGTCAGGCCCAGAAAGGTCGCGCCGACCGTATCGGTAATGTCGTGTAGGATCTCCTGACGGCGTTGCCGCAGGTTCGCGGCATTCGATTCATCTGGGAAGTTACGATTGAAAGCCGTCGCAACCCGTGCATCCAAATCGTCGGGCCAGAGTTCGTCGCCCGCGATCTGTTCCTTGATGAAGCGGTCGTAGGGCTTGTCGTCGTTAAAGGCTTGAATGACGTAATCGCGATAGCGCCAAGCGTTCGGACGCGTCTCATCAGCCTTGAATCCTTCGCTTTCGGCGTAGCGGGCGAGATCAAGCCAGTGACGTCCCCAACGTTCGCCGTACTGGGGCGAGGCCAGCAGATCGTCGACGACTCTACTGAATGCGTCCGGGTCGTTGTCTTCGTCAAACGCTGCGACTTGCTCCGGCGTCGGGGGGATGCCGACCAGATCGAAGTAAGCCCGCCGAATCAGCGTCACCTTATCCGCGCGTTCGCCAGGAGCGATCTTCTTGGCTTCAAGTTTGCGCGCGACGAACTCATCGACCGCGTTGCGCACCCAGCCGCGGCTTTTCGCCGTGGGGACTTCAGGGCGTTCGATCTCTTGGAAGGCCCAGTAGCCGCGTTGTTGCGGCGTAAACGGGTCGCCGACGAGCGGCGCGCTGAACGCGGCACCCGCAACAAGCAGCCCAGTTAGCAGGCTAGCGACCCTTCGAGGAACCATGTGGCGTTCTCTCGCTACGGAAAATGTCTTCGAGCGTGCCGAGGCTCGACACGCACCGTTACTACTATCCTATGCGGCGCGGTTGGTGTCAACGGAGCAACCCATATCCACGCCCCTGCTACCGCGCCTAAAACTCTACTTCCTCAGTTCGTAAACCGCGACGTCGGAGCGGAGCGATCGCCACCAGCTAATATGCTTACCTTTGCGAAGGAAGTAGGAGCGCTCGATCGTAAACCCTTCCTCCCGGACGGTCTGTTCGAAATCGAGCACGGTCAGGAAGTGGATGTTGGGCGTGTTGTGCCACTCGTACGGCAGGTGGTCGGTTTTGGGCGCCTTGCCGGTGCGTAGCAACGACGTGCGCACGGCCCAATGACCGAAGTTCGGAAAGGCCACGATCGCGCGGCGGCCAACGCGAACCATTTCCTTCAGGACGTCGAGCGGGCGCAGTGTTTCTTGCAACGTCTGACTCAGGATGATGTAGTCGAAACACTGCTCGGGATAGTCGGCAAGTCCTTTATCGATGTCGCCCTGGTAGACCGACAGACCGCGCGCCACGCACTTGCGGACTTTCTCCGGCGAAATTTCGACGCCGCGAGCCTTAGCGTTGCGCTGCTCAACGAGCCAACTGAGCAGTTCGCCTTCCCCGCAACCGAGGTCGAGTACGCTAGCGTCCTCCTCAACCATTTCACCGATGATGGCGTAGTCCTGGCGCCCGAGAGCATCGGACACGATCGTGCTAAGAACTGCTTCAGCAGTGGCCATAGGCTATCTGTCTATTATAGTCAGCCGTCGCTGCCTGCTCCATCTTCCAGCCACCGACCGCGCCAGAATCCTTCCGCCTAAACCCTCCGCCACCCAGCAACCAGCTTCTAGCCGAGCCGCGACCAGAGGAAGCGGTCCCCACCAACCTCCACAAGCATCCACCAAACAAACTCAGAGCCGCGGGCATGAGTCCGCGTTGACCAACCGCCAACACAGCCAAACCCGCACCCCAACACTCTCCGCCGGTTGATCCCGCGCTCTCAGGCTTTCCAATTCCCCTCCCCATCTTTTCTTCAGTTTCCATCCACTTTGCCATTCTCCAAGAGTCGGTCGATTAGCGCTCGTAACCCCAGGCGGAGTTCTTCGACCGAGTCAGACCCGATTAAGTCCAGTACAGTTTCGGCGGCGTACTCGTCGCCTTTGACCCAAGTGTCTTGTTCGAGACGGTGAAGAAGCAATTTGAGGCCCTCTGGATCTTTACGCTGAGCGAGGCCCCATATGCCTTCATCACGAGCATCGGCATAGGGGTCTTGAAGACGCTTGCGGAGCGCCGCACGAATTTCCGGCGAATCGTCTTTGCACTGTGTCCCGAGCGAAAAAGTCGCCCAATCGCGGACTTCGTCGTCTTCGTCTTCCATGAGTTCGATAGCGGCGCGTAGCTTCTCTTCGGTATCGCATGGGCTAACGCCCTGGGCGACTGCCTGACGCACGTAGGCGTCCGGGTGTCGCATCATCTTCGTGAGCGCCGTCTTGCCTTTCTCCGAATCATGGAAGACGAGTGCCCACGCCGCGGAGCTGACCACCCCTCCGTCAGGGTCCGCCAAGCCCTCAATAGCGAACGTCACACAATGATCTACGAACCGTGTCTCGTTGTCCGGATAGCGTGCGCCAAGCTGACCGAGGACATCGAGACCTCTACCGCGCTTTTTGGGATCATCGGAGCGAAAGTACGCGACGGCCCTATCGAATACTTCCTGCGTTGCCCGGACACGCAAGGTGTAGATCGCGTCCCAAGCGTCCTCGTCATCAGGCTCCCCGATCAGGATCGCCTCGAAGAGCGCCTGCGTCGAAAGCTTCTTCAACTCGTCGCGGTCCGCCATTGAAAAATGGATTGAAAAACTAAAACTGCGAAAAACGTCACAACCTCAATTATCCTACTCCAGCGGCCCGCATCCTACCTTCCGAGTCGCTCTCCCTCCGCCGCCGGCCCCAAAAGCACCCCTGTCAGACTCGACGTCAGCGCGGCTCGCTACCCCTTTCCCGTGTGGCTCTTACATCCCCAACTTCCCGCCGGTTGATCCCGGCGCTCTAAAGCTGTCCCGTTCTCCGTTCCGTATGTACCTTCCGGAAGGCCACCGCAGCCGCCAAACCGCGCCCACCGCGCCCCGACCGCAAGGGAGCGGTTCCGGACGGCGGTCCAACTCGGTGGAAAAACCGGCCGGTGTCCCGTATCGTAGGTAGGTGTTCTCATCCCGCTTATGAAGCAAGAAGGAAAAACACCATGCACCGCCCTACCCCCATCCATCTCTGCGCCCTAGCAATCATCACTGTCCTCCTATCCACCACCCCCGCCTCCGCCCAACCCCCCACTCGCACCCCCGAGCAACTCGATTCCATCTCCGGCTTAAACGCCCACCACCTCTGCGCGGGCATCTTCGTCGTCGGACGGGACTACCGCCGCGACCCCGCCAAGGTACTCGCCGAAGACATCGCGCCCTTCCCCGCCTTCGGCTGGCAGGACAACTTTGAATACAACGTCAACTGGAAGAACAAAAGCGTAACCGTCAGTGCGCCCGGCGCAAGACCGCGCTCAGCCAGCTACCACGGCGACCAGGGCTGCACCATTCTCCCGCTCGAGGCGTTGCCGCATGGCGGGCCCGAGGTCGCCGCAAGCGCGGGCGATCAACTGCTGGACGGCTTCGAGGAGCCGCGGAGTAGAGTTTTTTTTAGCGCGACAGGGGAAGGCGGGGCCTCGGGACGGCGCAGGATGAGGTGGGCCTTATCCTCGACGATCCACTCGACGGACTCGCCTTTGGAAAACTCCATGGCCTGGGCGAGGGCGGAGGGGAAGTTGATGTACCACTGTTGACTGGCTTTGCGTTGAATGAGCTGAACCTTGGTGGGGAACCCCATGAGACCTCCTAGAGGAAGCGACTTCATAAACTAGTTATATAACTAGATTATAACTCGCATCAAAACAAAGAGAAAGCTTTTTGTTTGGGTGTTTCTCTAGTTAAAGGCCAAAGCCCAGGCCCAGGGCGATCAGCCCTGGGTCAAGGTCAACCACCACACCGTAAGCCCTGAAAGGGCGTAGGAAATGGCCCAAACCTTCACAAATCTGCTGACCCACGTGATCTTCTCAACGAAACAACGGCGGCCACTATTGAAGACCGAGATCAGACCCCGCTTGTTCGCCTACACGGGCGCCATCGTTCGCGACCTCGGAGGCAAGGCCTTCATCATCAACCCCGTGGCCGACCATGTCCACATGCTGATCTCAATGCCGGCCACCTCCGCGGCCCTCGATCCGCATCGTGCAAAACTGGTACGACGGGTTTCACAACCGCAAGCAGAACTAAGCCCTCAGCTGAAAACCAACGACGCACTGCCTTAAACAGAACGGTTTTACCGAACCTTGAACCAAACCAGCCGCCAGTTTGGCTTTCTCGATCAGTTGCAGCGCTGCTCCCTAGCCCTGCCGCCCGCCCCGGCGTCCGTGTGGGTCCACGGCGAAACGCAGAGCCAGTTCGAGGCAGCCGGAGATGTGATCTCAGGGCTGGTGGCCGGCGAACCCCAAGTACGCCTCGTGCTGACCTCGGCATTCCCGGAAACAGTGGCGTTCTTGCGCCACTGGCTTCCAGGCGAGCAGACCGGAGCGCTGCCGTGGGGGTTTGTTACACGGCGTTACATAAGCAAGGTCAATCCGCGTCTGATTGTGCTGCTCGACGGCGGGCGAAGTTTCGGGCGGGAAGCGCTGGCGGAGGCCCGGCGTTCAGGCGTGCAAGTGGCGCTACTGTCAGAGCCCTCGCTGAACGGCGGGCTCGCGCCAGCCGTGCCCGGCGATCTCGTATTCCCCGCCCTGGGTCAAGCGCCCGAGCGCGTTCTCGAAACACTACGCCCGTTCGTGCCCTCGGGGACGCCCATCCCCATGGCGGACGCCTGGCTGAAAGGGACGTGGCGTGACAAGATCGGCCAAAGCCGCCTATGGCGCGGCGCCAGCCGTTTGCTAGCCGGTCGGCGCATCGACGACTGGGAAGCTTTGCGCGAGCGCTTGGGACGTCCGCGCGCGGTGCTGTGCCTGGGCAATGGCCCGTCCTCGGAAGACCCGCGACTGGCCGGGCTTTCCCACGATTGCCTGATGCGGGTGAACTGGCGTTGGCGCGACCGCGGCTTGCTGACGCGACCGCAACTGGTCTTCGTCGGCGACGCGGCCACCATCCACCGGGTGCCTGCGTGCATCTTTGGCTTCTGGAACAAGCCGATTGAGTCGGCCATGCTGCTGCGCCACCTGGTTACGCAAGGCCCGCGCCGCATGGAATACGTCACGCTCGAGCGCGTGTCGCCGCTGATCCGCGACCGCACATGGCCGGCACGCCCCTCGAACGGTGCGCTGATGATCGTGGCGGCGGCGGGGCTGGCGCCCGAGCGGCTCATCATCGGCGGCATCGATCTGTTCCAGCACGCCGATGGACGCTATCCCGGTGATGCGCTCTCGACAAATGCATACACACGCGTGCATCACCGCGATACGGATCTGGCGCTCATCGATACCGCGCTCCGCGACTACCAGGGTGACTTGGTCATCCTGAGCGACATCCTGCGCGAATCACTGGCGCGGCGACGCCGCGAGACGATCAGCGACCGGCCGGAGTGACCACAGTGCTGGGCCTGGCCCCGATGGCCCTGGGGATCAGCGAAGGCGGCGAGTTACAGGCGCCCATGGCTCGCGTCGTGATCGGTGGATTGACGGCATCCACGCTGATCACACTCGTTGTGATCCCCGTAATCTACATGGCTCTTGAGGAGCGCTCCGAGCGCGCCCAGGCCCGCCGCGCGGCACGAGCGACCGCAACCCTTCAGTCAGCCCCTTCCTCCGGCGATTAGAACGAACGCTCCACGGGCTCATCAACCGCATAGCAGCTGGACACTTGCCTTAGCAGCCTGTGGCAGAATACCCTGTTTTCAGGCGGCGAGAAGCAGCGGGGTG
>JAQBUE010000198.1 GCA_027624045.1 Acidobacteriota bacterium
CACACCCTATTTCGTCCCCGGCCTCGACCTACCGCATTTCAGGATCATTCTTGGATTGGAAAATGCTCGAGAGGAATACGTTGCGGCCATTATAACTTGAGAATTGGTGACGCCGGAACGCTTTCAAGCGCTTTGGGTTTACTGAACGCCCTTTGACCGAACAGGACGAGAGGCGGGGCGAATCAGATTGAGGACCATATCGGCGATGTTCCCGCAAGTACCTAGTGGAGCGAACGTCTAGCGAACGATAGGAGGCTCTTCCGATAAAGCGACCCCGCAAGTGAACCGAAGAGAGATGAGAGGTGTCTGTGCATCGCCGACCATTATTCCCCGATGCCGCCGGCCTGTTCGCCAGAGTGAGAGGGGAGGGACAAGTCGATCTGGCCGGGACCGTCCTGCTGTGGTTTGAAGATCCGGAACGGGTCGAGGTGGCCCTGACCGTGGTCAAAAGGGAAGAGGCGGGCTTCTGGGCGAAGCACCATTGCACGACCTTGCGGGTGGGGCAGGTGGTGGAGTTCTGCGAGATTTGGGGCGAGGGGAAGGCACAAGTCGTCTCGACCGCGCAGAAAGAAGGCTACGTAGAGAGCCGCTTCTGGATTCTGTCCGAGAGCTAGCCCGCATTGCGCCACCGTGTCATCTACCGGATCGTCCAGATCAGCAGCGGCCTGGCCTATCCGCGCCTCGTGCTCCCGATCTATTACGATAGGCAAATGTTCAGGCGGATCATTTGCTCTCTCATCATTGCCGGCGCCGGGGTCGGGGTCGCCCAGCAACCCACCTCCAGGGAGATGCCCCAGGAGATGGTCTGGGTCAATCGCCAGGGCGACGTGCTCGGGCGTGTCGGTGCGGTGCAGAGTTCCATTTTCTTCCCCGAGCTTTCACCGGATGAGAAATACATCGCTGTCTCATCCCGCAACGGAGAAGTGAATGACCGCGACGTTTGGATCCACGAGATTGCCACGGGCGAGAAGCACCGAATCACCAAGGTCCGCGGCAACGACAACTTCCCGCTGTGGACGCCCGACGGCAACGCCATCGTTTTCACGAGCAGCCGCATTCCCAAGTACGACCTGTTTCGGGTCAACCTGCACCCGCTCGAAGAACCCGTGCGCATCCTGGTGGGCGAGGGGACGTCAGAATAC
The DNA here is from genome assembly GCA_027624045.1 of Acidobacteriota bacterium. GTDB lineage: Bacteria > Acidobacteriota > Terriglobia > Bryobacterales > UBA6623 > JAPPLB01. Next base: position 1,143 of record JAQBUE010000198.1, read on the forward strand.
CCCCGCGACGTGTCAGCCGATGGCAAGACGCTGATCTATACCCGCAGCGATGAGGACGGCCGCACGCTCTGGAAGCTTAACCTCAACGGCGACCGCGCAACGAACGCGCCATTCATTCCCCAGAAGCCCGGCGTCTGGATCGACGGCGGCAAGTTCTCGCCCAACGGCACCTACTTCGCCTATTCATCGAATGAGAGCGGTACGTGGGAGGTCTACGTCTGCAGCAGCGCCGACACGTCCAAGAAGTGGAAGGTGTCGCGTGAGCTCTCGCAGGGCTGGGCCGGCGGCGGCGGGCAGCCCCGCTGGCGCGGCGACGGCAAGGAATTGTTCTACATCATGGGTCAGGACACGCTCGTTTCGGTTCCCGTCGAAACCGAGGACGAGTTCACTCATGCGGACGCCAAGAAGCTGTTCACGTATTCCAGTACGCGGGGCAATTTTCAGGATGAAGCTCCCTGGCTTCACAAGTACGCCGCCACCGCCGACGGCCAGAAGTTCATCTTCGTCCGCCGCGTAAAACGGGACTAGCCGAACATGGCCATCTCGAACGGACTCATTCACGCCAATTCGACTGTACTGGTCGTCGTCGACCTGCAGGCGAAGCTGACGCCCGCGATCAGCGGAATCGATAGCATCCTCGGCAATACGAAAAAACTTCTCCACTTAGCGAAGATCCTGCCGCTCAAGACCCTGCTCACCACGCAGTACCGTAAGGGGCTCGGCGACACCGTCTCCGAGATTACCGATCTTCTCGATATCGAGCCGATCGATAAGGTATGCTTCGGCTGCCTGGGTGACGATGTCTTCAATCAGCAACTGGCCGCCGCGCTTCCGAACGGTGGCGCTGTGCTGCTGTGCGGCATCGAGGCTCACATCTGCGTGAACCAGACCGCGCTGGGCGCTCTCGCCAAAGGCTACGGCGTGCACGTGGCGGCCGACGCCGTCGGGTCGCGCTCTCCGGAAAACGCACGCATCGGACTGCAGCGCATGAGGGACGCCGGGGCCGTGATCTCATCGACCGAGATGGCGATCTATGAACTACTCGGCGACAGCCGGCGGCCGGAGTTTAAGGAGATGCTGCCCTACCTGAAGTAATTCCCAGGGAACGGACTCCAGCCTGCGTTTCTTTTCACCCAAGCAGGGGCGCGGACATGCCGTGCCTCTACATTTCCCTACAGGTTTCGCAGGAAATAGTTGAACTCCCGTTCATGCCCAATCGTTGTTTCAGGGCCGTGGCCGGGCAGGACGATCGTATCGTCGTCGAGCGTAAGCAGTTTGTCGCGGATGGACACAAGGATCTGATGAGAATCGCCGCCGGGCATATCGGTACGGCCAATGCTGTCGCGAAAAAGGGTGTCGCCGGCAAGCAGCTTGCCCTCACTGGGCACATGCAGGCTGATGCTGCCGCGCGTGTGGCCGGGCGTATGGAGCACGATCAGTTTCGTGTCGGCGAGCTGGAGCGTGTCAGCATCGCGGACCGTGACGTCGATCTCCGGCTTCTCGGGAGCCTTCATGTTCAGCAGGCCGGCCTGGATGCCAAGGTACTCGCGCATCCGCATGTCATCCTCGTTCATGTAGACGGGAGCGCCGGTGCGGCGGCGCAACTCGGCGGCAGCGCCCACGTGGTCGACGTGCGCGTGCGTAATGATGATGCCCACCACTTTTAGTTTGTGGCGCTCGAGGATCTCCTCAATCTTTTCGAGTTCATCGCCCGGATCGATGACAAGCGCTGTGCGGGTTTCTTCGTCACCTAGAATCGAGCAATTACATTGCAACGGTCCAACCGGCAGTATCTCGTGAATCATTGCCGGTATAATAACAACTCCTCTCCGGCCCACTCGGGCCACTATCCATCCCCGCAATCAGGGGGAAACCAAGGTTCCACGATGATCGACATCATTGCTCTTGTTTCGCGCTGGACCCATATTGCTGCCGCCGCTGTGGTCGTTGGAGGCTTCGTTTATGCCCGCTTCGTGCTTTTTCCCGCGATGAGCACCTTGAACGAGGAAGCACAGGCAAAACTGCGGGGCGCGATCGTGGCCAACCTGCGTCCCTGGGCGCTGACATCGATTGTGCTGCTGGTGCTGTCGGGAAGCTACAACTTTTACCGCGTGGTTCAGTCCGGTGTTGATACGGCTTACCACATGGCGTTCGGGTTGAAGTTCCTGTTGGCGCTGCACGTTTTCGGCATGCTTTTTGTTCTGTCGACTCGCCTGAGCGGTGACCCGAAGCGCGACGCGAAGAGGCCGCGGCTCATCATGGGTGCTTTGATTTCAGGCCTGATCATCCTGGCGTTGGGCGCGTATCTCAGAACCCTGCACACGTAGCCATGTACGGTTACGAGGCACTGCACGACGGCGCGGCCTGGCTGGACCTATCGCATCGAGCCAAGATCAGAGTGACAGGCGAAGACCGTTTGCGTTTGCTCCACGCGCTCTCGACCAACGCCGTTGAAGGCTTGCGGCCCGGGCAGGGCGTGCGCGCGTTCTTCCTCGACGCACATGGCCATATCCTGGCTGATTCGCGGATTTGGGTTTTTGACGGCTATGTTCTGCTTGACACTGAACCCGAGACCCGCCAAGTCGTGCTGGATCATCTCGACAAGTACATCATCATGGATGACGTTGCTCTCGAAGACGTAACGGATACGATGGCGATACTTGCGGTCGAGGGTCCGGGAGCACTCGAAGCCGTCGAGAAGACGTGGGGCCGGGTTCCCGATCAGTCCGAATATCACGCGGAGTATGGTGTCACGACGCTCATTGCCGCGTCCTTTACGGGGCAGCCAGGTTGTTGGCTCGCCGCCGGACACGCCCCCAAGACGGAAATGATCCGCCGACTGGAAGCAGCGGGTGTTGTGCGCTCTTCCTCGCAAGAGGCGGCCCTGTTGCGTGTCGAGAACGCGATTCCTCGGCATACGGAGGATTTCTTCGACAAGACCTTGCCCCAGGAATCGGGACGCATGGATCAGGTATCTGTGACCAAGGGATGCTACTTGGGGCAAGAAATCGTCGAGCGGATTCGCGCCCGCGGAGAGGTGCGGCGCGAACTGACACGCATTGAGATTGACGCCTCGGAGCCGCCCGCGCCCGGATCGCCGGTCTTGCTGGCAGAGCGGGTGGTCGGTGTTTTGAGTAGCCCTGTTTTCTCGCCGCGCCGCGGCCGCTGCTTGGGTTTCTCGATCCTGCGCCGCGAGGCGGCTCATCCTGGGTATACTCTTCAGGTTGGGCCGTACGAGGCACGCGTTTCCAGCGCCGTTAGCTAAGTTGAGCCGAGGGGATCCGGTGCGCGGGCGGTCAGGGGTGCATACATGAATGCGTCCGCGGCTTGTTGTGTGGCAAACTATGCAGTACGGAAGGGCGTCGTTTCCAGCTGTCCGCCACCCCCCGCCCAGGAAGCGCCGAAGAAATCCCGTCTGGACTTGTGACAAGAACGAACACAGTCGCGTTTCGCCCAGGTTGGCAGCAGTGCGCTGCGCGACGAGTCTGCCGCAATGATTGACAGCTACGGCACTTCCGATGTCGGCCTAGTACGGTCTCATAACGAGGACTGCTATGTCGTTAACCAGGAGCAAGGCCTGTTTGCCGTTGCTGATGGCATGGGAGGGGCTCAAGCCGGCGAGACGGCTTCGCGCATCGCCATTGATACGCTCATCGCGGAAGTCAGCCAGGATGGTCCGCGGGCCTCGGCCGCTACTCTTGAGCGTGCCGTCCGTTTAGCCAACCGGAATGTGCGCTGGGAGGCGGAGCAAAACCCCGCGTATGAAGGCATGGGAACCACCGTGGTAGCAGCCCTTGCCCGGCCCGCGAAGCTTTATCTCATCAATGTTGGTGACAGCCGATGCTACCTTTGGACCGCGGGCGAACTGTTCTGTGTGACGGCAGATGATTCGTGGGTCAATGATGTTGGCCGCGGGTTGGGTCTATCAGAAGAACAGCTGCGGGTTCACCCCTACCGCAACGTCCTCACAAAAGCTGTCGGGGCGGAGGAGGACCTCCAGGTCAAGGCCCAGGAAATCGATTTTCTGCCGGGTGACACGCTGTTGATATGCTCGGATGGACTCCATGGCGTCGCGGGCGAAGATGCGTTGTTGGAGGTCCTGAAGCGCCCTGCTTCGCTCGAAGCCCGCTGCCAGGCGCTCGTCGAAGCGGCCCTGGCCAAGGGTGCGCCCGACAACGTCACGGTTGTCCTGGTGCAGGCCCTCGACAGCGGTTCTGATTCAGAGCCCTAGTCAGGAGCGGCGGTTGATCCGCTTTCGCCGCCGCTTTTTTAACGCCACCGCATCCCGCCCATTCCGTATTCGCTTTTCCGCCCAAAGTGCCGATATGGGATGGCAAGGGGAAGATTGTGCTCACCTATCGGCCGGCGCCTCCTATTCAAACCCAGCAGCCGTCAGAGGCTGGTTCCAGCGACTACCGTACCCGCTTGATGGGCGCGGTAGAACAGTTGCCGCCGCTCTCGACTGTTCTCAGCCGTCTCTTACAGATGCTGAACGACGAGCTTTGCTCGTCGGTCCAGATCGCATCGCTCATCGAGCAGGATAGTGTGTTGAGCGGCAGCGTGCTGCGCTGTGTCAACTCCGCCTACTACGGTATTTCGCAGCGCATCTCTTCCATCCGCCAGGCGGTCACGCTGCTCGGTTTCGGCACGGTGCGGAACCTGGCGCTGGCTTTCTCGATGAAGCGCCTGGTGCGTCCGAGGTCAGCGGAGACAAACCTCTATTCGCTCTACTCGCAGCATGCTCTCGGCTGCGCCGTGATGACGGAGTTTCTAGCTCATTATGTGAGGTCGGAAGAGCTCGATGCCGCGTTCGCGGCAGGCCTGTTTCACGATATCGGACAACTGCTGATCCTGACGACGTTCCCCGAGATGATTCCTCAGATCGTCAGTCATTGGGAATCGAGTGACAAGCCGATGACCGAGTCCGAGCAAACGCTCCTCAACGTCACCCACCCGGAGCTGTCGGCATTGGTGCTTGAAAAGTGGAAACTGCCGGATGAGGTCTGTGAGGCGGCTCGACACCACGAGAGCCCCGCCGATCGTGTTTCGACGGGCGAAGGCATCGATCTGGCCACTCTGGTCTATGCGGCTGATGTTTGTGTCTGCTACGACGGTCTCGCGCTCCACTTGTCTTCGACGCGGCCGCCGGATTCTCCCGAGGCGGCTTTTCGGATGATCGGCCTCGAGGAGGCCTTGCCCGACATACGCGAGAAGTTTGAGGCACAGTTCGCCTCGATCCGTAGCGCCTTTCCCGGCTAAATAGCGCTCAACCGTGATCTCGTCCTGGTGCCGGCGCGCCTGGGCCAGATCGCAGGCTGCCTGCGGGTGGAGTCAAGCATCGGCGTTGGACCATCCCGGATCTTCGTCAGCGGGAAAAATAACCGTTCCGAAACCGAAGCCGCGCCCCCGCCTGATTAGCCTTGACGGTCACCTCGCGCCAATCGCCGTCAAAATCCTGGTCCTTTGGGTAGTAAGCCAGGCTGTAGATGCTGCGCAACTCCGCCGCGACTTGGCGATAGACAGGTTCCAAATCCTCCAGAGACGCCGCCGAGAAGAGCCGGCCTCCCGTGGCTGCGGCGAGGCGTTCCATTCGCTCCCGAGCCTTGCGCGCCCAGGCGGGCGGCTTATCCCGCGCCTCGGCCGGGTCGAGAAGGACAGGGTAGATCAGCGCGTTCATCTCCCGGGCAGCCCGTTCGAGACGTTTGAACGATAACTTCGAGGGCGTCAGTTGACCGTGTAGATCGTTGTCGACTCCGTCGCTAATGACAATCAGTGCGTTGCGGCCATCGTCGAGCCGGCTAAGTTCCTGCGCGTAGGCGAGGGCCACGGCGTCATAGAGCGGCGTTCCTCCCGAGACTTCCGGCAGCGCTTCGATCTGTTTCGCCAGGCTTTCGTGATCGCCGGTGAGCGGTGAGACGACGTGCAGCATATCCTGCGTTAGCGCGTAGGCGGCAACGCGATCCCGCGGGCCCGCCACTTCGATGAACCGCCGCGCCGCCTGCTTCATCGCCGCACGGTTTTGTTTTGTGCTGCCGCTCAGATCGAGTAAAAGCACCAGGTTAAAGGGAGATTCGCCGCCATCAAGGAACGTGACTGCCTGCACGACGCCGTTCTCTGTGACCTCGAAGTCGTCCTTGCCCAACCCGGCGACGGGGCGCCCCGAGCTGTCAAGAACCGAAACAGGAACATCGACAATGCGCACGTCGGAGCTGAACAGAACCCCTTCCTCAGGGGCGTCGGAAACCGCAGTCTCGCCGCCGGGCATCCTCTCCCCAACAGGCCGCCGTGCTCGTTTCTTCGGAGCCGATAACAGGCCATTCACAACTTCAGTAGCCTGCCAGTGCGGACGAACGGGCGCATCTTCTGGGAAGGGCGCGGCGCTGATCTCGATACGATCTGGCCGGCCGGCCTTCGCGACAACACGGCCCAACGTGACGTGAGAGTCAGGGTGCTGGTCAGTCAACTCCCACACCGGTTCGCCCTTCGCCGCCTTCGGATTCCTCGTCAGCTTCAACCCAGAGATGGATGTAAATTTCCCTGGTGCCGAGTCCGATGCCACGTACAGACCCATCGCATTCCAGTCGGATATCAGCTCAAGGCCACCGGATTCGGTGCTGAGTTCCGCGCGGGGTACGATGCCTTGCAGCCTGATCGTCCCGGCCGTCGTCCGTGCTTTGACCTCGACGCCGTATGGGATCGTCAGTTCGAGGTCGATTGGCGTTTTATCTTCCGGAGCACACTGAATCACCATCAGCCCGGGCTTGTGGCCCAGGCGCACGTCGCCGTCAACGAGCGGCCGCCCGGGACTCGTCGGGATCAGGTCGAACGTGCCCGCCCCTGACACGGTGATAGCAATTGAGCCCACGGGGTTATCAATGTGAACGGTCGTTGCTGGGAGGGGAAAGCAGCCGAAAAACAGGCCCAACATGGCACTAACCAATCTGGCGGACCGAGCCGGAAGGCGCACTGCGGGTGGGTCCCCGTACCGGCTGAGATGCACTTGGTTGGGTGAAATCCGGAGTGTGCCGTTTATCGTATCCATAGACACAATGCGCGGGAACCTTCTGCAAAGCCGCGACCTAGGCCGATGCTATAACTGTAGGTAATTCTTGCCGCGTGGGCCGCTGCTTCCTCTCTTCTTGCGGCCCCGTCCTCTATGAATTGGATGACCACAGTCATGGGACGGTTTCAGGTGCTTTGTTTGGCGGCGCTGCTCGCGCTTCTTCCCGTTGCGGCGGAGGCGGCTCCCAGCGAGACTGCCGGCGTCGATTGGCAAGTGGCTGCTTCCGCCGGCCAACCACAACGCTACGTCCAAAAAGGAGAAGACCTGGGCGGCATTCCCGGCACGCTTCTTACGTCGGGAGATACCGTCACCTTCGGCCTGCCTTCGATGAACCAACCGACGATCTTTCTCGAAGGTTTCCGGATCGAGGTCCCCCCGGGCGGTCACAATCGCCTCGAAATTGATGTCGAGATGCTGACACCGAGCGCCGATTTGGCTCTATTTGTGCGGTTTGGAAAAGATGTCGCTGTCCCGGGAGGCACCCCGCTCAGTGACTACGAACTGAACACCCCGGGCGGCGGCGAAAACCTCGTCATCACGCCCACCTCCACGCCTGCTCTCCAGGTGGGGACGTATTTCATCGCCTTGGGCTTGGTTACGACCGGAAGGGACATCACGGCCCGTATCACGGCGACGGTGAGCGGCGGGCCTGCTCCCGAGCCCGTCGGGGTGCGACTGACGAACGGCGTGCCTAGCAACTTCTCGATTCCGGCTGTCACGGCGCCGGCAGTCGTCGCGGGTTTCTTAGGCTTCCGCGTCGACGTGCCGCAGGGCGCGAGCCGGCTCAAGATCGATGCTCAAGTCAACGATCCCGATGCTGATTTGCAGCTTCTGGTGCAGCGTGGGTTTGACGTGGCTCTGCTTCCTGACGGCACGCCCCTCGCTGATCAGCTTTCTCCCGCACTCGGCTCCAGTCAGACGCTCTCCGTCACTCTCGGCTCGCAGCCTGCTGTGATGCGCGGGACGTATTGGATCGGTTTAGGCCTGCAGTCTGTCGGCACTGAGTTCAACGGAACCATCACCGCGAGTATTGAGCTCGGGGCGCAAACGACCCCAACGATCGAGCTATCGAGGGCGAGCCTGGATTTCGCTAGTCAGGCCGGTGTAAATCCGCCAATCAAACAGTTCACAATTAGGAACGCCGGCGACGGGACCTTAGCAGCCTGTGGTGGAAGTCCCACATTGAAACAAGAGTCGATAAACTTGTTCTATGGCAATGGG
>JAQBUE010000015.1 GCA_027624045.1 Acidobacteriota bacterium
ATCAGGGGATCTTTCTAAATTGCGTTGACACTCGGAGTGAATAGTTTCATTCAGTCTGCGCTCCGTGCGGTCGCAGTGGCTTTTGCGCCTGACGGCGCGGGCGCGCGGGTTGACACCTGCGCCTCTTTCCCTAGCCACCCATCAACTGCGTCCACTTTTGGTGGAAGACGATGGCCGTAATCCCCATGAAGAACACAAACGCCAGCACCAAGCCCGCCTGCAAGTACCAAGGTAGGCGCAACTCGCGGGGGAGCAGGTTGCGGTTGACGTAGAGCGAGTGCAGCGAAGTAAACCCTAGGCCGATGTTGCGTAGGGTCCCCGTGAAGATCGCGAGCACCAGCGGATTCGGCGTCAACCGCAGCGCGATCAGACCCCAGATGACATAGCCCAGTAGAATCGTGTAGTAGATGTTCCGCACTTGATGGCCTTCGAGTTTTTGAGCGCGGCTGCTGCCGGTCCAGATAACATCGGTCCAGCGGCGGACGACGCCGTCGATGTCCGACATCTGGCCCGGCGCGAGCACGATGAAGCCGCACAACAGCGTGAGATACCAGTAGATCTCCCCGGAGCGGTCTGCGATGCCGCGCGCGGTCATTGCGGCCGCTGCATGTCCCGCGACCTCCGCGCCGGGGATGAATTCGAGCGACAGCAGTGACGGCAGGGCCATCCCCAATACGCAGCCCACTGACCAGATAGCCACCTGATCGCGCACGATGTGCAGAATCCAGCCCTTCCAGCGCGTGAGGTTCCCTTCGCTCAGCGGAAACACCTTGCCCACGTGTGAGAGCCGGATTTTCTTGCCGCCCACCATGCTCGGAATCGCGCCGACCAGCGAGCCCATGCCCCAACCCTTCTCGCGCGTGTAGTTCGAGAAATTCATGTTCGACAGCCCGCCCGCACCCGCGATCGCCGCGAACGCCGCCAGCGTGGCCCAGTCGATCTCGGTGTCGGGAAGCTGGCCGAATTTGACGAAGCCGCTGAAGATGTCGAGCCAGGTTTCCCAGCGCACCATGAACAGGCCGATAAACATCAGATAGCCGAGCACCAAGACCAGCTTCGTCACCATGATGCGCTCGATGGCGTTGTAGATCTTGCCGCCGAAAATCAGCGGGATGAGCGCGCTCAGAAAGATCACATAGCTCAACGTGCGGAGAAGCGAATCATCCCCCGCCCCTGGCAGGTGCCCGAGAATCACCGCCGCCAGAGGCACGGCGGCGTTCGAAGCCAGGTACGGGAAGATCCCGCCCAGGTCGAGCATCAAATAGAACACCGCCCAGAACTTCGGGCCCGGCCACGAGCGGAAGAATCCAAGAAAGATCGGCTCGCCCGTGTAGAGCGTGTACCGCATGATCGAAAGGTTGTAGAAAACCTGGCAGGCGATGCTGATCGTCGCGATCCACATCAGCGACCCGCCGTAGCGCGCGGTCACGATCGGCCCGAACAGCCACTCGCCGCCGCCGATGTTGCTGCCCACCATCAGCAGGCCGGGACCGATCAGCGCGGTCCAGCTGCGTAGCGTAATGGCCGGGGCCGGCGGCAGATCCGCCTGCTCCCAGCGGGGGAAGAACCGTGACGCTTTGGCGCGAACGTCCGCGCCTGAGTCCGTGGGCATTTGCAAGATGTTACCAGACGGACAGTGAACAGTTGCTGGGAAACGAAGGTTAGCGTCTGCGGAGGTCGGGCAGGCCGGCTAGGCGTTCGAGTTGCTGGGGGTCGGCGAGGAACTCGTGCTCCGGCATTCTCATACAGCCGAGATCGCAGCGATGGCCCCGGAACATGCGCTCGAACAGCTCGTGGAGCCAGTGCTCGGCGCGGAAGGCGGATGTGAAAACTTTCGCGATGCAGACACCGCCGCCTTCGATCATTGCCCGGAACTCGTCGGATTCATCCGTGCGGTCGCAGACCAGATGAACCATTTGCGAGCCGACTCCATGCACTTCTTTGAAACACCCGTCCATGGCCCAAGTTTGGACCTCTCGAAGCCATTAAACAAGGCCAAAAAGGGTTCAATTTTCAAACGGGACTGAAGTACCATTACCTTCCGCGAGTGCCCGAAGGCGCTGGAAAGTGAGGCGGGGGCGGATGTTGTCGGGTATGCGACCCTCGTCTAAAGGGTGCTGACGCGATCGAGATGGCCGGCTTCGTACTCGGCGATGGCGGCGGCTTGCTCGCGGAGATAGCCGAGTTGATCGATGCCGGCGGTGAGGCATTTCTTGGAGAAGGCGTCGATCGGGAAAGTGGCGGTGCGGCCGTCGGGCAGGCGAATGAGCTGGTTGGGAAGATCGACTTCGATCTCATAGGGCTCGTCAGCGGCGGCGGATTCGAGGAGTTCGGTGTGAAGCGACTCGTCGACTTCGATCGGGATCAGACCGTTCTTGTAGCAATTACCTTTGAAGATGTCGGCGAACGAAGTGCTGATCACGGCCTGGAAGCCGTATCCCATCAAGGCCCACGGGGCATGCTCACGGGAGCTGCCGCAACCGAAGTTGTCGCCGGCGACAAGAATCGCCGCTCCCTGGGCGCGCGGCTGGTTGAGAAGGAAGTCAGGCTTGGGGCTGCCGTCTTCGAAATACCGCCAGTCTGTGAAAAGGTTCGCCCCGAGCCCCTGCTTGTCGATTGTCTTCAGGAATCGGGCGGGGATGATCTGATCGGTGTCGATGTCTTTGATGGGTAGCGCAATGGCTTTGCCCTTGAATGTATTGATGGGTTCCATTTGAAATATTCCGATTCTCGTTCAGCACTGATCCTAGGCGAGCCCCGCCTTTAGGGAAGCCCTGGCTTTAGCCAAGCATTGTGCGGACATCGGTGACGACGCCGTTCAGCGCGCTGGCGGCGGCCGTCAAGGGGCTGGCGAGGAACGTGCGTCCGCCCTTGCCTTGGCGGCCTTCGAAGTTGCGATTACTGGTGCTGACGCAGTATTGGCCGGGAGCGAGTTGATCGCCGTTCATCGCGATGCACATGCTGCAGCCGGCTTCACGCCATTCGGCGCCGGCAGCCCGGAAGATCTCAGGCAAATTTTCGGATTCGGCCTGCTTCTTGATTTTTTCCGATCCCGGAACGACAAGCACGCGCACGTTCGGGCTGACCTTGCGGCCTTTCATGAGCTGCGCGGCTTCGCGCAGGTCAGAGATGCGGGAGTTCGTGCAACTGCCGATGAAGACGACATCGACGGCGTGACCGAGCAGGGGCTTGCCGGCTTCGAGGGCCATATAATCGAGAGCCTTACGGATCGACTCGCCGTTGGCGCCCGCGCTGGCCGGGTCGGGTACGGGTTGCGTAATCGCGATGCCCATACCGGGGTTGGTGCCGTAGGTGATCATGGGTTCGAGAGTGGCGGCGTCGATCGAAATCAGTTTGTCGTAGGTGGCGCCTTCATCGCTCGGGAGCCGGCGCCAGCGGCCGACGGCATCGTCCCAAGCATCGCCGTAAGGGGCATTAGGCCTGCCGGCCAGGTATTCGAAGGTGATGTCGTCGGGCGCAATCATGCCGGCGCGCGCGCCGCCTTCGATCGACATGTTACAAACCGTCATGCGGCCTTCCATCGAGAGCGCGCGGATGGCTTCGCCTGTGTATTCGAGGACGTAACCGGTGCCGCCACCGACACCGATACGGGCGATGAGGGCCAAGATGAGGTCTTTGGAGCCGACGCCTTTCGGCAGCGCACCCGCGAAGCGAACCTCATAAGTCTTCGGCCTGTTTTGCAGCAGGCACTGGGTGGCGAGGACGTGCTCGACTTCCGTCGTCCCGATGCCGAAGGCCAACGCACCGAATGCGCCATGGGTCGATGTATGGCTGTCTCCGCAGACGACCGTCATGCCCGGTTGCGTCAGGCCCATCTCGGGACCGATAACGTGGACGATGCCCTGATTCTCGTCGCCGAGGTCGGCCAGCGGGATGCCGAACTCGTGGCAGTTAGTGCGAAGTTGATTGACCTGCTTGGCGGCGATGGCGTCGAGGATCGGCAGAGAGCGGTCAGTCGTCGGAATGCTATGGTCCATCGTGGCCTGCGTGTGGTCGGGCCGGCGAACCTTCAGTCCCTTTTCGCGAAGGCCTTGGAAGGCCTGCGGCGACGTGACTTCGTGGACCAGGTGCAGATCAATGTATAAGACGGCGGGACTGCCTGGTTCGTGAGCCACGACGTGCTTGTCCCAGATTTTTTCGAAGAGCGTTCTTGGTTGGGTCACAGGCTTCTAGTTTATCGGAATGCGAGGCCGGGAAGCTCGTTTGCCGGAGGCAAGCTCTCGCTCGCTCGCTCGGAGCAGCGCTCGCGGCGCTTCGACATCGTGCGGTGGCCGCTGTCAGGCTGATAGACTGTTACCTTATTTTTACCCATCTTGACGGATGCCTAAATCGACCGCACAAACTTCCGACAAACTGACGCCGGTGCTGGGGGTTACCGCGGCTGCGATGCTGGTGGCGGCGCTCTACATGATCTTCCTGTGGGTGCCGAACGAGAGCACGATGGGCGTTGTACAGCGGATCTTCTACTTCCACGTTCCGTCGGCCGCGACGTCGTGGGTGGCGTTCTTCGTAGGCGGCGTGGCGGCGGTTCGCTACCTTGTCAGCCGTGACCCTCGGCTCGATGATCTTTCCGTTGCCTGCAACGAGACGGGTCTCGTCTTCTGCATCGTCAATCTAGTCACCGGAGCGTTCTGGGCCAAGCCGATCTGGGGCATCTGGTGGGCCTGGGATGCGCGTGGCACCTCGGCCATGCTGTTGGCCGTCATCTACATCGGTTATTTGATTCTGCGGCAGTCCGTCGACGAGCCGTCCCAGCGCGCCGTGGTTTGCGCTGTCGTTTCGATTTGCGGAATGGTCGATATTCCGATTATCTACATGGCGAATCGCTGGTGGCGCACGCAGCACCCGGCTCCGGTGATTGGCGGAGGCGGACTGGACGCGAATATGGGGATGGTGCTGGGATTTGCGACGCTAGCGTTGCTGACACTGTTGTGGTACATCGTCCGGCAGCGACGCAAACTCGCCGAGATGCAGCGCGAGACCGAGGGGCTGCGCCAGATGATTCACGCCCTGGCGGGCTGAGCAAGCAGGAGCGCAACAGGTAGATCAAATGGAAGAAAATCTCAGATGGCTTTGGTACGCTTTTGGCTCGGCGTGGATCATCCACATCGCTTATGTGCATTGGATCGCCAGCCGCACTAAAGAACTGCGCGTCCAGATCGAGAGCCTGAGGACGCTCCTCAAAGAGCAGGAGCGGAAGGCGAACCCATAGGGTGGCAAGCGGGCCCCGAAGCACGCGGCTGTGTGCCAGCTTGTGCGGCGGAGGCCCCCAGCTGGGCGGGCTTCGCGCGAAATGTTTCCTTTTCAACAGTTTCGAGCCCCACGAGGCTCGGGTTCCAGCTACACTGGAGTAGCGGTAGCCGTCAATACGGGAATCGGGGGGACCCCGCACCCTTGGGGCGGTGACGAAACGAGTGTCTACCGGACGTTGCGCTCGCGGTGCTGTAAACAAAGAAGTTAGCTGAGCGGCGCGTAGCACGGTCTCTCTTTTCTCACGACCCCATTCGATCCCGGTTTGCGAAGCGGCGTTTTCACGCCAAAGGGCGAACTGTATCCGGATAGAAGAATGGAAGTGCGATCTAGATGAACTTCAGGTCTATTTTCAGCCTGTTTTCGAGTGATCTCGCGATCGATTTGGGCACCGCCAATACGCTTGTCTTTGTACGCGGCAAGGGTATCGTCGTCAATGAACCATCGATCGTGGCTATTAACAGGACCACGAATGAGGTCGAAGCGGTCGGCAAGGAAGCAAAAGAAATGGTCGGCCGCACGCCAGGGAACATCGTTGCGATCCGGCCGATGAAAGACGGCGTGATCGCCGATTTTCGTTACACGGAGAAGATGCTGACCTACTTCATCCGTAAATCCCACAACCGCAAGATGTTGGTCCACCCGCGCATCGTCATCGGCGTGCCCAGCGAGATCACCCCGGTCGAGAACCGGGCAGTGATGGATTCGGCCTACCGGGCGCATGCCAGCGAAGTTCACCTGGTGGAGCAGGCAATGGTTGCGGCGATTGGCGCGGGGCTGCCGATTACGGAACCGTCGGGGAACATGATTGTGGACATTGGCGGCGGGACGACAGACGTCGCGGTGATCTCGATGTCGGGGATCGTCTATTCGCGATCGGTGAGGGTGGCCGGCAACGAGATGGACGAGGCGATCATCGGCTACCTGAAGCGGAGATACAACCTGCTGATCGGTGAACGGACAGCGGAGCAGGTGAAGATTCAGATTGGATCGGCCTACACCCTTGACCAGCCGATCACCATGGAGATCAAAGGGCGCAATCTGATTGAAGGTGTGCCGCGAGCCGTCACAGTGAACGATACCGAGATCCGCGAGGCGCTCGCCGATTGCGTCGATACGATCGTCAACGCGATTCGTGTGGCGCTGGAGCGGACGCCTCCGGAACTGAGCGCGGACATCAGCGACCGCGGGATCGTGCTGTCGGGCGGCGGCGCGCTGCTGCGCAACCTGGATGTGAGGATTCGCGAGGAGACGGGACTGCCGGTTTCGATCGCGGAGGATCCGCTGGCGTCGGTGGTTTTGGGGACGGGCCGGATGCTCAGTGACTTCCGCTTACTGCGGCGTATCTCGCTCGAATAGGCGGCAGGCCGTGGAAGAGTTCATCGCACGCTATCGCAATGCGTCGCTTCTGATAGCCGTACTATTTCTGCAATTCGTATTGCTCGGCTATCAAGTGAAGACGGGCAACGATGTGCGCCTGATGCGCATCTGGACAGCGGCGTTGATCTCCCCAATCGAAAGCGTTCTCAAGAGCGGCACAGGTGTGGTCGGGTCGTTATGGAGCGAGTACGTTTGGCTGTGGGGCACGCGTGAAGAGAACAGCCGTTTGAAGGCGAATAACGAGACTCTGCAGTTGGAGAATCAGCAGCTTCGGCGAGCGGTGACGCGCTTTTCGCGCGAGGAAGAAGTTCTGGCGTATCAGAACGAGATTCCCTCTCAGACAGTATTAGCGCAGGTGATCGGTGTGGGTTCGAACCCCAACGCGCGCGAGGTGCGTGTCGACAAAGGAACGCGCGACGGCGTGAAATCGGGTATGGCGGTGATTACGCCGGACGGTGTGGTCGGCAAAGTGCAGGCGGCGTACGGCCAGGTGTCGCTCGTGCTGCTGATGGATGACGTTGACTCGGGTGTCGGCGTGTTGCTGGAAAACTCCAGGTCGCGGGGCGTGTTGAAGGGCACCGGAAGGCGCGAGTGCCGGCTGGAATACATCGACACGGAAGTAGAAGTGGCCGTGGGGGAAGCTGTGTATACTTCCGGAGAAGACCGCGTCTTTCCGCGAGGTCTGCCGTGCGGCGAAGTCACCCGGATCGGGCCTGCTTCTGATTACCGGGAGATTTGGGTTCGGCCGTTCGCGGCTCTGGGCCGCCTGGAAGAAGTGCTGATTGTGACGGTCGGAGTGCACGGCGATCTGCCGCACTTTGCCGCGCCGCAACCGCCCGAAGTGCTGATGCCGATGCCGCCGTCCGGTTCCATTGAGCCGTCAACGTTGACCAAAGGCTTCGAGCGAAATCTCGGCAGTGGGGCCGATGCCGTCCCCGGCGAAGCGGGGCCTGAAGGTCAGCTCGGCGGTATGACGGAAGCCGATGTCTTGTTCGAACGCTATCGCTCACTCGGTGTCGCGCAACGGCATCGTTTCGGCGAAGGCGATCTGGGGACGCCGCCGCCTGATTTCAACTTCGGACTGCCTTTCTCGACGACTCCGCCGCTTGGTGCGGAAAACGAACCGGCTTTGCCCTCGCCCGTGGCGACTGAGCCCGTGCGCGCCCCGCAACCGGGAGGTCCGAATCAGGCCGAGCCAGGTAGTAGTCAACAAAGCAATAGCAGCGCACAAAACAATGGCGGGGAACAAGGCAGTAACGACGAAGGGGGCTCGAATGGATCGAGCCGGAACCCTTAGTCCGCGGCTGTCAGCGCGTCGGGCGCAGTTCGAGCAGCAGGCGGTGAGCCGTGCGGGTTAGCCACATCCGCCAACTGCCGATCGGCAGCCCGCCGCGGCGGCGCCGGCCGCTGGAGCGCTTGGCACCGGGCTGGGGCATCGCGATCGTACTGCTGATCCTGTCGGCGCAAAGTTTGCTGCCGCTCTATATAAACGTAGCGGCGTTATTCGACCTGCCCTTGCTCATCACTGTCTTTCTCGCCATCACGGAGAGAAACGTTCCGCGAGGCACTCTGATTGGAGCGGCTGTAGGGCTGGCGCAAGATGCCCTGACGCATGGTCCGATGGGGGTATTCGGTATTATCAAGACGATTATCGGCTACTTGTCCGCTTCGGTTAGTTTGGTGATCGAAATCGACTATCCCGGCGCTCGAAGCGTATTGGCGGCGCTGTTTTACCTGATTCATCAGTTGCTATATTGGACGATGCAGAGCGTTCTGCTAGGGACGGACGCGGCCTTTGATCCGGCGCGAACGCTGGTAATGTCGGCGGCCCATGCCGGGTTGGCGTTAGGCATGTTCCAGCTGATTGACCGCCTGAAGAGGCCGCGATGAACTCCTATCCGGCCGGCACGCGCAAAGCCAGCGACGTACAAATTGCGGTCTTCCAGTATGTAGCCGCGATCACTTTTCTGTGGCTGCTGTCGGGTTTTTGGCAGTTGCAGGTCCAGAACCCCCAAATCTACTCCGAGCGCGCCGACCGCAATCGCATCAAATCACTTCCTCTGCTGGCCCCGCGCGGGAAAATCCTCGACCGTGACGGGCGCGTCATCGTTGACAACAGCCCGAGTCACAAGGTGCTCCTTTCGCGAGCCTTGTTGAATCCCGATCACCTTCAGATTATTGCGAACGGCTTGAATATTCCATTCGAGCGGCTCACGGCCAAACTAAGGCGCCTCGAAACATCGAACGCGCCCGAGTATCAGGCAGCCATTCTGAAAGAGAATCTCACGCAGGCGGAAGTGGCGTTCGTCGAAGCACATCGTTCTCAGTTCCCCGAGTTGGAGTTGATCCGGTCGCAGCGCAGGCTCTATCCGCGAGGCGGGCTGGCCGCGCATGTGATCGGCTACGTCGGCGAGATCAGTGACGCCGAGCTCGAGCTGGATGATTTCATGTTCTACGAGCCGGGCGCGGAAATCGGCAAGGCCGGCATGGAGCGGCAGTACAACGACGTGTTGACGGGGACGGACGGTAGCCGTATGGTCGAGGTCGACAGTCTCGGCAGGGAACGCAGGATCTTCGGCAAAGTCGACGCCAAAGCCGGCCATAGCCTGCGCCTCACTCTCGACCTGGACCTGCAGGCTGTGGCCGATCTTGCTTTGGAAGGGAAGAAAGGGGCCGTTGTCGCTCTCGATCCGCGCACGGGTGAAGTTCTCGCGCTGGCCAGCCGCCCAACATACGATCCCAACCAGTTCGTGGGCGGCATTAGCTCGGAGGATTGGAGGGAGCTTGACCGCGACCCTGAGCATCCGATGTTCAACCGCTCGCTTCAGGCGCAACTGGCTCCCGGGTCGATCTTCAAGCCGATCGTGGCCTTGGCCGCGGGAGAAAGCGGAATCCTCGACGAGGACTTCCATGTGACATGTTCAGGAGGCGCATCGTTCTATACAAGGTATTTCCGCTGCAATAAAGCCGGCGGACACGGCACGGTGTATCTTCGTGATGCTCTCAAGCAGTCCTGCAATGTGTACTTCTACAATCTGGGGAACAAGCTCGGAATCGATCGCATCGCCGAGTACGCGGAATTGGTGGGACTAGGAAGGCGGACAGGCATCGATCTGCCGCATGAAGCAGAAGGCCTAGTGCCGTCGACCAAATGGAAGCTTCGCATGTTCCGCGAGAAGTGGTATCTGGGTGAAACAATATCAGTGTCCATCGGACAGGGCGCGTTAACGGTGACCCCGCTACAGGCGGCGTACGCGCTGGGAGGCATCGCGATGGGAGGCGTTTGGCACCGTCCCCATTTGGTCTCTTATGACGACCTGGCTGAAGTGCGGCCTGAGTTCGAGCGGCCCGACCCGATCAAGATTGATCTCGATTCGCGTCATTTGGAAACGATTCGACAAGGCTTGTGGGCGGTCGTTAACGATGGCGGGACTGGGGGCCGGGCCCGTATCGAGGGATATGATATCTGCGGCAAAACCGGGACGGCACAACTCGCATCAACGCAATTTAAGCAGGGGTCCGATGACCCGCGGCTGAAAGACACTGCCTGGTTCGTTGCCTTCGCGCCGTGCAAGGAGCCTGAGATCGTTGTGGCGGCGCTGGTAGAGACGGGCGAACATGGGCACTTGGCGGCGCCGACCGTGCGGGATGTCATCAAGAGTCACATTGATAAGGATGTGCGGTTGGCTTGGGCGCGGCGTACACCGCCTCTGGCGGAGGCCGTCGACCCGGCGGGGCCCGTGGCGCAAGCCGCGGCAGCTTTGGAAGGAAGACTGCGATGACCGGCCAGTACTCGGCGCGCGACTTCGATTGGGTGCTAATCGGACTGTCACTCGCGATCGCGGCGCTCGGTGTGGTCGAGATCTATAGCGCGACACTCAGCACGCAATGGCAAGACGCCCACCTGCGGCAAGTGATGTGGATCGTCGTGGGACTGGCGCTGATGTGGGTGGTCTCGGCGGTAGATTACAACTGGTGGGTCGAGCACGTGCCGGCCTTTTATGTAGTGGCATTCGGACTGCTGCTGATCGTGTCTGTTTTTGGCTACATTGGCGGCGGGGCGCGGCGCTGGCTGGCGCTGCCGGGCGGCGCCAGTCTCCAAATCTCGGAATTTGTCAAAGTGGTGCTAGTATTGTTGGTAGCGTACATGTTCGGCGAGTTGCCACGCGAACGCATCAAGCTTGCGAAATTGGGGCGACTGGCGGGGATGTTCGCGTTGATGATGCTGGTGGTGGGGGCGCAACCCGACCTCAGCACGGCTTTGAGTTATGTACCCATCTTGGGAATCGGTGCCGCGATGGCCGGGGTCCGCTGGAAGAACTGGGCCGCGCTCGTCATTGTTTGCGCCTTGGCTGTACCCATAGGCTGGTATTCTCTGAAGCCCTATCAAAAGGAACGGCTCGTCGCCTACATGAATCCAGAAAGCGATCCGCAGGATACTGGCTACCAGGCAATTCAGTCCCGGATCGCGGTCGGTTCGGGTGAGATTTGGGGTAAGGGTCTGGCGGGCGGGACGCAGACACAGTTGCGGTTTCTGCCGACCCCGCATACGGACTTCATTTTTTCAGCCTACGCGGAGGAAAGCGGCTTTGCGGGTGTTGTCGTCGCGCTGACGCTGTACTTCGCACTTCTGATGAAAATCGTGAGCAACGCACAAACGTCCGCTGATAACTCGGGCATGTATATTTGCATGGGTGTCGCGGCCGTCTTGTTCTTTCATGTGGTTGTGAATATTGCTATGGTCGTGGGGCGAATGCCCGTCACGGGCATTCCGCTGCCGCTGATGAGCTACGGAGGATCCAATACGATCACAACGTTCATGCTGCTAGGGTTGGTGAACAACGTTCGGCTAAGGCGGTTCACAAATTAGTGATGCCGTCGAGCCGTTTAGTGTGGCAGGTCCCGGGGCCTGAAACCGGTTCGGCGTTAGCCGGCCAGGATCGACGCCCGGGAGTCGAAACAAGTTTAGAGCCGTGTTGCTGTTTGGCGGCGGGCGGCGAGCAGAAGTTGAGTTTTTTTGAAAAGTTAAGGAATGGGACGGACGAACGCCTGAGGTCTGCGTAAGCGGAGGGCGGGTTCTCCTGGTAACCGGTGTAGAGCGAGCTAGTCGTTGACGGGATCGCTCCGCCGGTGAAACGGAAGATTGTGGAGTCGGCCACAACGCTGCTTTTGCGAGCAGTGGGCCGCGCTCCTTCAAGACGGAAGCTGCTGAGATGAGAGATCAGCTCCGAGGCTTTCGTCATACCCGCCACGATCGGGTCCTCCGTCCCAAGGAGGTGTCCCCTGTCTAGAGAATTAGTAATTTCCTCAACGCAACACGAAACTCGTCTGGCTATTCTCGATGATGATCAGCTTGTAGAGATCTACATCGAAAGGGAGTCAGATCAGGGACTTGCCGGCAGTATCCACAAGGGGCGCGTCACGCGCGTGCTTCCCGGCATGCAGTCGGCGTTCGTGGATATCGGCCTGGAGCGAGATGCATTCCTCTATGTCTCTGACTTTCTCGACACCTCCTCGGAGTTTGAAGAGGGTGAAGAGGCGATCGACGCAACCAACCGGAAGCCCAGCCGAGCGCCGCAGGTAGCCGGCGTGCCGGCCGACGACGCAGGGGGCGAGCTGGTCAGCGAGCCCAGCTCGGACGCTGCGAGCACCGAGAGTAGCGCGGAAGGCGAAGAGGAGCGCGGCAGTCGCGAGGGTGGCGGGCGGCGCAGGCGCAGCCGGCGAGGGCGCCGCCGCGGAGGTCGCGAGCGCGGCCCTTCGGAGGTCCGTGACGGCGAAGGAGGTTTGCCGCAATCCAAGTACGCTCTCCTGCCGCAAGCCGGGCGAGAAGCGGCCGTGCCGAGCGGCGAGGATGTGGTGTCCCGGCCGAGCAAGAAGGAAGAACCGCAGGTTGAGAGTGCATTCGAGTTACTGCCGGGTGAGTCCCTCGCCAAGTACAGATCCGGCGCGGCGAGCCATGTGGTTGAGCAAGTTCACGAAAGAGAAGCGGATTCCCACAGCCAGCCAGCTGACGCTGAATCCGGGGACCCGCTCGATTCGCTGTCGGACGCCGAAGCTGGCGAGCAGCAGCAAGACAGTCAGCAAGGTGCCTCCGGCGCGGACCTGGTCGATGAACAAGAGCCGGATACGGGCGCTGCCGTCGCGCTACGGGGTGATGAAGACGAGCCCGACGATGATGAGGATGCCAACGATGACGGCCAAGACGACGATGACGATTCCGACGATCAGGAAGACGATTCCGGCGATGACGACGAGGACGACGCCGAGAACGGCGATGAAGATGAAGATGAGGACGACGATAAGGGCATCGATTTCAGCGAACATCTCGCCGCGGCTGAGCGAATAGCCGCGCTCATAGAGGAGCAGGAAGGCGACGACGTCACCGCAGGCGAGGAAGAAACCGATTCGGGCGCTGAGGATGACGACGCCGAAGAGGACGAGGAGTATGGCGCGCCTCAAGACGACGAACAGAAAGAGGAGATTAGCGAGTTTCGCAGCGATGTGCAGGAGCAAGAGCGGGACGATGACTCCGGGGCTTCTTTCATCGACGAAACCGGTGATCGACACGACAGCGATCACGAAGAAAAGCGTCTCACCCCTGGACGACCGCGCGACGAACAACCACGCGACGACGGCGCACGGGACGTAGCGGCAGCCGGGCCATCGGTTGGCGACGATGAGCGCGTTGCCACTGTTCCAGGGCAACCTGAAAGCGCCGCTATTCGCGGCGACCGGTCTGAGTCCCGGAATCTGCAGCGCCGCGGCCGCCGGGGACGCCGCCGGGGTGGCCGGTCAAGAGATCGGCAGCCGAACGAAGAGAGAGATCAGGCGGCGACCGCGAACCAAGCGGTCGTCGAGACATCTGACGGATCCGGAAGACCTGAGAGATCTGAGAGATCCGGCAGGCCTGAGAGATCCGGGAGATCCGGCAGACCTGAGAGATCCAGGAGACCCGAGCGATCTGGAAGACCTGAGAGATCTGACAGGTCTGACAGGCCCGACAGGTCCGAGAGGACTGAGAGATCCGAGAGTTCCAGTAGCGGCAAGATTACAGACATGCTGCAAAAGGGGAATGAGATTCTTGTGCAGATCGCCAAGGAGCCCCTTGGCAAGAAAGGTGCGCGCATTACCTCTCACATCGCCTTGCCGGGACGCTATCTCGTCTACATGCCGACCGTCGATCACGTCGGCGTTTCCAGGAAGATCGCGTCGTTCGAGGAGAGAAAGCGGCTTCGTCACATCGTTCGCACCTATCGGACTGGCATGCCCGGCGGTTTTATCGTACGGACGGCCGGCAGCGGAACGCCGGAAGAAGAAATCCGCGGCGATATGCTTTTCCTCTACAACTTGTGGCTTGATATTCGCCAGAAATCCGACGACCGCCGCAACCCGGGACTCGTCCATCAGGACCTGGACATCGTCGAGCGCATCCTGCGCGATCAACTCGACGAAGACTTCAAAGCGATTTGGGTGGACGCCGAGGACGAGTACGAGCGCATTCTCAGATTCGTCGAGCGCTTCCAGCCGAGCCTGCTGTCGAGGGTGAAACTCTATACCCGGCGGCGTCCCGTGTTTGACGAGTTCAATATCACGGCCGCCATCGAGAAGGCGATGCGCCCGAAGGTCTGGCTCAAATCGGGCGGATACATCGTGATCAATCAGACCGAAGCGCTCGTCGCCGTGGACGTGAATACGGGCAAGTATGTCGGCAAATCAGACCGCCTCGAAGATACGATCGTCAACACCAACATCGAAGCGGCGGCGGAGGTTGTGCGGCAGATCCGCCTGCGCGACTTGGGGGGCATCATCGTGGTCGATTTCATCGACATGGACGACCGCAAGAATCGCCAGAAGGTGCAGGAGGTCTTGGAACAAGCGATGCGAGCTGATCCGGCGCCGTCGAAGTCGCTGTCGTTTAACGATTTCGGTCTTGTCGCGATTACGAGAAAGAGGGTCAAGCAGTCACTCGAGCGAACGCTGTGCTCGCCGTGCCCCAGTTGCAATGGTTCAGGTCATGTGAAGTCAGAGACCACGGTCATTCTCGAGATTCTCGAGGAGGCGCACAAGATAGCCCCGGGCATGGATCCGCAGAGGGACATTACGCTGCGCGTCAATCCGGAAATCGGCCGCGTGCTGAAGTCACGTAAGAACGACTATCTTCAGGAGATCGAGACCATCCTGAAGAGCCATATCGTTGTGCGAAGCGATCTTTCGCTGCACCGCGAGCGCTTTGACATCAATTAGCGAACGGACTTCATGAATCCCAAAATCGGAATCATTGGAGGCAGCGGCCTCTACAATATGCCGGAATTGACCGAGCGCGAAGAGCGTCCGGTGGAAACACCCTGGGGGGATCCCTCGGACGCGATTGTACTCGGGAGACTGGGCGGGCGTGAAGTCGCGTTTCTGGCCCGCCATGGCCGCGGCCACAGGATCATGCCTTCGAATCTCAATTTCCGCGCCAATATCTATGCTCTCAAGCAACTCGGCGTGCGGTGGATTCTTTCATTCAGCGCCGTGGGGTCGTTGCGGGAACAACTCAAACCGCTGGATTTCTGCATCCCGGATCAATTCGTGGACCGCACGCGCGGTCGGGCTTCGACGTTCTTTGACGAAGACATCGTCGTTCATGTGGCGTTCGCGGACCCGGTTTGCGCGGTGCTGGCCGATGCGGCCGAAAAGGCCTGTGAGCACGTCGGCGTGACGGTGCATCGTGGCGGAACGTATTGCTGCATGGAGGGTCCGCAGTTCTCGACGCGGGCCGAATCGCTTCTGTATCGTTCGTGGGGGCTCGACGTGATCGGGATGACTAACCTCCAGGAAGCAAAATTGGCGCGTGAGGCGGAGATGTCTTACGCCACGATCGCCATGGTCACCGACTACGACTGCTGGCATGACGATCACGACGCCGTAACGGTCGAGCAGGTGATCGCCTATCTCACCAAGAACGCCGAGAACGCCCAGGCCGTCGCGAAAGAGGCCGTCAAACGGATTCCGGAAGGCGAGAGTCCCTATGCTTCGGCGATCAAGAACGCTGTGCTTACCGACCGCTCGACGATCTCGGAAGCATCAAAAAAGAAGTACGACTTGCTAATCGGCAAGTATCTGTAGCAGGAGCGCAATGTCTTTGCTTGTTGTTGGTTCGGTTGCTTATGACGGCGTGGAAACACCGCACGGAAAGGTCGAGCGGATGCTCGGCGGGGCCGGCACGTATATCGCGCTGGCTGCCAGTCACTTCAGTCAGGTCAGGCTGGTCGGCGTGGTCGGTGATGATTTCGAGCCCGAAGACGAACAGTTGCTGGCCGCGCACGGCGTCGATCTCGAAGGGCTCGAAAAACGGCCCGGGAAAACCTTCTTCTGGTCGGGTGTGTATTCCGCGGATATGAATGAGCGGGAGACTCTGACAACGCAGCTCAATGTCTTCGCGGATTTTGATCCTCAGTTGCCGCCTTCCTACCGGGACTCACCCTACGCGGTGATCGGGAACATTCATCCGAAGCTACAGAAGCAGGTGCGCGACCAGATGAAGTCGCCGCTGTTCGTGGGTGGCGACACGATGAACTTTTGGATTGAGGGGACCCCCCTCGAGCTGGCGGCGGCGATTCGGCAGTGGGACTTCATCCTCATCAACGATGGCGAGGCGCGCGAGCTGACCGGCGAGCACAACCTGCGCAACGCCGCCAAGAAGATACTCGAAATGGGTCCGCATACCGTTGTCATCAAGCGCGGCGAGTATGGCGCGATTCTGTTTCGGCCCGAGGGACACTTCATCGCGCCGGGCTTCCTTCTCGAAACCGTCTTCGATCCGACCGGCGCCGGGGATTCGTTCGCGGGCGGGTTCATGGGATATCTCGCCGAACAAGAAATCGAGAGCCTCGACTCGGCGACGCACGAGCATCTGCGCAAGGCGATGATCTACGGCTCGGTGATGGGAAGCTTCTGTTGCGAAGAGTTCGGCGTCGGCCGCTTGCGAACTTTAACGCGGGACGATATCGAGGCACGCTACCGCGAGTTCAAGGCGTTTACGGAATTCTGACCGCGGGGGCCTGTCCTGCCTAATGGCTGGCCGGCCGGCCCGCGCCGCCACGCTTCAGGCCCGCCGAGTCCCGAGCCTGCCGGACTCAGGCTCCCAGCACCCGATCCCCGACGTACTTAAACTAACATTGGCGCCGAGACAGACGTAACAACCGTGAGTAAACCCACTGCAATCTGCTCACTGCCTGTGAGAGAATTACAAGCATACGCAGATACCACTTTCTAGTGGCTGTCGAATCGAGGAGATTCAGGGCTCGCTGATTCGGCGGAAAGTCGGGCTCATCGAAGGGGTGCCCGGAAGGGCGCGCCAGTAGTTTCTAGCCCGAGGTGTCTCAGGTATTAGGGGGTATTTTCAAATGCAAACACCAATGTTCAGATATGTTTCTGTTGCTCTGCTGACGCTGGCGCTTTCCGCGTTCAACGTTCAGTACCTCGACGCTCAGGCCATTACGGCCAAGATAGTCGGCACTGTGACCGATCAGACTGCCGCGACTGTTCCCGGCGCGACGGTCACGATCACCAACCAGGCAACCAATGTCGTGCGGTCCGAAGCGACCAGCGAAGTTGGCAACTACGAATTCTCGTTCCTGCCCATCGGCAGCTACACCTTATCCGTCGAGTCTTCCGGCTTCCAGAAAGCCCAGGTCACCGACATTGCTTTGGACGTAGATCAAGTTGCGCGTGTTGACGTCAGTCTGACGCTCGGCGAGGTCACCTAGGTCATCTCGGTGGAAGCTGACGCACTCACGCTCCAAACCGAGGACGCCACCGTCGGCACCGTCATCGACAGCAAGAAAGTCGTCGACCTGCCGCTGAATGGCCGTTCGTTCGTGCAGTTGGCGCTGCTCACACCGGGCGTCAATCCCGGTACACCGGGCTCGATCACCGTTCGCCGCCAGCGCGGTTCCGTCGGACAGGACGTCGGTATGTCCGCCAACGGCGCGCGCGATACGCAGAACCGTTTCTACTACGACGGCATTGAGGCCATGGACCTCGACAGCTACAGTTTCAGCTTTTCGCCCTCGATTGACGCCATTGATCAGTTCAAGGTGCAGAGCAGCACGTATTCGTCGGAAGTCGGCGGCGCTCCCGGTGGTCAAGTCAACCTCATGACCAAGAGCGGCACCAGCAGTTTCCACGGCGGCGCTTGGTGGTTCAACCGCAATGACGCCGTTTCTGCCTTGCCGGCTTTTACGCCGTTCAGCGAGGACGCCCAGCCGCCCAGGCTCAACCGCAACCAGTACGGTGCGAACATCGGCGGGCCGATCGTCAGCAATAAGGCCTTCTTCTTCTTTAATTGGGAAAACGGCCGCCAAATCGCCGGCCAGAACACCCGTACCGCGTTCGTTCCTCCTCCGGCCCTTCGGAATGGGGACTTCTCTGGAGCCGCGGCGACTTTGTTCGATCTGGAAACCGGCAACCCGTTTACGAACAACCAGATTCCCACCAGTCGTATCCGCGGCTACGCAAGTAGTTTTCTCAGTCAGTTCACGCCGCTCCCCAATGTCACGGGAGAGTCGGCATTCAATTTTCGGGCGCCCTCCGGTTCCGCTCCGATCGAGCAAGACCAGTACATCACCCGCGTCGACTACCACCTGTCCAACAGCAATACTCTCAACGGTAGTTACATGTTTAATGACCAGGAAGATAACAATGTCGGCTTCCTTACGCCGTGGGACAATCAGCGCGGGAACCAAGGGCGCGCACAGTCCGCGACTTTGTCCGATACGCATACCTTCGGTTCGTCAGTCAACAACGAGGCGCGTTTCGGATGGCACAGGTTCTTCGAACACGAGTTTTTCGGCACGAGCGAAGACCCCAGCCTCGACATCGCCAACATCATCGGCATCTCGGGTGTCTCGACCGATCCACGCAACTTCGGTGCCCCTAACTTTTCGACTGGATACAGCGTACCCGGCAGCCGCGGCATCGGTCCTCGGGACCGCCTCAATCAGCTCTGGCAGTTTAGCGACAATGTGTCGCTCACGCGGGGCAACCACTTTGTCAAGATGGGGCTCGTAATTGCCCGCCGCAATTGGACCTTCGACGAATCCGTGAACCCCCGAGGCTCTTTCAGCTTCGATCCGCGGACGCTGGCGGGCGGAGGAGGAGCGGCTGGCAGCCGCGACACTCAGTTCGGAGCGTTCCTGCTCGGTCTCGCGACAGATGCTCAGGTGAGCGTGGAACCGTTCGCCACCCGCATGAACAACTGGTCGCAGTCCTACTACTTGCAGGACGATTGGAAGGTGACGTCGAAGTTGACCTTGAACTTGGGGATGCGTTACGAATACTTCTCCGTTCCGGATCAGCGAGGAGCCCTCGCCAACTTCAACCTCGCGGATAGCGGTGGGTTCACTGCGTCAGAGCAATGGATTCGAGGCGTCCCGGGCATTGCGGACACTCCGGAAGGCGGCGCCGTCCCGACGAACTTCGTCAACAGCGATAAGAATAATTTCGGCCCTCGAATCGGCTTTGCTTATCGTGCGCCGGGAGACCTCGTGCTGCGTGGCGGGTACGGCATCTACTTCACGCCTGAGATTACCAACTCCTGGACGGTTATGACGCTGAACGCCCCCATCGTCAACACCTTCGATTTCAGCGGCACGTTCAACGATCCCGTGCAGGTCGAAACGGTCTTCTTGGGTGAAGGTGAGGCGCGCGGCCGTTTCGGCGCGTTTGCCGTCGATCCCAATCTCCGTGACAGCTACACGCAGCAGTGGAACTTCACGCTCCAGAAGCGTCTGCCGGGGGATTTCGTCGCTGATATTGGCTATGTCGGTTCGAAGGGCTCAAACCTGACTCTGGGCTTCGACTCCAATCGGCCGCTTGAGGTTGTAAATCCTGCCGATACGAGCCTTCCTTCGCTCTCCGCAAGAAGGCCTCTCGACGGATTCAACGCCGTGAATAGCGCCAAATCGATCGCCAGCTCCACCTACCACTCACTGCAAGTCAAGCTGGAGAGGCGCTTGGCTCGCGGACTTTCGACGATCACGTCCTACACCTGGGCGAAGACTCTGAGCAACGCCGACATTAGTACGGTAGGCGGCGGCAGCTTCCTCGGCGGCGTACAGAACATCTTCGACCTCTCCAACGAGAGATCGCCGGCCGTCTTCGATATTCGACACCGGGCCTCGCTCGCCTTGACTTACGCTCTGCCTGGTTTCGACAATCAACATGGCGCCGTTCGTCAGGTGTTCGGCGGTTGGCAAGCCAGTTCGATTATGACGTTTTCGACAGGCTTCGCTTCGGCTGTGAGCGGTGTTGGAGACACAACCGGCACCGGCGTCTCATCCCGGCCGAGTGTTGTCGCTGGGCAAGAGGCAGTCATTGATGGCGGCGGCGATCGCAACCGCTGGTTCAATACCGATGCCTTTTTCGTTACTCCGAACGGTCAGTTCGGCAATGCACAGCGGCAGCCGCTCTACCTGCCGGGCATGAACAACATCGACTTCTCCATTATCAAGAATATTCGCTTCTCCGAAGAGGGGCACAATGTTCAGCTTCGGTTCGAGTTCTTCAACTTCTTCAACCACGTCAATCTCGGCGCACCGGGCCTCAGCGTAAGGGTGCCGGAGACTTTCGGCGTGATCACGACGGCCCGGCAGGGGTCCGCCGGCGTCAATAACGACGCCCGCGTCATCCAGTTGAGCCTGAAGTATAGCTTCTAATCGCGGCCCACAAAGGTCGCAACTACAGCATTTAGGGGGGCGCTAACCACGCCCCCCTTTTTTCGTTCAAGGACTCCCGTGCAAAAAGAAGCGCCCGCACCGGGCTTCCCTCCAGCCCCGGGATATTCAGCGGAAACGCGCTGAAGCTGTATTCGCCAGGCTCCACATCCGCCAAGTCGAGACAAACGAAAACCGGCAGCCCTCGCCCCGCCACAGCTATGTGAGCCGGAAACGAGTCGCCGCCGGGCGGATCGAGGCTGTAGTAATCGATGCCGATCGAAAGCGGCGTGAAGCTGAGCAATATCTCGGCCGCCTCGGGAGTCAAGTAGCAGTAGTCATCCCGAAACGGTGCCTCCTTGAGGAATCGCGAATTCTTCGTCTTGAGCAAGATGTGTGCGCCGGCCGGGACGCTCAAGGACTGAACATCTTTCGCCGTGATCGCGTCGCGCTCACCCATGTCAACGACCTGCGCCGGACCATGGAAATGGGCCAGAGGCAGTTGGTCAAGCGACGCTCCGTCCCGCAGAAAGTGCGAAGGAGCGTCAACGTGCGTCCCGACGTGGCAGCCCAGTTCCAGCGATGAAACCGTAAGCGCCGCCCCCTTCGCGATCGACGAAAGCCGATGCACTCGGGGTGCCGGGTCCCCTGGATATACGATCAACTGGCCGTCAATCGAAAGTGTGAGGTCGAGAGGGAATCGTCGAGAGGCCTGGAAGCGCTTCATTCGGTGACGATAGGAGCTTGTTTGGTGTGCCAGTCGGTGGCTTGCTCGTAGGCGTGACCGATTTCGAGGATGCCCGACTCGTCCCACAAGCGGCCGATGACCTGGAGTCCGATGGGCAGGTTATCGCTTGTGAGGCCGCACGGGACCGAGAGCAGCGGTAGGCCGGTCAGGTTGAGAGCCCGCATGAAACGCGTGGTCGCGAGCCGCACATTGTGTTCAACGCCCGCGACGACCAGCGTATCCTGGCCGATCTTGGCGGGCGGAACCGGGATCGTCGGAGTCACGATGGCGTCGACTTGGCTTAGCAGGTCGTTAAACCCATCAAGCAGCGCCCGCCGCCTGCGCTGGGCGTTGAGGTAATCGGAAGCGCGCACGAAGCGGCCCTGGTCGAAGAGAGCACGCACGTCGTCGCCGAATTCGCCGCGCCTTTCGCGCAGCCGCTTCTCATGCACCGACGTTGCTTCCGCGAGCAAGATCACACGCGCCACCGTATTGAACTCCTCGATGTCGGGGACGGTGATAGGAATCAGCTTCGCTCCTAAATCCCCCAGCACTGAGATTGCCTTGCGAACCCCCGCCTCAACCTCGGGATGCAGATGGTCGAAATAGAAATTCTCAGGGACGCCGATCTTGCGGCCGGCCAGGCTCGGTTCAGGGCCGAACTTCGGTTGTGTGAGGGGGCGATGGACCGAGCTTTGATCGCGAGAATCGCCGCCGGCCATGGCGAGGTAGACCTCGGCGGTATCGCGCACCGTCAGGCCGAACGGACCGGCGTGGTCGAGCGTATGGCCGAGTGGAAACACGCCGTAGCGGCTAACGCGTCCGAAGGTCGGCTTCAACCCGACCAGTCCGCAAAACGATGCCGGGATGCGAATTGAGCCGCCCGTATCCGAGCCCAGCGAAAAGCAGCACAAGCCTCCCGCGAGCGCCGAAGTCGAGCCCCCGCTGGAACCGCCGGGAATGCGGTCGAGGTCCCAGGGATTACGGATCGAACCGTAGTGCGGGTTGTTGCTGGTGATGCCGTAGGCCCACTCGTGCAGGCCCGCCTTGCCCACCATTACGGCGCCGGCCGCACTAAGCTTCTCGATCACCGCGCAGTCAAAGTCAGGCACGAAATCATCCATGATCTTCGAGCCGACCGTTGTCTTGATGCCCTTGGTGTAGAACAGGTCTTTGGCGGCATAGGGGATGCCGTGAAGCTTGCCACGGTATTGACCGTTCTGGATTTCCCGCTCCGCCTGCCGTGCCTGCGTGAGGGCGTGTTCAGCGGTTACGGTGATGAAAGCGTTCAGGCGGGGCTGCCGCTTCTCGATCAGATCGAGTACATGCCGAGTGAGTTCGACGGGCGAGAGTTCGCCACGCTCGATCTTGGGGGCAAGTTCGGTAATCGTGAGGTCCATGTTGATCTCGTTCGGGCCGCTTAGCGGTGAGTGGGATGAAAATGAGGCAGAGGGTCGATCGTACTGAGATCGCGGTCGAGAATTTTCTCGATAGCCGCTGTGACATCCTCGACGACAGGTGCGATACGATCGATCTCTTCCTCGGGAATGTTGAACTGCCACGCCTGGGCCGCTTGTTTGACGGTCATTGTTCGCTTTCCTTTCCCCAATGCAAGCCCTACAGTTTACAGTGTTGATGGTGAGATTTCAGATCACCGAGAAACTCCATCCATCTCATAAGCGGGAGTCAATATGCCTGATACCATAGCGCGCCTGTTCCGGCACGCCGTGTCATACGACAAGCCGGACATGATCCTGACGAAAATCGGCGGAAGCTATAAGCCGATCGCGACGAGCGAAGTCTACCGACGGGTCGGGCGTCTGCAGTTCGCTTTGAAGGCGGCCGGCGTTGCGGCGGGCGATCGCTGCGCGCTGCTTTCAGAGAACCGCTGGGAATGGGCCGTGAGCGACTTCGCGATGATGACGGCCGGCATCGTAAGCGTGCCGATTTATCCGACCTTACCCGCCGAACAGATCCAGTACCTCGTTGAGCATTCCGGATCACGCGCTATCTTTCTTTCAAGCGAAGAGCAGCTGAACAAGATTCTCTCCGTTTGGGACCGCCTTCCGGGTCTTGAGGGTGTTGTCATCTTCGATGCCTTTGAAACGGATGACCCGCGCGTCACGACTCTTGATGACCTGATCGGCCATGAGCCGCTGACCGCCGCTGAGCGAGACGAGTTCGAAGGCAGCATCAGCGCCGTTCAACCCGAAGACTTGGCGAGTATCATCTATACCTCGGGCACAACCGGAACCCCCAAGGGCGTCATGCTGACGCACGGTAATTTCGGAAGCAACGTTCGCGACAACGGTCTCGACATCGGCCTGGAAGATACCGGACTTTCGTTTCTCCCGTTGTCACACGTGGCCGAGCGGATGGCTGACTACGCTTTTTACTACGATGGCGCGACGTTGGCCTACGCGGAGTCCATCGATGCCGTACCGAAGAACCTGATGGAAGTGCGGCCGACCATCGCTGTCGGCGTTCCGCGGTTCTTCGAGAAGGTGCATGATCGAGTGCAGGCATCGGTATCGGCCGCGTCCCCGTTTAAGCGCCGCCTTTTTCACTGGGCGATCGAGGTCGGGAAGGCAACCGCGCCGTATCGCCTGAAGCACGAGGCGATCCCCTTCGGACTCCGCCTGAAAGCGAGTCTCGCCGATCGGCTGGTTTTCTCGAAACTTCGCGGACGGCTCGGTGGCCGGATTCGCTACTTTATTTCGGGCGCCGCTCCCTTGCCGCGGCACATTGCGGAATTCTTCTTCGCGGTCGGCGTCACGATCTGCGAGGGGTACGGCCTGACCGAGACGTCTCCGCTCGTCGCGCTGAATACGGCTGAGAACCTGCGCTTTGGAACGGTCGGGAAGGTCATCAAGAATGTTGAGGTCAAGATCGCCTCCGACGGCGAGATTCTTGTGCGCGGCCCGAACATCATGCGCGGCTACTACAAGGACGAAGAGCAGACGGGGCAGGCGATCGTCAACGGCTGGTTCCACACAGGCGACATCGGAAAGCTTGACGACGACGGCTATCTCAGCATCACGGACCGCAAGAAGGACCTTTTCAAGACGTCCGGCGGCAAATACATCACGCCGCAACCGATCGAAAACCAGATTAAGACCAGCGCCTACGTCGGCGCCGTCGTCGTGATTGCACAGGGCCGCAAGTTTCCCGGCGCTTTGATCGTTCCGAATTTCGACAAGCTCCAGGAGTACGCGCTGCAGCAGGGCATCGAAGCCAAGGATCGGCCCACTTTGGTTCGTCACACGGCGATCGTTAGCTTGATTGAGAGTGAGGTGAGCTTGGCTTGCAAGGGGTTTGCCCACTACGAGCAGGTTAAGAAAGTCGCCGTGTTGGAGGAGGAGTTCTCTCTCGAAAAAGGCGAGATCACGCCCACGATGAAGATCCGCCGGCGCGAGGTCGAGCGCCGGTACTCCAAGCGAATTGAAGAGATCTACTCTTCTTAAGGGCCACAGGTTGCAACGCCCGCGCACATGCACGCCTTTGGCCCGAATCAGTTTTTCTTCAGGCTCTTGCGCTTGCGAATCGCCTTACGCCTTCGCGCGAGATTGTAGAGCGTGGTCTGTTCGAGCTGGGCGCGGAATGCCGCGCGTGCCTCCGCCAGCAACGTGTCGATATAGCATAGGTTTCGGGGACGACAGTTTGCATATCCCAGCGAGCAGCGGCTCACGGCGGCTGGGCCTTGAACGGCGTCAACGATGTCGGCGACGGTGATATCACGGGAGGAACGGGCGAGCTTGAAACCGCCGCCCCGGCCCTGAACCGATTGCAACAAGCCTTTGCGGGCGAGCTGTTGCAGGGTCTTTGACAACGCCGTGGCCGGAATGCTTTCGCGGCTTGCTAGTTTGCCGGCCCTGACGACTGAGCCCTTCTCTTCGGCGGCCAGTGTCGTAAGCGCCCGGATCGCCTGCTGAACGGGTCGGGGATAGGGAGTCATGTCGATCGCATCTTATTGCGTGGGTTTCAGCTGCTTGACAGTTCGCTCAACGCAATGTCACGCCGGCGGAGAGGGCGGAATCTACTTGACGATATCGCTGACAACTTCGCCTTCGATGACGACGCCGATGCAGTGGGTCGTGTATTCAAATGGATCGCCGTCGTACAGCGCAAGGTCAGCATCCTTGCCCGCCTCGAGCGACCCGGCGCGATCCGCAATGCCGAGGATGCCAGCCGCTTCGATGGTGATCGTGCCCAGGGCTTGCTCGAATGAGAGCCCGTTGGCAGCCGCAACCGCGGCTTCAAAAAGCACGAGGCGGCTCTTCGGGACATAAGACTCAAAACCACTCTGCAGCGCGACAGGAATTCCCGCCGCCTGGAGTTTTGAGGCGGTCTCGAAGCTGAGGTTCTCGGTCTCCCCGCCCGCGCGGTACATCGTCGGATGGAGGATGACCGGTACCCGCGCCTGTTTGATCTGGTCGATTACTTCGTAGGCTTCCGCGACGCCATCGAGGACGATCTTGATGTCGAATTCCTCGGCAATGCGGAGCGCCGTCAAGATGTCGTGCGAGCGGTGCACGGTGACGAGAAGCGGGACCTCGCCGTCAAGTACACGCATCAGCACTTCGGCCGTCAGGTCGCGCGCCGGCCTCTTGTCCTCGTCCACGGTAGCCCTCTTCTTGGCGTACTGTTGGGCTTTCAGGAGCTCACCACGCAGCATCGCGGCCATCTTGGCGCGTGTGCCAGGTGACTTGGCGCCCGCGGCCCGCGCCGATTCACCGAGTGTCGCGGCGACCATCGCGAAGGGATTGATGAGGGCTTCGTCAACCGTGCGGCCACGCGTCTTGACGATCATCGTCTGGCCGGCAACAAGCTGTCCGGGAGCGTGGCCGGTGTGAATCGTCGTTACGCCGTAGCTGCGCGCCCACTCGATGAGCGTCTCGCGCGGGTTGTAGGCATCGACAGCACGCAGATCGGGCTGAATGGCGAGGGACTTTTCGAGCTGGTCCTGGTCGTGGTCTTGGTTGAGATAGCCGGAAAGCCCCAGCACGGTGTGAGCGTCGATAAGTCCGGGCGTGACGACGGCTGCGTTGAGCGTCTTGTAGCCCGCCGGTATCGCGACATCCGCCGCCGCGCCAACGCGTTCAATTTTCCCGTTTCCAATAAGGACCACGCCGTTCGCGATAGGCGGGCCGGCCATGGTGTGGACGATCTCGCCGCGCACGGCAAGTTGCGCCTGTAATCCCAGGGGCAGCACTGAAAGCGCCAGGAAGCGGATCAGCAGGCACCGCACTCTAGTGCCCCTCCTGTTCGAGATGATCGAGCGTATATGCTTCATCGTGACTCGCGCCGTAGCCCCCGGTGGCATACAGCAGGTCTTTCGGGTCAGCGCGGTCAAAGACCCGCTTTCCGTCCACCCAGGTTTCGAGCACCTTCGTGTAGACGCTGAGTGGGTCGCCGGAAAGAACGATGAAGTCAGCGTCCTTGCCGGTCCGCAGCGACCCGACGCGGTCTGGAAGGTCGAGCATGCGGGCCCCTGCCATCGTCATTCCGTAGAGAGCAAGGTTTCGCGACATACCGGCGCGGACAGCGAGCGCGGCCTGGCGCAGGAAGAAGCGTGAGTCCGTGACACCGTCGTCGGTGTGGAAGCCGACGAGCGCACCCGCACGCTCGAGCGCTACGCCATTCTCGAAGGCGTTATCCTTCGCCTCGATCTTGCCGCCCAGGCTGTCGATCAGCAGGAGCGAGGAGGGCACGCCGGCTGCCGCGATCTCGTCCGCCACAAAGCGGGCATCGCTCACGTGTTGCAGCACGACCCGGAACCCGAACTCATCGGCAAGCCGCAGCACGGTGAGAATGTCGTCGTGGCGGTGCGTATGAAAGTGAACCACCCGCTTGCCGTCGAGAGCAGCAACGAGACTTTCCAAGGCCAAGTCGCGATCCGGAAGATTCTCAGGGTCGCCGGCGGCGCGCCGCGAGTTCGTTCCGTTCGCCATCTTGATCCCGCCGGCCGCGCTGCCGTCATCGTTGTAGATAAGAAGATCGTTAATGATCTTGCCGTCGCGGAGTTTTACGTAGGTGGTCTGCCCGCTCAGCAGGTGTCCGGAGCCCGACATGATATTTGCGGTCGTGATACCGCCGGCCTGAGCCTTTTGGATGCGGGCATTGCGAACGTTGATCGAATCGAGCGTGCGAACGTCGGGCTGGATGGGGCCGCTGCGGTCGCCGCCTTCGACGTTGCCGACGTGGCTGTGTGTATCAACCAAGCCGGGCATGATAATCTTGCCGGCCGCATCGTGTCGCTCAGCGGAGGCCGGCACAGCCACATCGTCCCCAACAGCGATGATCTTGCCGCGATGCACAAGCAGCGTGCCTGACGCGATCTCATCCCCCTCGATGGGAATCAGGCGGGCCCCGATGAAAGCCTGCGGCGTTTCCTGTGCGACGAGCAGGGAACCCGCCACGAGTAGGAACAAGAAAGGACAGGATCGAGACATAAAGTGGACGCTCCACGGGAGCCGTGCGGACCAGCGTATCCCCCGCCACGACAGCATAGCCGAGCAGACGCCCCTCTGCAACGACCCACAGCAGTTGACCCAAAGCAGTTGATGATCAAGGTCGGGAAGATCACAGTTGAGGCGTGCGAGCCTATGGTAATCTTTGGAGGCTGAATCGCGAGGCACTATTGATGCCATTGGTGATGCCATTGGGCCGATTGCGTACTTGGACCGCGGCGGGAGTAGTGCTCTTGCTGACGGCGCCTTTGTTGTTAGCTTTACAACGGTATCGCTATCCGCAATGGAGTGAACCGCAAATCCAGTACTCGGCGCCGCCTGATCCCAACGGTTCGGAGTTCTACTTCGCACGGCTGGTTTATGACAGCGGTATGGGCGGCCGTAGCAGACGCGGAGGTTGGGCGACGGACTATCCCGAAGCCGAGTACCACCTCATGCAGGGTGTGCAGCGGCTCACGAAGGTCGATGCCGCCGGCGAGGGCAAGCTGGTCCGTCCGCTGGACGACGAGATGTTCGAGTACCCCTGGCTGTATGCGGTAGAGGTCGGTCGCTGGTACTTGTCTCAGGATGAGGCCGAACACCTGCGGGAGTACTTGCTGCGGGGCGGTTTTCTGATGGTCGATGATTTTCATGGCACCTACCAGTGGGCCGATTTTCTCGACGGTATGCAGCGCGTATTTCCTGACAGGCCGATTCTCGAGATCGAATCGGAAGAGGCCGTATTCCATGTTCTTTACGATCTAGACCAACGAATCCAGATCCCCGGACGTCAAGTCCTATGGAGCGGCGTTACGTACGAGAGAGATGGCTACGTGCCGCACTGGCGTGGCATCTATGATGATGAAGGGCGTCTGATGGTGGCGATCAACTTCAATATGGATCTCGGTGATGCCTGGGAGCACGCCGATTGGCCGGAGTACCCGGAGCCGATGACGGCCCTGGCCTATCGTTTTGGCATCAATTACATCGTCTACGCGATGACGCACTAGAGCTTATCGATTCGGCGTGCCAAGGTGTTTGAACTTCTCTTTAAGTATCCGCTGACTGTGTTTCGCAAGGGCGAGTTCGTCTTTGCGAGCGGCTGGTCTGGCTGGCTGCTCCTGTTGGCGACAGTGGCGGCAGCCGCTGGTCTGGCGTGGCATCTGAGGCGGAATCCGGGCCGTCTGGCCGGGCGGCAATTGCCCTGGATCGCGGCCTTTCAGGTTGCGGCGGTGGCCCTGGCGCTGTTCATGCTGTGGCAGCCGGCGGTGAGTATCCAATCGCTTCGTTCGCAGCAAAATGTGGTGTCGGTTCTGGTCGATACGTCGCGAAGCATGGCGCTGGTCGAGGACGGCGCGACACGCCTGGAGCAAGTGCGCAAGGTGATTGGAGAAGGGTTTCTGGCCCAACTCGAAGAAAGGTTCAGGGTGCGGCTCTACAGCTTCTCGAGCGGGCTGGAACGGCTGAACTCACTGGATTCGATACAGCCTGTCGGGGGCAGCACGCGGATTGGCGAGTCGGTGGCGGGGCTATTGGGCGAATCGACAGTGATCCCGCTGGGCGCTGTCGTGGTTTTCAGTGATGGTTCGGATAACACCGAAGCATTCGACCGCGCGCTCATGGCGGAGATCCGGCAGCGCAATGTGCCGGTGCATACGGTGGGCGTCGGGCGCACCGAAATGCCGGAGGACATCGAGCTGAGTGACGTTCATGTGGCGAGCAGCACGTTGCCGCGTTCGCGCGTGAACGCTCAAATGACACTGCGGCATCACGGCGGCAGTCAGGTGGACGCGCGGCTGACCGTGCGGGACGACTCGAGCATTCTGGGTTCAAAGACGATTACCTTGCGGCGCGGCGAGACGGTGCAGACAGAGACCATTGATTTCAACGCCGGCGACGCGGGTGTGCGAAATTTGCGTTTCTCACTGGACCCGATCGAGGGCGAGACGATCCTCGGCAACAATGCCCAGATGCGGGTACTGGATGTGCCGCGCGGGGAACGCAGCATTCTCTACGTCGAAGGCGAGCCGCGCTGGGAATACAAATTCCTACAGCGGGCGATTTCGAAAGACGAGAACGTGCGTTTGGTCACGATGCTGCGGACGACGCCGAACAAGTTCTATCGCCAGGGCGTAAACGATCAAGGCGAGTTGCTGAACGGGTTTCCGGTAACGGCCGAGGAGCTGTTTGGCTACGACGCGTTGATGATCGGGAGCATCGAAGCGGCGTTCTTCACGCCCAAGCAGCAGGACTTGATTCGAGAGTTTGTGAGCCGCCGCGGCGGGTCGTTGCTGATGCTGGGTGGGCGGCGCGGGCTGGGTGACGGCGGCTGGGGTGTTTCGCAGCTGGCGGAGGCATTGCCGGCGCAACTGCCTGAGAGTTCAAACGAAACGTTCCAGCGCCGCAAGACAAGCTTTGAGCTGACGCCGCAGGGGCTGGATTCGTTGATTTGCCGTCTCGATGAGGACCCGGCGGAGAACCGCAAGGCCTGGAGCGGCATGCCGGAACTGGCCGACTTTCAGAGTATTGGCGAGTTGAAGCCGGCCGCGATCCCGCTGATCAACAGGACATCAGGGAATGAGAAGTTCCCGTTGATGGTGTCGCAAAACTATGGGCGGGGTAGAACGCTGATTCTGGCGACGGGCGGGACCTGGCGCTGGAAGATGCACCTTCCTCACGATGACAATCGTCACCATACGTTTTGGCAACAGTTGTTGCGCAGTTTGGCGGTGCATTCTCAGAGCCAGTTATCCCTGTCGAGTGACCGTGGTCTCTATGCTGATGAGAAGCGTGTGAAGCTGCGCGCCCAGGTACGGGACAAGGATTTCATGCCGGCCGGGAACGCAACGGTAACGGCCACGATTACGTCGGAAGCAGGAGAGCCGATGACGGTCGAGATGCATCCTTCAGCGGACGAGATGGGCGTGTTTGAAACGGAGCTGACCGCAGGGGCGACTGGAACGTACCGGGCTGAGGTGCAGGCGACGGTGGGTGATGAGTCGCTTGGCACCGACGTGCTGCATTTCCGGCGTGAAGACGGCGTGGCGGAGGATTTTCATCCGGAACAGAATCGCGAGTTGCTCGAAACGCTGGCCAAGCAAACGGGCGGCGCTTACTGGACGCTCGACAACGTGGATGGGCTGCCGCAAGAGATTCGCTTCTCCGAAGCCGGGATTACGGCGCGCGAGATGCTCGATCTATGGGATATGCCGCTGTTCTTCTTGATGCTGCTAGGGCTACGTGGGGGCGAATGGCTGCTCAGGCGGCGCTGGGGGGTCGTATGAAGCGGGGACTTCTATGGTTTGGACTAGCCGGATTGGTTCTGGCCGGGCAGGCCGCCGCGAAGTCCCACTTTGTGATTGTCGGGGGACTGGGCGGTGAGGCGCGCTACGCGAAGCAGTGGTCTGAGTCTGTCGATGGCCTGAACGAGACCTGCCGTAAGACGGCCGGCGACGACGCGCTGGTTCATGTGCTCAAAGGCAAGGCGGCTACCAAGGAAGCGATCGAGGCTGTATTTGCCGGGTTGCGGCGGGAGACAGCGCCCAGCGATATCGTTTCAGTGTTCCTGATCGGCCACGGCAGTTACGACGGGCATGAGTACCGTTTCAATATCCCCGGGCGTGATTTGACTGCCGCCGAAATCAAGGGCCTGCTTGACTCGTTACCGGCGAAGGACCAGTTGATCGCGATTACGACGAGTTCAAGCGGCGCATCGGTCGAGGAACTGAAGGCGGACCGGCGAATTGTCATCACGGCTACGAAGAGCGCGGGCGAGCGGACGGTGACCGTATTCGCCGAGCACTGGGTCGAAGCTTTGCGCGACGCTGAGGCGGATACGAATAAGGATGAAGTAATCACGGCGCTGGAAGCCTTCACGTATGCGGACAAGAAGGTGCAGGATTTCTACGCGCTGGATAAGCGGATGGCGACCGAGCATGCCCGATTAGAGGGTGAGCTGGCGGCCAGCTTCACGTTGACGCGATTAGGAAGTGCTCTGGACGCGGCGTCGGACCCGAAGCTGCGGCCGTTGCTTGAGCGGCGGGGCGGCATCGAGCGGCGTATCGCGGAGTTGAAGAACCGCAAGGATGCGATGGAGACGGCGGCCTATACGTCGGAATTGCAAAAGCTATTGGTTGAATTGGCGCGCACCCAGGCCGAAATTGACACTGCCAGCGGGAGGGACGAGCAGTGAAGCGCCGACGCTTCTTCAGCGGCTTGTTGATGCTGGCTCTGCTGCCGCTGCTGGTATCCGCGCCGGCTCAGACGCCGAAGGTCGTCATTCAGGTAGACGGACCGGCCGACCCGACGCCGGGGCGTGATGCGGCGCTGAAGACCTGCGACGAATTTGTGGACCGCGGCCGGCGGGCGGAAGGCCGAAATTGTTTCAGCCGTTTGCTGAACGAGCACGGGGACACGTTCGTGCAGGCCGAGGCGGCTTGGGCGCTACGCGACATGCAGCGCGCGAACGAGCTATTTCGGGACGTGGTGGAGCGGCGTCCGCGGGACCCCTATGCGCGGGTGCGTTGGGGATACTTGTATCTCGAAACTCACTCGGCGGCCGAGGCTGCCAAGTTATTCAAGGAGGCGCTGACGATTGACGAGAACTACGCGCCGGCGAAGCTAGGCACCGCCACCATCTTGGCGAACCGCTTCGAAGGCAAGGCGCTGGACCTGGTGAATGAGGCGCTGGCGACGGATCCCAATCTCAGCGAGAGCTATGTGCTGCTGGCTGGGATGGCGATCGAGGAACACGACTACGAGACGGCGGAGGAGCACATCGCGAAGGGGCTCGCGAAGGCAGAGGAGCTCGGCGATTCACCGCTCGAGTTCTACACGCTGCGGGCTTCGCTTGACCTGTTGCGCGGTAAGGAAGACAGCGAGTGGACGCGCAAGGCGCTGGAGCACAATCCGTCTTATGGAAGGATCTACGCTGACCCGGCGCATTTTTATGTGATTACGCGGCGCTATCGCGAGGCGACCGCGCTGCTGCGCAAGGCTATCGAGGTGGACCCGGAGCTATGGACCGCCCATGCCGATTTGGCTGTGAACCTGCTCCGTCAGGGGCGTGAAGAGGAAGGCCGCCGGCACCTGGAGATCGCGTATAAGGGTGATCCCTTCAGCCCGCAAACAACAAATTGGCTCAGACTGCTCGATAGCTTCCCCAACTACGAGACGATTTCCAACAAGGACGATGTAGTGTTGGGCACGGCCGCCGAAGTGGAAGCGGCGGCATCGAAACCGGAAATCGTCTTGAAGCTGCATGACAAGGAAGCGGCGATCTTGCGGCCCTATGTGATGCAGCTTGCCGACGAGAGCGTCGAGACGTTTTTGAAGAAATACAACTTCCGGCCGCGCCTCCCGGTGCAGATCGAGTTCTATCCCGATCACGATGACTTCGCGGTTCGCACGATGGGGATGCCGGGGCTTGGGTTGCTCGGCGTCACGTTCGGCTACGTGGTGGCGATGGACAGCCCGTCAGGACGTTCGCCCGGCAGCTTTCACTGGGGAACGACGCTGTGGCACGAGTTGGCGCACGTATTCACCCTCGAAGCGACGGACCACCTTGTGCCGCGCTGGTACAGCGAGGGCCTCTCGAT
Source organism: Acidobacteriota bacterium (assembly GCA_027624045.1). GTDB lineage: Bacteria > Acidobacteriota > Terriglobia > Bryobacterales > UBA6623 > JAPPLB01. Next base: position 33,125 of record JAQBUE010000015.1, read on the forward strand.
GTATGAGGAGTGGCACGCGCGTCCGGGCTGGGGCGAGCGAATCTCGACCGATTTTCTGGAAGCGATGAAGGAAGACAAGCTGCTGCCGGTGGCGGATCTGGACAAGGGGTTCGTACGTCCGCGCTATCCCAGTCAAGTGGCGGTCTCGTACTTTCAGGCGGGCCTCGTTTGTCAGCTGATTGCCGATGAGTGGGGTTTTCCGAAATTGGTGGAATTGCTGAATGGCTTCGCCAAGCCGATCTCAACAGCTGACAACTTCGCCGCGGTTTTGGGTTTCCCGTCAGAGGAGTTCGACGAGAAATTTGAGAAATACCTTGAGAACCGATTCGGCGAACTGATCGAGAAACTGCCCGAGTTCCGCAAGGCGATGAAAAAGGCGCTCGTGGCGGCGAAGGCTAAGGATTGGGACGCAGTGCTGGGCCCGGCAGCGGAAGCACAGGACATCTACCCCGATTACGTGCAGTCAGCCAACGCTTATGTAGTTCTCAGTACGGCGTATAGCGAATTGGGTGACATGGAAGGCGCCGTTGAGCAACTCAAGCAGTATCAGGCTCGCGGCGGAAAGAACCCGCTTCACATCAAGAAGCTTGCCGCATGGCTGAACGAGCTAGAGCGGCGCCCCGAGGCGATCGATGCGTTGACTGGGTTGATCTACATTACACCGGGCGACCCGGAGGTACACGTTCTGCTCGGGGAGTGGCTGCTCGAAGAAGGGCGCTCCGCGGAAGCGGTGCGGGAATTTAGCACACACCTGGCGACCAAGCCGCTCGATCTGGCCGGCGCGCACTTCAATTTGGCCCGCGCGTATCATAAGATGGAAGACTCCGAAAATACCCGGAAGCATTTGTTATCCGCCCTGGAAGCCGCTCCGAATTACAGGCCGGCGCAGAAACTGCTGTTGAAAATCATAGATTGATCGCTGGACGCACCAAATATGACCGTACCCACCACTTCCGAGGTTGAAACCGCCGATACACGGCAACTGGTTGCTACTTTTCGCGAAGCGCAAGACCGCATTCGCGAACAGGTTCGGCGGGTCATCGTCGGGCAAGACGACGTCGTCGAGCACCTATTGCTGACGTTGCTTGTGGGCGGCCACTGCCTGATCACCGGCATGCCGGGTACGGCGAAGACTTTGCTCGTTCGAACGCTGGCGACCGCGTTGGGCTTGGTGTTCAAACGTATTCAGTTCACGCCCGACCTGATGCCCACCGATGTCACGGGCACCGACATCATCGACGAGGATGTCACGACCGGGCACCGCAAGTGGACGTTCGTTCAAGGGCCCATCTTCACGAATGTGATGTTGGCCGACGAGATCAACCGCACGCCACCGAAGACGCAAGCGGCGCTGCTTGAGGCGATGCAGGAGCTAAGCGTGACGGTTCGCGGCACGACGTATAACCTGTCGCCGCCGTTTTTCGTGCTGGCCACGCAGAACCCGATCGAGCTGGAAGGTACCTATCCGCTGCCGGAAGCGCAGCTTGATCGCTTCTTGTTTAACGTGGTGCTCGATTATCTGACGACCGATCAAGAGGTCGAGGTCATCAACCGCAACACGACGGGCAGGCTGCCCGAGGTGGAGGTCTGCACGTCGGTCGAAGAAATCCTGCAGTTCCAGCGACTCGTGAGGCAGGTGCCGATTGCGGAGGAGACGGTCCGCTACGCGGTGAATTTTATTCGCGCCACACGTCCGAAAGACCCCGAATCGACTGAGCAGGTCCGCAAGTACGTGAACTTCGGCGCCAGCGTGCGCGCGACGCAATTTCTGGTGCTGGCGGCGAAAGCTCGCGCCCTGATGCAGGGGCGCTATCACGTCACAATCGAGGACCTGCAGTCGCTCGTACTACCGGTATTGCGGCACCGCGTCTTGACGAACTTTCACGCTGAATCGGACGGCATGACGACGGACGACATATTGAAGAAACTGATCGAGGAGAAGCCTGCTCCCCGGGCCTGAACCCCCTGATGGCGACGCAGACCCTTCTCGATCCGAAAATTCTCTCCGGCCTTTCGAACATCGAACTCGTCGCCCGGACGGTTGTCGATGGGTTCCTGACCGGCCTGCATCGCTCCCCCGTATTTGGTTTCAGTCTGGAGTTCGCCGAATACCGACCGTACACGCCTGGTGACGATCCGCGTTTCATCGACTGGAATGTGTTTTCGCGGACGGACCGTACCTACCTGAAGCGCTATCTCGGCGAGACGAATACACACTTGATGTTGCTGGTGGATGCCAGCGCATCGATGGGCTTTTCTTCGCACGATGTGACCAAGATGCAGTACGCGCGGTTCCTGGGCGCGGCGCTGTCTTATCTTTCGATCCGGCAGCACGATGCGGCGGGATTGATCGTGTTCGATGAGAAAGTGCGCGACTACCGTCCGCCATCGACGCGCTCAGGCCATCTGCGCAGTTTGCTGCACATGCTTGAACACGCCGAGCCGGCCACGGGGACGAATCTCGATTTGCCGTTTGATCACTTCCGCCAGTACACGACGATGCGCGGGCTGGTGGCGGTGATCTCGGATTTTTATATGGACCCGGCGTCGGTTGTCAAAGCAGTGCGGCCGTTGGCGTATCAGGGACAGGACATCGTATTCTTCCACGTGCTGGACCCGGCCGAGCAGAACCCGGATTTCGATCATTCGATCTTGCTCGAAGACATGGAGACGGGCGATCAAATGGAAATCTCCCCGGACTTCGCGCGAGGGGAGTACCGTCAGCGAATGGCTGCCCACATCGAGAGTCTGCGCTCGGAGGCGAACGGAATCGGGGCGGACTACGTGCTGTTAGATACATCGCAACCGCTGGATTTGGCCTTGAGAGAGTATTTGCTGTTTCGGCAACGGCGGCGATGACGGATATGCGTGATGGATTACTGAACGAACGACGCGCCTGCGGCGTCTTAGGACTATGAAGGCGTAACTGATGGCATTGTTAGCTCCATGGTTTCTGTTGGGCGGCTTGGCGGTGGGATTGCCGCTATGGCTGCACTTGCTCGACCGAGAAAACCCGGTCCGGCTGCCATTCAGTTCGTTGATGTTTTTCGAAAAGCGGCGCCAAAGCTCGATGAAACAGCGGCGCTTTCGTTACCGCATGCTGATGGCTGCGCGGATCGCGCTCTACTCGCTATTGGCGCTCGCGTTTACCAAGCCGGTTTGGGAGTTGGCGGCGGGCGCAGGCGTGGGTGATGTGCCGGGCCTGCACATCATCGCGCTCGACACCTCGTTGAGCATGAACTACTCAGATCGCTGGGATCGCGCGGTGGCTGGCGCGGGCACGGTGATCGACGACTTGAAACCGGCGGACAAGGCGCAGATTCTAGCGATAGGGCCCGGCGTGCAGGTGGTGACGGAGCCGATCGGGGATCAATCCGAACTGCGAGCCGCTCTCCAAAGCCTGCGCCCGACCCCGTCAAGGAACTCCTACGGGGACATGGCCGAGGCGGTGCGAACGCTGGCGCCGGACGCGGATGTGCCGGTGACGGTTCACTTGTTTTCGGATTTCCAGAGTTCGGCCATGCCGGGCCGCTTCTCCGATGTGGCTTTGCCGACGATGGCAACCCTGGAAGTTCACAACCTGGCGGAAGCGGAATCTCCCAATTGGACGATCGAGAGTATCAAGGGCACGACACGGATTTTCGGCGGCAGGAATGCGCTGATTGAGGCTACAGTGGCCGGGTTCGGTACGCCGGAAACAAGAAAGACGGTGACGCTGCTGCTTAACGGCAAGGAGGTTGCGCGGCGCTCGGTCGATGTTCCCGCAGCGGGACGGGCTTCGGTGGTCTTTGAGGGTTTCGAACCTCCGGCCGGAAATAATCGCGGCGAATTGGTATTGGAGCCGGCCGATGATTTACCTCTCGATGACAAACGGCTGATTGCGATTCGCAACGCCGAGCCGTCAACGATTCTGTTCGTACACAGCGACGCGCGGCGGCGCGATCTGACTTTTTTTTCGGCGGCCCTTGACGCTTCAGCGCAGGCGATGTTCCGGGTGGAAGGCGTTTCGGTAACGCAGGCTGAGCAGAGCCGGTTGGATGCGTATTCGCTGCTGATTCTCTCGGATGTCCCGCAGCTTTCCAGGGAGGCGTCGACCCGATTCGAAACTTATGTAAAAGCCGGCGGTTCGGTGCTGGTCGTGCTGGGGCCGAAAGCGACCCTTGCCGGCAAGGCCGCTCTGATGCCCGAGGGGCTTGAAGAATTCAACTACACGGCGCGAGACGGCCAGCGCTTCCAGTTCGCGGGTTCTGTCGATGAGTCCCACCCCGTTTTGGGTCAGTTGGAGCGCTTTCAGGGCGTCAAGTTCTATCGCTACGCAAAGCTGCCGGTAGGGCCGGAGGACGACGTTCTGGCGCGGCTTTCCGATGGCTCGCCGTTGTTGATCGAGCGCCCCATGGGGGCCGGCCGTGTGCTGATCCTGGCATCATCGCTTGACAATATTTGGAACGACCTGCCGATACACCCGGTTTTCGTCCCCTTTGTGCTGGAGACGGCGCGTTATCTGTCGGGACTGGATCAAAGCCTGCGGCAGTTGAGCATCGACTCGATACTTGAGTTAGCCAAGGGGCGCGGTTCCGGCGTACAGGTGTTCGACCCGCACGGGGAGCGCATGCTCTCATTGGCCGACTCGGCCGCGGGCGAGGATTTAAGGCTGACCGAACTGGGTTTCTATGAATTGCGGCGAGCGGGCGCGACGGAGTTGGCGGCGGTCAATGCGGATCCAAGGGAGTCCAACCTGCGTCCAATCGAAGCCGATCTCGTATCGATGTGGGAGGCAACCGGCCGCAATGATGCAAGTGAGCCGGTTGAAGGTGAGGAATCGCTCCTTGCGCCCCCTCCGCTGAAGCTCTGGAAGCTATTCTTACTGTTGCTGGTTATCATGACACTAGTAGAATCAGTCATAGGTAATTATCACCTCAAAGTTCAACGAGAGGTCTAACACGTGGAACCCGCCCCATTTACTCCAACTTGGTCGCTTCAGGGTTACGTTCGCCGTTTGCAGAGGCGGCTCCAAGCGAGGGCGGCCTCACGTGGAATTGGGTTGACCATTGGCGCCGCCCTGGCGCTGACGTTGGTGTTGGTGGCGATCGCGAACCGCTTCGCGTTTTCCGATGGCAGCTTGGTCGGAGGGCGGACGGTACTGTTCGGCTCACTGATCACGGTCGTCATTCTTGCTCTGTGGCGTCCTTTGCGGGGTCTCGGCATCCGCTCGGCGGCGAAACACGCGGAGCGTGAAGTCCCGGCTTTCGATGGGCGGATGTCTACCTTCATCGATCAATCCGAGCACGCCGCGTCGAACCCGATGCTAGCCTTGCTGGCCGAAGACGCGATGCAGGTCGCCGAGACGGCTCCCGTTGAACATGTGGTCGGCTGGCAGCGGATGGTTTCGTTCACCGCGCTGGCAACGGCGGCGCTTTTCACGCTGATCTGGCTGGGAACGTCGGGTCCGGGCTACTGGGGCTACGGAACGTCTCAACTGTGGGGCGGCTGGATGGTATCGAGCGAAACGCCGTTCTACGAGTTGCAGGTCCAGCCGGGTGACACGACGATGCGGCGTGGGGCGGATCTGACCGTGACCCTGCAAGTGGTGGGCTTTGATGCGCCGTCGGCGCGGATCTTCGTGAAGTACGCCGACAGTGTTGAGTGGGATGAAGCCCCGATGCGACGGCAGCTCGAGGGCGGTGGGTTCGAGTTCCTGTTCGCCGGCGTGCGCGATCCGTTTCAGTACTACGTTTCCGCCGGTGCGATACAGAGCGAACGATTTGACGTGGACGTAGTGGTGATGCCTGTCGTCAAGAACCTGAAACTCACGTATCACTATCCAGAGTGGACGGGATTGAAGAATATCGTTGATGATCCCGGGGGCGACGTCAACGCCGTGGCGGGCACCGAGATCGAGATCGAGATCGAAACCGACAAGGAGCTTGTTGACGGCGTGATTATGGTCGACGGCAAGCGCTCCAGCGACATGCAAACGGACGGCCTCAAGAGTGTGGGGCGCATCACGGTGGCCGCCGACGGGCTCTACAGCATCGCGGCCATGTACAAGGGCGAAGCCGTGCGGATCAGCGATGAATACTTCATCACTCTCATTCCAGACCGTAAGCCGACCGTCGAAGTCGTGCGGCCCGGGCGAGACTATCCGGCGACGACGATCGAAGAAGTGGTGACGGAGCTTAAGGCCGAAGATGATTTCGGTATCCTCGGGCTCGACCTCTATTACTCGCTGAATGGCAGCGAGATGAAGAAGGTTGCCATCAAACGCCAGGGTTCCAAGGTAGTGACCGGGACACACACATATTACCTGGAGGATATGGGCGAACCCGAGGACTCTCCGAAACAGGGTGACGGCGAAGGCGAGGCCGCGGACGTGGGGCTGTCGAATCTGGTGCCGGGCGATTTGATCTCTTACTATGCCGTCGCCCGTGACCACAATCTCACGGCTAAAACGGACATGTACTTCATCGAGGTGCGTCCGTTCGACCTGATCTTCCGTCAGGGGCAGCAGGGCGGGGGGGCCGGCGGTGGCGCCCCGCAAGAGCAGAACGAGATCTCGAAGCGTCAAAAAGAAGTCATCGCGGCAACCTGGAATCTGATTCGCGCCTCGGAAGAGGCCAAGCCGTCAGACCGTTCCGAGATTCGCGATAACGCGGTTGTGCTGGCGGATATCCAGCTCACTTTGAGAGACCAGGCACGCACGCTCGTCGAGCGCACGAAGGCTCGGCAGTTGGCGGGTGGGGATGACAAGATTACCCGCTTTCTCGGGAACATGGAGAAGGCCGCCGAATACATGGAACCCGCATCCGACAAGCTGCACGCCGTGAAGCTGACCGAGGCGATCGCTCCCGAGCAAAAAGCGCTGCAACATGTGCTGCGGGCCGAAGCCATCTTCCGCGAGATGCAGATCTCGTTCGGACAGGGCGGCGGGCAGGGCGGTGGGCAGGCCCAGCTCGATCTGGCCGAGATGTTCGAACTCGAGATGGACCTGCACAAGAACCAGTACGAGACGGGCGGAGGATCCTCGCAGCAGCAGGCCGAGCGTGAAGCCGACGAGTTGATGGATAAGCTGCGCGAACTGGCCCAACGCCAGCAGAAGCTTGCCGAGCAGCGTAAGCAGCAGGAGGAGATGACGTTCGCGCAACGTTGGCAGCAGGAGATGTTGCGGCGCGAAGCGCTGGAGCTGAAGCGCAAGCTCGAGCAGTTGCAACGCAAGTCGGCCCAGCAGCAACAGCAAGGCCAACAGGGACAGCAAGGCCAACAAGGTCAACAAGGACAGCAAGGCCAACAAGGTCAGCAGGGTCAACAGGGACAACAAGGCCAGCAGGGACAGCAGGGACAGCAAGGCCAGCAAGGACAGCAAGGACAGCAAGGCCAGCAAGGACAACAGGGCCAGCAAGGACAACAGGGGCAGCAAGGCCAGCGCGCTCAGGGGAGCCAGCCCTCGGGCGGCCCGGCGAGTCCTCAGAACCTGCAGCAGATCATCGAGCGGTTAGACCAGGCGACGCGTGACATGGAGACGAGTCCGTCAAGTGCTCAGAATCCGCAAGACGGCGACCCGGCTTCCGCGCAGCGGGCACAGGAGCGGCTGCAAGAAGCGCTGCGGGAGTTGGACGGTCAACGGCGCGGCCAGACTGCCTCGGCTCTTTCGGATTTGTCGCGGCGCTCCGAGAAGCTCGCGGATGACCAGCGCGCGGTCGCTGAAAGGCTACAGCAGGATTTGCGGCAAGCGCTCGATGAGCAGGCCAAGGCCGAGGCGGCAACAGGGACCCGTGAACGGCTTGCGAGTGGCTTATCACCGACCGAGGCTCTCGAGTTGGCCGACCGCAAGAAGGAGATGCAGGAAGAGCTTGAGGGCATTGAGCGCGGCATGCAGGAAGCGATTCGTCGCTTGGACGATTCGCAGCGTGACGCATCCCGCGGTTTGCGGGAAGCTCTGGGTGGCGTGCAACAGAACGAGATCGGAACGCGTTTAAGAGTGGTTGCGGAATACATTCGGCGCGGAATGGCTCCGCTGGCGGCGCAAGGCGAAGAGATGGTGACCCGCTCACTCGATGAGTTGCGAGACAGCATCAAGCAAGCCGAGCGACTTGCGCAAGCCGGGGGGCCGGGCCAGGAGCAAGGCTTGGAGCGCTCCCTTGCGCAACTCGAGAACCTGCGGCGGCGGCTTGAGAACGCTGCGGGACAGGGTCAACAAGGCCAACAAGGCCAACAAGGCCAGCAAGGCTCACAGGGGCAACAAGAAGGTCAGCAGGGCCAGCAAGGCCAAGGGCAAACTCCAGGCCAGCAGCAAGGCCAGCAGCAGGCTCAAGGCGGGCAGCAGCAAGGTGGCCAACAGCCGGGCGGCCAGCAAGGCGGGCAGTCCCAACAGGGTGGACCGTCACAAGGTCAGCAGGGCGGCCGGGAGGGCGGTCCGCAACAATCGGTTGGCGGCGCAAGTAATTTTGGCGGCCCCCGCACGTCACAAGGGCCAGGCGGACGCGGTGTTTGGGATGAGGAAAGCCGCCGGGCCATGGAACAGGCTCTTGGTGAAGGGTTGCGTGTGGTACCCCGCATGACAAGGGATCTCCAGACCAGCGGTATCTACAAAGAGGATTTGGAAGAGATTCGCCGCTTTGCACAGAGCTTGCCCGACGAGCGATTCCAGGGGAATCCCCAACTGCTCCAGCAGGAGTATGGGCGCCTGCTTTCGCTGCTCGAACAACTGGAGCTACAGGTACGGCGCAAGGTCGAGGAAGAGCAGGGCGGACAGGTTCGCACCACGATCTCCGAACCGATTCCGGAAGAGTATCGCGAAGCGGTCGCCGAGTATTTCCGGCGGTTAAGCCGGGGGCGATGACCGCCGCTGGGCCGTTGATCCGCGCGATGCAGGGTTCGACCCGGTTTGGTGAGGTAATATAGGGGAAGAGTCCTGTTCGTCATGGATACCGGCGCTTCCAGAACCGACCCCAATCTGTTCACGCCACTCGGTGTTTTCAGCGACGAGATCAATGGAAATATCGTCCGCTCCGAGGTCGAGGGCGGCGTCTATCTGAAGGACCTGCCCAAAGGGTCTGAGCTCGAAATCGAAACCGAGAACCGCGCTTACCGCATCATGGTGCAGGCGGACGGCAAGACGCTGATTTCAGGCCATCCACAGTTTTGCCCGCAGCCAATACTGGTCAGTATTCACGGTTCGAGCTGGGGCGGATCGATGCTGAAAGTGGCCTACATCGGGCGCGGCATGCACCTGGAATTCGGGCACCCCGAGTTCCGCACGATCACCACATCGCGCATACGGGAAATCCGGGCCGTCGCTTGAGCTAGCCCGGCGCCGGTTGAGGGGCGCCCATCAAAGCGCGAACGTGGGCCACGGCGGCCGACCCAAGGCCCTCCAGGTTGTAGCCTCCTTCGAGCACCGAGACGATACGGCCCGCGCTCGACACGTCCGCGATTTCCATCATCAGCAAAGTCAGATCCCTGAAGTCTTCGTCAGTGAGTGTAAACTCGCCGAGAGGGTCTCCCAACCGTGAATCGAAACCGGCGGAGATGAAGACCAGCTCAGGGCGAAACTCGCGGGCAGCAGCAACGAGTTTCGATCGAAAAGCCCCCAGGATCTCGTCACTCCCGGCTCCCGAGGGAAACGGGCAATTGATCGTCGTTCCTTGGCCAGCGCCCTCGCCGGTTTCGCCGGACATTCCAGTGCCGGGGTACCAAGGGGACTGGTGGGTGCTGAAGAATAGGACAGAAGGATCGTGGTAGAAGGTGTCTTGCGTGCCGTTGCCGTGGTGCACGTCCCAGTCGACGATGAGTATTCGATCGACGCTGTGCTTTTGCTGCGCGTAGCGGGCGGCCACGGCCACGTTGTTGAAGATGCAGAAGCCCATGCCGCGGTCCGGCGTGGCGTGGTGGCCCGGGGGCCGCTGGACACAGAATGCATTCCCGACGACGGCCGTCATCACGGCATCGACGGCTGCCAGAACCCCGCCCACGGCGGAGAGGGCGACATCGTAGGAACGCGCTCCGACGATTGTGTCTCCGGTGCTGAGGTGGTGAGCGCCGGATGCGATGTCGTGGCGCGCCAGTGCTATGTATTCACGGCTATGGCAGAGGGCCAGTTCGTCTTCGGTGCCTTGACGGGAGGGAATGGCGTAGAGAGTTTTGGATAGGCCCGCCGAGTCGAGGGAGTCGAGCACGGCTGAGTATCGTTCGGGGCGCTCGGGATGGCGCGAACCGGTAACGTGCTCAAGCGAGATCTTGTCGGCGGCAAGGCCGGTCGGGTTGGACGGGGGATTTTCGTGTTCAGAGCGAGTTACTGCCATATCCGCGCGACCTTCCCTGGTAAAGATCCTATGATACGCTAGCGCATCGGAGCCGGTTTTGGGCGTGATGCGGGCGTGGCGGCTGGAGTCTTTGAGTTGGAATTCATTAGCCGTTTTCGATCCCCCTTTGCGCGGTACATGTGGTTGCTCTGGCTCGGCTTTGCCCTTTTCCTCACGCTGGGGCCGTTCGCGTGGCACGTCGAATACTTCAAGGGTCCCGGGGCCGCCTACTACCGCCTGATTTTGCTGGTGTTGCCGGTATTGGCGATCGGGTCGACTGTCTATACCTGGGCGCGCAAGAAAGGCCTCTGGCGGTACGAGCCTCTTCTATTCGGCGCGCTCCTGCTCGGCGGCGCGGTGTTTTACGACCCGCGGGCGACGGTGACGGTTCTGGGAATGCTGGCGGCCGCCTATGCCGCGGGCCGGTTCTGCCTTGAACGCATCGGGCTCTTCAGCGAGTCCTGCGCGGAAGACATCGCGCTGTCGTCGGCGGTGGGTTTCGGCCTGCTGGCGACGGCAATGTTTCTGATCGGCCTGGCGGATGGCTACTACGTATGGACTTTCGTGGTATTGCTGCTGGCTCCCTGTACGCTATTCCACCGGCAACTCGCCCAGTTGCCGCTTGGTCTTGCGGCGGCGTGGCGAAAATGGCGTGGCGATGATGAGCTAGCGAGACCGTATGTCGGCGTGACGGTTGCGCTCGGGGCCGTTTTCTTTGTCTGCACGATGATGCTGACTCTGGCGCCGAGCATCAACGTCGACATGATGCTGTTTCACTTCGCGGAAGTGAGGCACTATGCCGAGCAGAACGGGTTGTCGATTGTGCCCGGCATGCCGTATTCGTACTTTCCGCAGGGCGGGGAAGTGTTGATGACGCTGGCCTACGTTCTCGGGGGGCAGGCGGCGGCCCAGATGGTGAATCCGCTGTTCTTCCTGCTGGCGCTGTTTCTGGCCTATGCGTTGGCCCGCCGCTTGGAACTGAGCCCCGCTGTCGCGGTGGCGGCTGTCGTGTTCGCGGCTACGGTGCCTTTTCTGCACTGGGCGGGATCGAGTTTCAAGAACGACTTTCCCTTGGTCCTCTACCAACTTGGGTCGCTGTATTGCTTCATTCGAAACCGGGATGAAGAAGGGGACCATTGGATCTATGTGGGAGTATTTTTGCTGGCTTCAAGCTTCGGTGTGAAGCACACGGCGGCGTTCGGAGCAGTCCCGCTGGGTCTTCTCTATCTGTCGGTGACATGGAGGAGGCCACGGCTCTTGGCGCTGTGCTTCGTGATTGGCCTTGTTTTCGGCTTTCACTGGCATGCGCGAACGTTCCAATTGACCGGCAATCCACTTTATCCGGCAGCGGTCGAGAATGCTGTGGTCAAGCTTCCGCCAATGACTGGGACGCGGCCTTCCGTGTTGATGACCTATCTGCGTTACCCATGGGTCGTGCATTTTGAAGGGACGCGGTCGTTTGAATCGCCATCGAACAACCCGTGCGGGATTTTTCTGGTCCTGTTCGCGCCGGCCTGGCTCTGGGTGCGGCGCAAGCGACGGGATGCCGCTGAGCTGATTTGCCTATTCGCCGTAGCAGTCCATTTTCTCTATCTGGGTTACGTCTGGCTGATTCTTCGTTATGCCATGGTGCCGGTCATGATTCTGGTGATCCTGACCTTCGGCCGCTTGATGGCGTTCTACGAGTTGTCAGGCCGGCTTGTTAAGGGGACCTTGCTGGGAGCGATGATTTACAGCCTGCTGTTCGCGCTGCTGCCCTCAATGATCGTTGAGATCAACGGCCCGCAGTTCTCATACTTTGCTGGGCGGCTCGATAGGGAACAGTATCTGCGAACGGCGGTCGGCTACTATCCGTCGGTTCGCTACCTCCACGACAACGCGCCTCCAGATGCTCTCATTCTGAGTCTCAATAATGCCGCCCGCGCCTACGCGCGGTCGCCCGGGAGATTTCACTTCATCTCGGCGCATCGGGGGCTTCGCCTGGCAGTAGACGAGACCAAGCTGAAGCTCGCCCGAGTTCACTACGACTATCTAGTGGTGCCGACGAGGATGGCGCCGGGGTTCGCGGAGATGCTCAGCCCCAGCTACCCACTTCAAGAGCGCTACTCCGATGCACTCTACACGGTTTTCTCGGTTGACAAGCCGCCAGGCTAGCGCTTGGCGGCGTCGGGCTTGGCGGCGCGAACGGCTATGAAACAGCCGGAAATCCAGCGTGTGGGTAAGTGATCGCCCAGAGCAAAGAGCCATAGCAGGGCTCGAATAGGGAAGTCGGCGAATTGGCCTAACGCCATTCGGAGGCCAGTGAAAATTGCTGAGGAAATGAGTCGCGGGTTGTGGATCAGGGTTTCGAAGTCAATGATTTCGAGACCCAAAGTCTGGAGTTGCCTTTTGAGTTCGCCCAGCGGAGCGGTGTAGCCCAACCGAAAGGGCGCTGAGCGGCGGCGGCTGACTCAGCGGAGGGGATAGTACCAGGGATTGTAGGCATTGTCGAGCGTGATGATAAGTTCTCCGTCAGGCCGCAAAATTCGGACGAGTTCCGCGAGGCTCTGCTCAAACTCGGCGCGCGTGTCGAAGTGGTCGAGCGTCGAGGTTGACAGGATCAGCCCGATGCTGTTGTTTCGGATCGGCAGTCCCCGGGCGTCGCCGGTGCAGAAGGTGACAGCCGGGCGGGGGCAGCGCTGGCGAGCTTTCCAGGCGGTCGCGAAGGCGACATCCATGCCGATCGTCAGGCTGGCATCGTCGAAGAGATCAAACAGGATTTGATCGCTGCCGTGGGCTTCCTCGAAAACATCTGTTTTCAGGATGCTGGTGGGACGCTGTCCCGCGGTCCAGCGGCGAATCAGTTTCTGGTGCTCCCGCCGCTTCTGTTCAGCTACCAGTTGATCGAGGTACCAGGAGGGGGAGGAACGTTCTCCGAGGTCTTCCCATTCGGAGGCGCGTTTCGCGGGCGCCTGCACCTGTCCGTCGGGCGTCAAGCAATGCATTGTATCTCGGAAGGCCGGAGAGGTTGCTTTTCACGCCTATTCGGCGGCGAGCCAGCCGAACGCCGCCGGCCCGGTTCCGAAGCGGCGTCCGGCTGCTTGGGCCTCTTCGCGAATCGTTTCAACGACCTGCCGCTGGAAAGCGGGCTCGTGCCACTCGGTGTGGCCTCGCACGCGGCTGACCTCGAAAGCCTCGGCTCGGGTGGTGGCTCCAAGGCGCTTCGTCAAGCGCACATGGAGAGGGTCTCCAATCAAGTCGTTTTCGGTCGCGGCGAGCGCCAGCCGGGCGAGAGTCCTCGGGTTGCACGGTAACAGGGGCGCTAGCGTCGCAAAGACATCGATGCCCGCCTCGCGTAGCGTTTCCATGGTGTGGAGACGCTTGCCGAGCGGTGCGCAATGCGGCTCGTAGAGCTTGCGGATCTCTTCGCGGTCGGTTGTGAGCGAGAAGCTTACCCGCAGCCGGGTGCGAACGGCAAGCTCCTTCAGCAACGGCATGTCTTGAACAATCGTAGTACCCCGGGTTTGCAGTACGAAAACACGGGGTGGCCGGCGGATGAGCGCTTCAAGCACCTCCGGCATCAGCCGTCTTGTTGTTTCCGCCGGTTGGTAAGGGTCGACCAGGGGCGAGCAGTAGATGATCTGGTGGGGCCGCAAGGCGCCTGTGAGCAACGAGGCCGCATTGTCTTTGAAGGTTGTAAAACGGCCCCAATCGCGCCAATCTTCCGGCCGCAGACCTCCTTGGATTCGTAGCGTCGGTACATAGCAGTACGTGCAGCCAAACGTGCAGTTGCGGGCGGGATTGAGAGAATGTGTGAACCCGGCTTGTGCTATAAACCCGCTAGTCCTCGATAGAATGCTTTTGGCGAGGCTTGGCCGGATGCGATTGAGGGCTCCGGGACGGTCGTTGAGGTCCATGCTCCGCCTTGCAGGCTCCACGAAAGATTCGCGGGGCAGCGTCTCTATTCCAATCTCCTATGTGACAATGGAATACTAGCATTGTACGCGGTTCGATCAAGTACTCGCCTGGATTCACGAACGACGAGGTCTACCGACACCCTTCCGCTTTTCCTTCTGGTTCTTCCTTGCGGCCTCACGAAGCTCAAACGAGGCGAGCGGTGAACACGACATGACCCACCCAACTCTTAACCGGCATCCTGAGTCTCGCACTGGACTTTGGCCGCGATCTCTGCTGGCGGCCGGGACCGCTTTCGCGTATTGCCTTTCATTTGCCTGCGGCACGGCCGCCGAAGAACAGCAAGCGGCGCCGGTAGAAGTGCCGCTGACTTCCTTCGACTCCGGAGTGGAACTGAACGTCTCAGTTGGCTTCTTCAACGGCCGACTGCTCTTCACCAATCAGTCGGACCTGCCACTGAAGCGAATCCTCGTGGTTGTGAACGAAGGAGAGGGCGAGATTGAGTATCGAGGCGAGATGAGCGGCATGCAACCGAACTTCATGCTGCACTACTCACCCACCATTTTCTCAAACAGCGCGGGTCTCAAGCTGGACCCGAAAGCAGTTGAACTGAAGAGCGTTACGGTCTATGCGGACACCCCGCAGGGGCGGGGCCGCTGGAGCGGAAGTTACTGATTTTCGGAAACGTGGCGGGACCGCCGTGGCATGCCGCGGCCTATCGCGACTCTTCTAGAGGGCGGCTACCTTCGATGTCAGGCTTCGGATCCTACTGAAGATGACGTTGATCGAGGTGACGTACTCCGGCAGTACAGCTGAGGCCGCGACAGCGACAAACGCCGCGAGTAGTGCGTATTCAACCATATCCTGCGCTCGATCGTCGTGCCAAAGCCGGATCACGACCCATTTAGACATGGTTCCTGTTTCCTCCCCGAAATTCGAAGTCTTGAGGCACCTTCCTGGCTTGCTCCGCCCCGAGACGACCGGCAAGGCGACAAGCAGTCAACCCTGCCGGACTTCTCAGAAGCGGTCCGAGCCCGAACGTACACTCTCGTGCTCTCGATCGTTACTTGGCGGCCTGTGACAGAAGGCTGGCCACGCGGTTGAAGATCACACTGATGCTGTTGGCGATGTTAGGAAGAAGCGCGCCTGCCGCGACGGCGATGAAGCCCGCCAGCAGAGCGTACTCAACCATGTCCTGTGCGCGCTCGTCTGTAGCCAGCACGCGGATGTGTTCGTAAAGTTTGACCATTGTGTTTGCTCCTGGTTTAGTTTTCCGGGCGGTAACCGCCCTGTTTGTCGTTGTGTGTCCCAATCTCCCCGTGATACCCGTTTCCGGGACATCGCCTAAAAAGTAAGGTATTCGACTGGCACTCCCTCAGAATGGACATGATCCGAGATTAAGGCAAGGTTCAATTTTACAAGAACTTCTCCACTATGACTTTTGGTACTCAGGTACTACGGTCTAGGTACTATGGCCGGGACGAAAGTAAGGAGGCCTAACAGCCTGTGGTGGAAGTTCCACATTGAAACAAGAGTCGATAAACTTGTTCTATGGCAATGGGACGGCG